>NZ_BLAY01000082.1 GCF_020521235.1 Microseira wollei NIES-4236 | reverse complement strand
ACGGGATTTTTTGCAGAGCAAGCGAACCTCTGAAGTTAAAGTCCCCCTTTTTAAGCGGCGTCAGATTTGGCAACGGGATTTTTTGCAGAGCAAGCGAACCTCTGAAGTTAAAGTCCCCCTTTTTAAGCGGCGTCAGATTTGGCAACGGGATTTTTTGCAGAGCAAGCGAACCTCTGAAGTTAAAGTCCCCCTTTTTAAGGGGGATTTAGGGGGATCTGTTACAGATGGAAGAGAAAACGGTTTTAGAAAGCAGGAAATAAAGAACAGTGCAACAAGAATGGGCGCAGCAATTTGAGCGAGTGGCACGGGAAGATTTGGTGATGTTTATCAATGCCTGTCTTGCCTGCACCCGACAGCGCGAGTTTTATGATGATGCCTACGGACAGCGAGTGTCGATCGATTTCCTGCACGACTACATCATGGGCAATTATCGGCTGCTGTATGCTCGCACTTTGGCAGCTGGAATTAATCACTTCAATCAAGCTCAGATTATTCTCAAACTGTTGGCAACGGGAAAACAAACAGATCCAAATCATCGAGCGGAAGAGAATGGGTTAATTACTGCGGCTTTACATGCGCTACCGCCACAACGAGCATGGCGACTTTTGGAGCAGTTACGCAAACGGGGGATTAACAACCGACGAGCGCGGGCGATCGCACATCATTATCTCACGAGCCGAGGCGATCGCTTAGCATTCCAAGCTGTGAAATACCGCTCAAAAGTGAGAGCGATCGCCACTCACGCCCATTTCAAATTAGATGAAGAACTCGGTGCATTCATCTTTCGGCACTGGAAGCGTCAATTTAAAACGCCGTTATTTGAACAGTTTCGCCAAGGTTTCTACAGCGCCAAAGCGGTTTACGATCTGCCATTTACAGTGGCAGAAAGTTTAGCCATGAAACATAATATTGAGCGCGATCGCTTTCTGGCTAGAATTGAACAACAAATGACTGTAGGAGAGAAATTGCGACTCCAAGGCAGTGCAGACCGCGCCGATACAGAAATTAAACTTGATTGGCATCGTTTACCCTTGACAAAGTTGGCGCTTTATGTTCTGTCTTTAGAAGAACGAGGAGAAGAATTAGAAACAGCGTTGATGAGAGCGGCAAGAATAACCCTAAAGAAAGCGCCATTGCAACTCAAACGAGTAGCAGCAGTTCTCGATTGCAGTTACTCTAGTTCAGGCTCGTCGGAAAAACGCCGCCGCCCGCTAGGAATAGCTTTGGCAGTGCATTACTTGTTGCAAGCTGCTGCGGAAGAATATCAGGCTTTTTGGACAATTCCTGTTAACAATCCACTCCAAGTTACGCCGCGCGGACAAACAGATTTAGCAACGCCGTTACTAGCAGCATTATCTCAACAACCGGATTTGATCGCGATCGTATCCGATGGTTGGGAGAACGATCCGCCTTGTGGGGTGAGGGAAATTTTGCGAGTTTATCGCACCAAGTTAGATCCGCAGCGGCGAGTTTCGATTATCCATGGCAATCCTGTTTTCAACAGCGATGATTTTACTTTGAAAACTATCAGCCCGCTGATTCCCACTGTGGGATTGCGCGATGCAGAAGATTTACCAACGGTGCTTGGTTTTGCGCGATTTGCAGAGGGAACGGCTTCGCTTTCTGAGTTAGAGGAATATTTAGCAATTAAGGCACAGCAACTTCTAGGGCAAACTAATGGCTAGAAAAGCACATCTATTGGCAGCGCTATGCCTCCCAACGCTGGCGCGAACGCACTTGACAATTTAGAGATTGCTCCCTCTCAAGTCTGGGGCGCAGTTCGGATCGTTCCATTATTGCGCCGTCAAGTACCCTAGGATTTGCGACTGCTAAAACGCAATTATGACGAAGATGATGAAAGGCTCGATCGGGGCATCAAATACATATCCTACATTCCTCATGGATTGGTGCTATCTTGGAGCGATAACCGTAGCCCCGTGGCAGCGATGGGCGGACAATTGATCTCTGAAGGAAAACTCTATAACAACGGCATAAATAGTTGGCGCGTCATGCACCGAATGGCGAAGCGGGAAGCAAAGAATCAGTTACGATTTCTGCCCCTACACCTAGCAATGGAAGGTTTTCTGTCGAGCCATTTTTCAGATCCAGAAATCCCTTGGGAAGGCTACTCGCGCCGCGCCAAATCTCAAGGGCTTTCTCCACGAGTTGAATTTTCCTTTAGCAAACGCGCGATTCCGGCGCTAGAGGATGCGCTGCGGGTGTTTGAGATTCACGAACATCAAGTAGGCGTTTTACTATTTGTTTCTGAAAGTCTTGCCTCAGCATTTGTAGTACCTACACCAGAAGATTATCGTGCCTTACATAGCAGTTTGCTGCAAGATTTCTCTAGTGAATTAATCTATCAATATGGTTGACATGGTAGAACAACTCCTATTGAAGCAGAGATTGATGAAAGTAAAGTAAATGACTTGGAAAGGGAAAAGCACTGGCGATAATGCGATCGCAATGGGCAGAATTTCAAGGTTTCATGGCAAGCAATCTCCTAGGAAGACCGATTGAAAGCAAGCGAATCTATACAGCAGGTGGATTTACGCTGCAACGGTTTATAACGGATTTGCATCTGAAATCTGAGAATCATATGGGAGAAGCGATCGTGGGAGAAAACGGGCAATTGGAATATCTCAAAACCTATCGCCTTTCCGAAGCGCAAACCAAAAGAGCCTATCTCCTCAAACAACTTGCAGCGCATCAATGGCATTTAGAAGAAACTGCCATAAGTCTGGGAAATACACTCGATGAATTCATTCAACGCCTCGCTCGCGCTGGATTCGGCTATCTGATTAACGCTCGAGAACGACAGAAAGCAAAACAACAAAGATAATGCGAGCGCAATAGTCTGCTAAGAGATAAGCTAAGAGTTAGTTAAAGCGAAATCTCATCTGTCCACAATTGTTGAATTATGCTGCAAATTTCCAACACAGTCACCATTCCAGAGCATGAGATTGAGATGAGTGCGGTTCGCTCTCAGGGAGCGGGGGGACAAAATGTAAATAAGGTGGCAACAGCGATTCATCTGCGCTTTGACATCATGGCTTCCTCGCTGCCCGATTGTTACAAAGAACGACTGTTGAAACTGAGCGATCAACGCCTTACCAAGGAAGGTGTCATCGTCATCAAAGCTCAGGAACACCGCAGCCAAGAGCAGAATCGGGAAGAGGCATTGCAACGATTGCAAGAATTGATTAAGAGTGCGATCGCCCTGCCCAAACCCCGTAAAAAAAGCAAACCGACGCGAGCTTCTCAAAGAAAACGTTTGGATAGTAAAAGCAAGCGAGCGCAAATTAAAAACATGCGAGGGAAAGTAACAGATGAATGAGAAACACCAAAGAGCCACCAACGATTACAAAATTTCCAAATTAGCAATTAGCAATTAGCAATTAGCAATTAAAGCTCTTCCAAATAACTCAACAAATCTGCCATATCTTGCGGATTAGGTTTAAACTGCGGCATCGGTGGCGTTTCACCGCTGGTGACTTGATGAATCAAACCGATTTTTGACTTATGCTTAGAAACTCCCTGCAAACTGGGGCCAACGCGACCATCGGCTTGTAACCCATGACACCCAGAACAGTTCATCTGAAAGATAGCATGACCCCGAATTGGATCGCCCGTCAGGGACAAGACATGTTTTATATAAGGGTCTTGTAACTGCCACTGACGAACGCCTAAATTTGCCAACAAGATTATCAGCAGCACAGCTAGAGATGTGCCGATGAGTTGCCAAACTAAAACTTCTGGTGTAGGAGCTTGCTTTTCCAAACTTTTTCCTATTTAACCTTCCCGTTTTCACCCCTCCGCACTTGTCAGAGCAAGTGGATTCGGAATACTTATGGTATCAGGTTTATATCGACAGACAATTTTTAAAGCCAACGGTGCTTTCCAGGGGGGATACCCCATAGAAATAGCCCTACAGAGAGGGTTAGGGGCGATCGCATTGCGCTAGCATCCTGACTCCAAGGCCATGCCTGCCGCTGTTTGCGCCCGGGTGACTGGACTCAGGGTTAAAGTCAGGATGTAAAAGGAAGTTTTTATTCATATACATAGCTTAAGATTTCCGGCTCTAGCAAGCAAGCTATTATCACTCGCCCTTCAGGTCGCTGGTGCTGGATTTAAGCCAGTCTTAAGGATTTTGCTAGGTTGCTGCTAGGGTGTGCGATCGCCGGTAATATGGGAAACTAGCAATAAACGTTAACATACAGGTTAGAAAACTGACCCAAGGAGATCTGACATGGTAGAACCCCTACTTTCAGGCATCGTACTCGGCTTGATTCTGGTAACCCTCGCTGGCCTATTTTACGCCGCCTACGAGCAGTACAAGCGGGGCAATCAGTTAGGGTTGTAATCTGACGGGCATAGAGCCAGCGGGTATAATCAATTTCCCCGGCCTCTATGCCCAGTTTTACGGAAATCCGTTCGTAGTAGGCGCTTGAGCGCCGTCTCTCCGTTCGTAGTAGGCGCTTGAGCGCCGTCTCTCTGCCGCCAGCGATTAAACAGCGTTTGGCAATTGCCGATCGTAGGATAGCCCCCGAAAACTCCCTGTCAAAAGATCGATACCTGTGCTTATTGTGCTATAAGACAATCAAATTTTTTGAGAATTAAAATCTATATTTTGGTATAAAACAATAAATTTATTAAGTATTAACAACTACATAGGCTAAGTTCGCTCCCTAAAAATTTAGGAATAAGTAGCTAATACTTGGTAATTTTTTATTAGTTTTGTATTGAGCTTTACCAAGTAAATTAACAGTCAGGTATACCTATGGTATGACGATTGGGCTAGTTAGCAAAGGTAGGTTGAAGGTACGACTGTGGAGTACAGCGTCAGACCTTTAGGAGAATAACAATGGTTAGCGTAAACGAAGTTGCAACTACAGGAACAATCAAGTCTTTGCCAGAAAAGTTCATGTACGAACTTGGCAGCATATACGATGCCGAACACGTCTTCCGGGAAGGAATACAGGTAGCATTGCCCCTGGTTAAAAACGAGCAGGTAAAGTCGTTGCTTGAGAAGCATATCAAGCAAACCGATCAGCAAATAAAGAACCTAGAACAGGTTTTTAATACCATGGGGCACGAGCCAATACGGATTCCTTGCGAAGCTGCCGCTGGTTTGTTTGCTGACGGTGAAAAGTTAGTAGCAGCTATCGACAATCCTGCTGTTATGGATGTTGCGATCGCCGGAGCGCAAACTAAAGTCGAACACTTGGAAATCGCCTCCTATCGCGGCTTGATTACAGGTGCCCAACAGATGAATCAAACCGAAATCGTAGACTTGCTACAGCAGAACTTGCAACAGGAAGAGCAGACAGCTCAAACCTTTGAGCAGTGCCTGCCCCAGTTACTTGAGCAGGCAATGTCTGCTGGTAATGGCAGTCGCTAATATTATTCCTTCCAATTCAGCATAGGATCGGGGTACTCATGGCCTCGCTCCTGTTTATTAATTATTTCATATATTCTGACTATTCCTTTATGATTGTAATAGTTGAAACAATAACAATTAATCATACACATTGCTGTATGCATACATTTAGTATTAGCTTTAATCAATTTTTTTAAGAGCAATATATATCTTTGGTACGACGAGCATATTAGGTAGCAAAGGTAGGCTAAAGGAACGGGTGTAGAACGCAGGGTAAAACCTTTAGGACAATAACAATGACTACACAAAATCAACCTGCCAGTATAGGAAGAGTAAAGGGAGCATGTCAACTTTGTAGCCGACACCCGCCCATGGTGTCGCTACACAAACAAAGCCTGCCAGAGCAGGCTTTAAAAGCTTTAGCCCGCGAAGGCGGGCTTCGTTTGTATAGCCGCACCATGCGCGGGTGTCGGCGTAAATTTACAAACCTGACATGCTCCCAAGAGTAAATACGTTGTAAGACAATTTCATCTACTTACATCTTGCACCACATGCCGACACCCTTAAGGGTGTGGCTACACTTGCCTTGCGTCCGCCTACGCAAACTAATAATTGTCCAGTTTACTCAATACAAATTCTTCCGGCACCGCAGGGAGTAATTGATTAGGTTTACCTGATTTTTTCTTTCTCTGTTCTAGCTGCCACACCCTAATTACCCTGTGGCTAAACGTTTCCTTGTGATGCTACAGAGTATGCCTGAAATTTTCGCACTTTGAAATATTTGTGCTGCTTGTAGGTCATTGGGTATACCCAGACTGACCTACTCTTTTTACCTGATTATCCACCTATCTAAGAACTCAAATGGTTAACTTACTCAGATCGCCCAGCATTCCAAATTCTCGCCTCGGTACTGTAACTGGTTTGTGGAGGGAACAATCTGCTTACAACAGGAGGGCGCTTAATACAGGTATCGTCCATTTCGGGCCGGGTCGTTTTTTTCGAGGTCACCTCGCCTACATCATACATAACTATCTTGCACAGAAGGAACCCCAAGAGCAGAGATGGGGAATTTGTGGGGTTAGCCTCAAGAGTCAAGGCACGATTAATAAATTGAAACCCCAGAGATTTCTTTACACTTTAACCAAACACTCTAGTTCCGCTAAAAATCGTGAGGAAGCGGAAGTTATAGGTTCTATCAAAGAAATCGTTAATGGTAAAAAAAGTGCGAGTATGTACTGGAAAAGATGACCTCGCCTTCTGTGCATCTCGTGACTTTGACAATTACTCAAGCAGGCTACCATCTAGACAAGAGTTTTAATCTCGACACAGGGAATGAAGAGAGCGCGCAAAATCTGCAAAATCCTTCCACTCCAACTACTGCCATTGGCTTTATAGTAGAAGCGCTACGCCGACGACGCGATCGCTCCCTCACCCCCTTCACCACCCTATCTGGCGACAATCTGCCAAAAAACGGCGATATTCTGCGAATAGCAGTGCTAGCTTACGCTGAGCAAATCGATCCTCAACTGGCAGCATACATCAGGGATAACGCGACGTTTCCGAATACAGTAGTAGACAGGATCGTGCCTGGGGAGCAAGAATCTGACTATGATTACCCTAGCCGATTGTTGCAGGTGCGCGATCGCAGTCCGATTGTCACAGAACCATTTTGGCAGTTTGTCGTAGAGGAGAATTTCACAAGCGATCGCCCCAAGTGGGAAGATACAGGGGTGATTATGACTCGTGACATCAGACCGTTTCTGTATCTTAAGTCTCGATTTTTGAATGCGATGCACTCCTTCATCGCCTGTTTAGCGGTAAGAGCAGGTATAGAGTATATGCATGAGGCGATGAGGGTACCGGAAATCAACTTGTTTATTCGGCTGCTGATGGAAGATATCGCCGCAGCAACACCCGTACCGCCCTCCTTGTGTGAAGAATATATAGATCGGGTTTTACCAAGGCTGAGTAACGAGGATCTGCCCGATTCTACTGAGAGAATTGCTTCAGAAACAGCGAGGAAAATAGGTAAGTATATACTTCCCATACTTGAGGATGCTTATAGCCGAAAGGTTAGCATGAAGCGTCTGATACTTCCGATTGCGGCGTGGATGCTTGCAGTTAAAGAAGGGGCGAGCGAGTCTGGTCAACCTTATCATGTTAAGGATACCCCCAGCGTAGTTACAGCGATTGGTGAAGGCGCGGCGATTAGCGAGATTTTGGGATGGGAGAATTGCGAACAAACACAGGTAATAACTCAAGTTGCTAGTTATCTCATAAATAGAAGCTAATGGCTAATGGCTAATGGCGAAATTGGTAAAAATCCAAGATTAGCAATTAGCAATTAGCAATTAGCAATTAGCAATTAGCAATTAGCAACGCCCTTGTTTATAACTAGCAACTTGCGTTAATAGATGATGAATGCTACCAAGCTTTGCGAGATCTTCAGAACTACGGACTATTGAATACGCTTGCTCACATCTTGCACCAATCTCATAGCGCGCCAGGGAATAAATTCCCACAGCGAGTAGCGAAAGTCCTCGCTCAGAGGACTAAACACTTATAATAAGCTTTCATTCCGCTTCAGAGAACAGTAGCTCAAAGCCTTTGAAATTGATTTCCGGGCGGGCTAATATTGATTCGCTTCGTATCGGACTCGTATGGTTAATGTTGTTGTAGGGGCGGGTTTTACCAGATACCTTTGATTAAAAGCGAATTATATTGATAAACCCGCCCCCCGCGTGCCGATACAAGCGGATATGATATAAAACGGTAGGTGCAAGATCTGAGCTTAATAATTACTGTGAGGAAGGTGTTTTTAATGAAACCGTTTCAGCGTAATAAAGTCGGGCTTTTTGATTGTGATGGAACTGTCGTAGATAGCGAAACCATAGCACTTAAAAGCGCGTGTAAATTGACAAATGAAGTGGCTCTTGAGTTTCCTGGCGCTCGACATTATGAGCTTGAGGACTTTGTGAAAAACTTTGCCGGAAAACCTGACAGGGAAATACTCAAAAAGATTTACGCAGACTGATTAACCAGTCTTAGCGATCGCGATATTGACAGGCTAGTAGCTGAAGAAGAAAAGAGAGCGATCGCACGGCTTACTATAGAGGCAAAACCGACAGCAGGAACGCCCCAAGTTTTGTCTTACCTGCGCGACAATGCCATTGAATATGCATTAGTAAGTAACAGCAGCTTACAGCGGCTGAGTGCTTGTCTTGGTGCAGCCCAATTGACCAAATATTTCCCAACAGAGCAGATATTTAGCGCTAACGACTCTCTCCCCGTTGCGCGACCAAAGCCGCTTCCTGACATATACTTACATGCTGCGAGATGTATGGAAGCTGATGTTTCGGATTGCCTAGCAATTGAAGATTCTATTAGTGGAATAAAGGCTGCCGTTGCTGCTGGAATTGGTCAGATTATCGGTTATGTAGGGGGAACTCATATCAGCAATGATGAACGAATAATTCGTGCAGATGCTCTTTTTTCCGCTGGTGCCCAGCAAGTTATCGAGCAGATGCAGGATCTGATCGGGTTATTATCACCAACTCCAGTTTTAAGATGAACAGCAATATCAGCACAGGTTCAACAATCAAACTAAATCAAGCATCCCTGCCTCGTTTACCTGGTAACGTGCGCGTACCCAAATACGATCGCTCTCAGATTGCTAATGGAATAGTGCATATAGGAGTGGGTGGATTTCATCCCTCGCACCAAGCGCTCTATCTCGATGAATATTTGCATCAGCATCCTGGTAGTGAGTGGGGCATCTGTGGTGTTGGATTGCTTGATTTTGACTTCGATCGACGAATGGGGGATGCCCTGCTGTCTCAAGATTGTTTGTATACTTTGGTGGAGCGATCGCCTTCATGCGATCGCGCTCGCATCATCGGTTCAATAACTCGCTACCTATTCGCACCAAACAATCGTCAAGCAGTCATCGAAGCAATGGCAAATCCTGAATGCCGAATTGTAACTATAACAACCACTGAAAGCGGCTACTACTACATAGAAGGAAGCGGCGAATTCGATGGGAACCACCCAACAATTCAGCACGATTTACAACATCCTGACGAACCAATTGGCACCTACGGTTATTTAACAGCCGCACTCGAAAAGCGACGTAAAAACGGGTTAGCGCCCTTGACAATTCTGTCTGGCGACAACTTGCAGGGCAACGGTAACATGGTGCGAAAAATGCTCACGACGTTTGCCCAAATGCGCGAGCCAAATTTGGCAAGTTGGATTGCTCAAAACCTTGCCTTTCCTAACTGCATGGTCCCTCGCATTACACCGCTGGCTGACAACCCCAGCCGAGAGCAAAATGGTAGCGGAACAATTTGGGATTGATGATGCGTTTCCATGGGTCGCAGAACCTTACATCCAGTGGGTAATCGAAGATAGCTTTTGTGCCGGTAGACCAAATTGGGAATCCGTTGGCGTACAGATGACTAACAACGTTCATCCCTACGAGATGATGAAAATTCGGTTGCTCAACGCCAGCCATATGCTGATTGGCTATCTCGGCTCTTTGGCAGGTTATACCTACGTTTATGAAGTCATGGCAGATCCGTTGTTTAAGCAAGCAGTCGCTAACTTGATGGATGAGATAACACCGACGCTTCAACCCGTTCCTGGAATTAATTTAGACGATTATAAAAAGACCCTGATTGAAAGGTTTTCCAATCCTAAAATTCGCGATCAACTTCCCCGCCTGTGCCTGAATGGAGCGGCTAAAATTCCTAAATTTGTTTTGGGTTCGCTGCGGGATAAATTACAACTGGGAGGTGCAATTGATTATTTAAGTTTGACTATTGCTGCTTGGTGTCGCTATCTCAATGGTTATGACGACCAAAACCGTCCTATCTCCATTGATGACCCATTAGCAGACATTCTGACTCAAAAAGCGCGATCAGGTAAAACAGATCCCACACCATTACTCAACATCTTTGAAATTTTTGGAGATTGAATACAGTCGCCACGTTTCGTCGATACTGTTGCTGACTTTTTGCGTAGTTTGTATGAATTTGGTGCTAAAGAAACACTAATGACATTATCCACTTAGGATTAGCTTGGCAAAGGATAAGCTAGCTATCTTCTTCCTTCGTGTCCTTCGCGCCTTCGCGGTTCAATAAAACAAATTCTTCGGGCAGCGAAAGGAGTAATACCAAATCCGCTTCTAATACCCCCCTTTTAAACGAACCGCGAAGACGCGAAGAGCGCGAAGAAAGAAGGAAGAAGAGGAAGAAGATAAAGGGGGTAGTTAACCCGGATTTCGTATAAGTTTCTATTCTTAACTTTTAACTATGTGAGGATTAGCCCAATGCTACTTGGCATAGATTTAGGAACGGGTTCTGCTAAGGCATTGCTCCTAGCGACAGACGGAAGCGTTACAGGTGAAGCATCAAGCTCTTATCCCGTTCATGCACCCCGCCCTGGATGGGCTGAATCGGAGCCAATGGATTGGTGGTTAGCGGTTGGCGAGGCTGTTAGAAAGGCAGTGGGAAATTATGCTGGGCAAGTACAAGCGATCGCACTTTCAGGACAGATGCATGGTATTGTCCTAGCGGATGATTCAGGTCAGCCTTTGCGTCGTGCTATCCTCTGGGCAGATACTCGCTCTAGCGCCACGTTGAACGCTTATCATGCGCTCGATGGCACTATTTTAGAGCGATTGGGCAATCCAATTACCGCTGGCATGGCGGGGCCAAGTTTGTTGTGGCTGCGAGAATATGAGCCTACTGTCTACACCGAAGCGCGTTGGGCGCTTCAGCCAAAAGATTGGCTGAGATTGCGGCTAACTGGAGAAGTTGCAACCGAACCATCTGATGCTAGCGGTACTTTGCTTTACGATGTTGTGTCGGATAACTGGGCGACTGATGCGATCTCGGCGCTGAACCTGCGTTGGGATTGGTTACCAAAAATTATCGCTTCTAGTGCGATCGCAGGTTACCTAACAACTGAGGCTTCAGAGCATCTTGGCTTAAGAGTTGGCTTACCCGTTATCGCCGGTGCTGCGGATACGGCAGCGGCGGCACTTGGTAACGGACTAATAGAACCTGGATTAGCTCAACTAACCATTGGTACAGGCGCTCAAATCATTACACCTCGCTCCCAACCAATTATCGATCCTCATGGTTGTACGCATCTATATCGAGCCGCCTTACCTCACCAGTGGTACACCCTGGCAGCAATGCAAAATGCGGGGTTAGCACTGGAGTGGGTGCGAAGTATCCTGGGATGGAGTTGGCAGCAAGTTTATACTAAAGCGTTTTCTGTGCCCCCAGGATGTGAAGGCTTGACATTTTTGCCATACCTCACAGGTGAGCGAACTCCACACCTAAAAAGTTCGGGAGATTGGTAGCCCCGTCAAGAAGATTGCGGGGCGGAAAATCGACACGAGCGGTTTTAACCGCCATCAACATGATAGAATTTTAGTAGTGGTATTAAAGACCACATTGAAATTGTCCGATATCCACGGTTGAAAGTACTGGGATTTTAGATTGGACAAATAATCAGGGAAGTTTTCATGGGGGAGGTAATACTCCAAGGACGGAGCCGTTCTAGTGGTCGGCATGAAAGCGTTGATCTGAAACTGCGAAGCGAGTAAGCGAGTCTGAAAGTACGTGTACCTGATTGCCCGGAGCGAGCAGTTCGACCCATAGCTAGAAAAAGTTAACCAGATAGCCAATTTGTGCAAACAAGTTCGGGTGACAAGTTAACTCCAACTTCTAGCCAGAATCTCCGCACCAATAGGCGCGGAGAGTGGCTCAACTTGACCCCTATGTACGCGGCGCATGGGTAGGGCTGGGACTTCATCACACCCAGGCGCACTTAATGCGGGCGGCTTTAGAGGGAGTTGCTTTTGCCCTGCGACAAGGTTTTGAGGCACTTGAGGCAACAGGTTTAAAAGCGACACAACTGCGTTTAGCAGGCGGTGGAACGGTAGAAAAATCCTGGCAACAATTACTGACTGATGTATTAAAAATACCCCTCTATGCAACTACCGTTGCTGCTGCTTCCGCCCGTGGTGCTGCTCTCCTGGCGGGTATAGGAATTGGCGTCTACGCAGATGCTAATGACACGCTCAAACTAACAGCCACACCAACGCTTGTTGCAACTCCTCAACCAGTTGATTCGGCCTTAGAAGCGGCTTGGATGCGATATCAATCTTTGTATCCACGGCTACAACAAAAATTATGACTCAAGGAAGAAGTAATAAAAGGTATTTACTTCTACATTTTTAACCAGTGAGGCTGTAGTTTATTAAGATAATAGGTAGGTATTAAATGCATATAGTAGCTGGAATCAAGCTTCCCAAATCAGCCGACGCCTCTGATTTATACATCCAGTGTAATGAAGCTGCATCTATAAACTACCAGTCAGATGACAAACAAGTTTTGTTACGTCAGGGAGACACGCTCTCCACCAATTCTTACTTTAATTCATTTTACGAAAATTTTTATACTAAATATACAACTCTGAACTACATCTACTATTTGCTGCAACTTGAAGGCGATTTTCAAGTTACCGTTCGTAGAGAAGTTAATAGAATTACCAAAAAAGAGATTGTTTGTCAAGCAAACTTTGAAAACTGTCAATTCTCGGAACCAGTCAAAATTGGCCCCATAAACCTGCTTCAGAATGAAAGCGCTGGCAGAATATATTTTGAAATAACCTGTTTGAGCGAGCAGGGTACATTTAAAGAGTCGGGGATAGCAACTGATGAAAATCCAACCAGAGAAGTATCGCTGGGGATTGTCATTTGCACCTTCAAAAAGGAAGATTATATCAAAAATACAGCTACTATTTTTCAAGATGAATTACTGCGAAGTAAGGATTTCAAAATATTTGTTGTTGATAATGGCAGAACTTTAAACGAAGCTGATTTCACCAAGCCAAAGCTGAAACTGGTTCCCAATATAAATGCTGGTGGAAGTGGTGGCTTTACTAGAGGGTTAATTGAAGCCTTAGAGGAAAACGTCTACTCTCATTTTTTGCTGATGGATGATGATATAGAGTTAGAAAGTGGATGTATTTATAGATTGTTTTCTTTATATGAGTACGCCAAGGTTGATTTTGCCGTAGCTGGCGGACTGCTAAATTTACAGAAAAAGCATATGTTGTATGAAGCAGGAGCGCTGTACAACGCCTATGCTAAAAATAGAGGATTTGGCTCTGGGTCATTAACTCCTGTAAATAAAAACCTCGATTTACGAGATGTTAATTCTCTTAACAGGTTGCTCAGGGAAGAAAATATAGACTATGGTGGATTTTGGTTTTTCTCTTTTTCTAAGGAACTTGTGGAACAAATTAAATTGCCGCTGCCTTTCTTTATCAAAATAGATGATGTAGAGTTTGGTTTAAGAATAAAAGATCTGGGCAAGAACATTGTCGCTTTTCCCTCACTGGCGGTGTGGCATCTACCAGCTTCTGCCAAAAATATAAATTGGGAAAATTATTATTATGTTCGCAACGATCTAGCAGCTTATGCTATCCATTATTCTCTAAAATATATGGATGCATTCAAGCATATTACAAAAATCGTAATTGAGTCTTTATCAAAATTTGATTACGCTCGCGCGCCGGTGTATATAGAAGCTTTTGAAGACTATACAAAAGGCCCAGATTTTATCAAAAAACTCAATCTGGAAACCTTTCACTCTTACATTATCAAGCTGAGTAAAAGCTACGATAATCAAAAGCAAATAGATAAATTAGCTGGCGTTAAGCTTTTGACTAGGTGGTTTAACGTTGCGGCTAAAAGTAGCATCGAATGGTCATCGGTAAGTAAAGAATGGAAAAGTGCTGCCAAGGAGATGACATCTACTAGATTTTGGCAGCAATACCTTCGGTTAAAGAACTAGAATTGATATCAAATCCGGTTGCATCGGAATGATTGGCTTTCTTGCTAATTGCTAATTGCTAATTGCTAATTGACACTACGTGCAGTAATTCTAATGTAACCGGAAACGATATGATGCATTCATCCCCTCCGCTTGCAGGGGAGGAGTCATACAATGCTACTAACGCCAGTTGCTAGTTATCTCATGCATAGCAGCTAATGGCTAATGGCTAATGGCTAATGGCAAGCTGTGAGTAAAAATCCTTTATTAGCAATGAGCAATTAGCAATGAGCAATTAGCAACACCGCAGTTTATAACTAGCAACTTGAGTTATTAGTTAAGCTGATTTATTGCTGGTCGATAGTTTGGGTTTCCCGCCTAAACTGCGGAAATACACGCTACCAACGGTGGCTAAAAACAGCAGGTATGCGATCGCTTCCACCAAATACAGCTTGTCGGTGTAGCCAAACAAAGTATGCAGGATTATACCAGGAAACTGACGATCCGGCAATATTTTACTGGTATTCCACACCATCGGCCCTAATATGCAGGATGGGTCTTTGGCAAAGTGTTCGTAGTAGAAACATAATGCTTCGGACTGGCGATCCATCTGCGCTAAGGTATGGACGGCGGTGTCGAAATGTGCTAGGGCTGATATAACTAACCCAGAAACGATCAACAGCAATAATATCCCCATGATTTGGAAGAATTGGCGGATGTTGATCTTGATGCCCCACTTAAATAGTAAAACGCCAATTCCTACCGCACCTAACAATCCCGTTACAGCACCGAAGGCGGGAACCCAACCTTGCTGAAATTTCGCCAAAATAAATAAGACGGTTTCAAAGCCTTCGCGCAAAACGGCGATGCATATTAAGCTGAAAATGCCCCAAGCAGCAGTGTTATTTTGTTTTAAGGCGGAACCGACTGCGCCTTCGACTTGTGCTTTGAGGGTGCGTGCTTGCTGAGTCATCCAGATTAGCATCCAACTCAGCATTGCGATCGCAATAACGCTAAAAACCCCTTCCAAAAACGGCTCGATTGCGGGTGCGTACTTGGGATTAGATGCGCTTAATTCTTGCACCACGAAGCCAAATAATAAACCCACCAAAGCACTAGCTATCAGTCCAACTCCCACGCCAGCATAAACCCAAGATTTAAGCCGAGGTTGCTGGGCTTTTTTGATATAAGCTAGGACAATTCCCACCACGAGGGCGGCTTCTACTCCCTCGCGCAGGGTAATTACAAATGTCGGTAAAGCAGCACTAAGATCCATAATTTGTCATTGGGTAATGGGTAATCGGTAATGGCCAAGAGATTGTTACTAACGTAAGTTGCTAGTTATCTCGTTAGGGCTGCTAATTGCTAATGGCTAATAGCCGATGTTAAAAAAATTTTAGCAATTAGCAGTTAGCCAGCTATTTAACCAACTTGGGTTACTATAAATATAACCCAATTACCAATTCCCAATTACCCATTAGCGTTTAACTGAAATCCCGCAACATTTTTTTTATTTCTATGGTGTGCATTTCTTCTGTACCGATCATGGTACGAACAAATTCTTCTAGATAAACGCTGGCATTTTCTACTACGTCGAGTAATTCTTTGTACAATAACAGCGCTTTTTTCTCATGGTGCAGTGTCTCCTCTAAAATATCCTTGACCGCGTGTTTGTAAGTCTCCTCGATCGGTGCAACCCGCAGGGTAGGATGACCTTCTAAACCTGTGAGAATCTCTCCCACTTGTTGAGCGTGGGTCAAAGATTCGGTGGCTTGCATCTTGAAAAAGGTGACAATCGGAATCCGATTCGGGCCAGTCACCATCAGTGAGTAGTGGGTATACCGCACGACACCCGCTAGTTCAAATTCCATGATGGTGTTCAGCAGGTGGATGGCTTTCTCCTGGTCAAGTTCTCTCATTAGTTGTTAGGGGTAAATTAGGCCAAGTGTAATTTACAATTTTAGATTTAATTTGAGTCCCCATATATCTTTCTTTCCATTTCTTTCAAGATTGGCAACTGAGATTCAACGGCGTGTTTTTGGATTTAGCGAGAATTATTCTCAGGTCTTACGCAAAGAAACCCGGTTTCTAGGAAAATTGTGGCTTTGGCACCAGAGATAGACGCAGAAAGCGGGTTTCTAGGAAAATTGTGGCTTTGGCACCAGAGATAGACGCAGAAAGCGGGTTTCTATGGACGGGACATAGCCCCAGGTGTGTGGAAAATTTCTCCGCCTCGGAAGGGTTGGGCGCGTCGCCGTGTCAGTCTCAAGTCTAGAAACCAGGACTGACGCAAAGCAACCGGGTTTCTATGAAAAATCTTTGGTTTGGCACGCTCTTGCGTAAGTCCTAGAAACTAAAGGTGGTGCGAACCGTTCCTACGTAGATGGTGTTGTTGCTGTCATTGTGTTCTGGATTGGTAATTACCAGCACACCCGGAGTGATAGAGATATTGTTAGTAGCTTGGATGCGGTAGAACGCCTCTAGGTGTAATGAGGTGTCTTCGTCTTCGCGGGTGTTGATGTCGTTATCGGTTACTTTAGGTGGCATCCCGACGACAAACCCAGCTAGGTTGCCTTTTTTACCCAGATCTGGGAAGCCGAAGGTGACGGCCCAGTTGAAAATTGTGGCATCATTGCCTTTGTTTGCTCCTGCTTTGGGGTGAACTAAAACTAAGAAAATCTGGGCAGACAACTTAGAAATGTCTCAGATTGCTGGTTTCATCCGTGGATGGTCATCGTTAGGGACAATTGCGAAGCATTGGAGCTTCTCCCACCTACCGGAGCTTAACCGTACCCAGCACCCCGCTGGGTGACATCAGCTTCCAATTCAATTGCCTCTGCCCTAAACTTAGAATTGAGCCATCCTAATTCAAGGGCATATGCAACAGACTTGCCAATCGAAGCTAGATACCAAACAGTCCGCCGGATTAATATCTGGCGAACTTCTGCATATTTCATCCAACGAGTAATCTCACTATCAGAGCCGCGATGCAGAACGTTCCTTGCGGCATTTTCATCTGCTTGAATCGCGTCCCCCGTGTGCCGGATAAAGCGATCTCCTTCCCGTTGACCCAATAACGTCCCGGTCAGGCTATCAACTTGCGACGTGTAAGCAGGATTTACCGCAGACACAGTAGATCCTGTCTCCAATGCGATCTTCTCGATTGAAGCTTGTAACTCGCCCTTCATCCACTGGTTCAGCAAGCGATTGATATGTTTCGCTTGCTGCTTTCGAGTAATCGGTCGGGAGAGATCTTCTACAAAGATTTGAGTTGGTGCAGAGATCTTTCGCCTCAAATCTTGGCGAATAAAATTTTGAATAGTTGCCTTCTCTCGCTGAAGGCGACGGGACTTTACCTTGTGTCCCAAGTTGTTTAGCCGAATATTTTCTGCCTTCTCTGGATGATTAGCTGCATAAGAACGCAATCTATATCGGTTGCGATTGGAGCGGGTAATGCGGTGAGTTTTAGCGGTCATTAGTTGACCCAGACCATCGGCAATCTTGTCGCCGTCAGAAGTATAGAACGCTTCGGTGTAACCTTGATCAATACCTATTTGCTTGTCGGGCTTTGAAGAAGGTAGAACCAGTGTCCTTTTTCTGGTGCAATGCACTTCTAGTTGACCGAACTGGTTGCGAATTAATCTAATCTGTCCAGAGATTATGTGTCGGCATTTTAGCTTTAGGGAAATTCGGCAACCTTTATTTAAAGCTGCAACCTGCAATACGACTGTATTTCTCGTCAATCGCTTGCATTTGTATCCACTGTTTTGATAGACAATTTGGTTGCGGACGAAGGTATGCCCGCGCACAAATAGCTGGCGAAATTGTCGGTGCAACCAAGGGTATGTGGTCGGGCTGTTGTGCAGTAGATTCAGCAATCTGGCACGCTCTGCTTCGTCTTTAGTTCGCTCTTCGATCTTCCGCGCGATCAAAGATTTAGCTGCTTCCTGCTGCGCTCCGATTGCTTTCATTGCATCTGAAACCGACCATTCCCAAAGTTTTGCAGGGAGTCCAATATCGGAGGGTTTTCGCGCTGAGCGGACAATCGGATCTGCCTTTCTCCAGTCTTTTTCCCACCCCTGCAAAGAACCAAGTTTGTTATAGGTTAGCGCCCTGGGAATGGCGCACAGGTGCATTATTCGTTCGATCTGTGCCTCGTCCGCACAAGCAACAACAGGTATCACCTGGGCGTAAACCTCTTCAATTTTCTGTTGTTGCTTGCGAGCCACGTAATTTGCTTTAAATCTATGCATGTATCGTACAACCAGAGTTTCGTATTGTCAATCCTCAAGTTCAACGATTTTTTCGGCACATTCGTGCATTGCCTGCATTGCTTTGAGGTTGCGCCGCGACCGCTTGCCGTACAAACGGGCAGACATTACTGTAATTACTGCCAAGACATCTTCTACGAGTTCTTGTTCTGGTTCTATGTCTGATGGCTTATTTAAAATAATTACTTCCGCGCCGTTGTTTTCGCAAAGGGTAAAAATCAACTCTGAACCAAACCGCAACAATCTATCTTTGTCTGTAATCAACAAACGACCTACTTCATCGCGCTGAAGTAGGTCAATCAGTTTTAACAGTCCGCGTTTTCTGTAGTTAAGTCCCGAACCTATATCTTTGAGGGTGTAAATCTCTTTCCACCCATGTTGTTGGCAGTAGAGTTCCAGCAATCCTATTTGGCGCGCTAGATCTTCTTTTTTGTCTGGGGTGCTGACTCGACCATAGATTACCGTGTATTTTTGAGGGCAAGGGTTGTCGATTTTTAGTAAGTCAGCAACCCTGTAACGGCGATGCCCTCCCTCGGTTTTAGTGGCTTTGAGTTTGCCGCTACGCTCCCACCTTCTCAATGTATCGATGCTTACACCTCGGATTTTGGCGGCTTCTCCGATCTGAACTAAGTCTTCTAATCTATGCATAATCGCCATCTGTCGGTTATACATAGATTTAACCAGATTCTATTCGTTCTGCTGAACCGCTTCAGCTTGAGTTAAACCCAGCCAACCCGAAAGAGTAAAGTTCTGACTCAACCGGAAGGTGCTTTCCAAACCATAGGAATGGGTGAAGGTGGCAACTTGATCGAAAGGTCTTCTGGCGAAAGCACTGCCGGTACTTCCGGAAGTATCGACGCCGCTACCGGGGAAGTAAGAATTAACGTAGGTGAGTGCCACACCAATGTTTTTATTTGGCGTCAAGGTCAGCTGAGCTAAAGCACCATAGTTACCATCAAAAAGTCCAGCTTTGTCGCTGGGATTGTTGGCATTTCTGGCTCGATAAGCCACTGTTAGATTGACGGCGTTGCTAAATTGATGGTTGAGGGCAATCCCCGCTGCTTCGGCGAGGCGGTAGATGGGGCTAAATCGCCCAAACCGGGAAATGGAACCGCTACCGTCGCTTCTGAGCAAGGGATTGAGGGGGTCGGCAATATTCTCTGAGCCAAAAGAGTTGGCAATCACCCAGACTGTGGTCTGCTTACCCAAGGGGAAGCGATAGTACATGTCATCAATGCGAATGTCGTTTTCCTCATTCCCGTCAAAGGAGAGGCGGGTCATGTTAGTGCCGGTGACATCCCCGCTGAGGGGCGTCGTGTTTCTGCCTTGCAAGCGCACTCTTAGTTGGTCTTTGCCGCTGAAGCTGGTATCAAAATTCAGACGGGTGCGATGGCTCAAAGTGATGTTGTCTTCTATATCATCTTGGCTATTAGCCTTTTCGTCGCCGAAGGCACCAGCGAGGGCAAAGATAACTTCTCCTCTAAGTTTGGTTGTGGTGGAAAACTGATTCGCTTCCAATCTGGCAGTGCGTGCTTCCAGCGCATCTACCCGCCCCCGCAATGTGGCGAGTTCGGCGGCAAATTCCTCTTGCAAGCGCCGGATTGTGGCGATGTCGTCTCGACTCGGCAAGTCGGCAACAGCAGCGGCAATCAGTTCTTGAATTCGGTCTAAGCAGGCATTTAACCCAGCGGCAAATTCATAGCGCGTCAAGGCGCGGTTGCCCCGATACGTCCGATCCGGATATCCTTCTATGCAACCATAGCGTTCGACGAGAGATTGCAATGCCTGGAAAGCCCAGTGGGTTGGGTCTACGTCGGTAAGTTGAGATACCGAGGTGACTTGATTGAGGCTGTCCCTCGACCCTGGCGTTTCTGCTGCGATCGCTGTACTACAGAACGTCAGCGCAGCACATAATGCTGCTGGTGTCAACAGCAGAGACTTCCACACTATTTCAGGCATTGTTAACTCACTCCTCTATTGAAAATTTGCCAAAATTTCCCATCAGCCATTTCCAATGACTTTTTGAGAGTTTTGCTCAATTGTTTTAATCAATTGCGTCACTTGCTCTGGAGTTTTTACAGGTGCGGGGGGTGCGGTGACGGTAGGCCAATTTTTTGCTAGTTCCGCCATGCTGGTAGTAATGGCTTTATGAGCTTCGGGATGCTCTTTTGCCATTTGAGCGGCGATGGTTTGGTAAAGATTATTGGCGTAGATAACAAACCCGCGCGAGTCTTGATATTCAATCAGCGCTGATATTTTATTATTAGCGATCGCCGCCCCATATTCCGCATTCGCCGCATCGAGCAACTCGTTAATCACTTGCAGCACAAATTTAGGCGACTGGCGCTGCGCTTCCGGTATCCCTTGGATAGCACTATCCACCGCTTGCATCGAATTGCCAAATTCTGTGGCAACTTTGGCGTTTTTGGGTTGAGATTTCACCAAATCTTGCAAGCTAATTAAAGTTGTCTTGAATTCTTTAACTTTACGCTCTTTTAACTGCTCTTCCACATCGGTATAAATTTCTTCCACCGGGTGTCCGATGTGGGGTTCTGCCTGTTTTGCCTGTTGTAAATCAAGCAGTTCTTTGGCGACCAAAAGATGTCCTTTCATCAAACCTAATTTGGTCATGTAGTCAACATCTTTGGCTGACCCAGTTAGCACCACATCTTCAATGGTCACCATTTCTTTAATCTGGTCAAACTGCGCTTGAGTTAGTACTTTTTTCGAGACTAATTCTTCAGGAGAAGCGTAGCGACGACCGGCTTGAATTTGATTCGATAGCGCCGGAATGCCTAACTTAGCTTCTAATTTATCTAACTCGGACAGAATCGCCGAGTTGATGTTAATTTTCTTGCCACCCCCGTGGTTATGACTATGCGTTTCAGTATTACTTGCTACTGGTGATACGGCGGCTGGGGTTTGTGTATTGTTGGTAGTCGTAGAACTGCTACAGCTAGTTAACGCGATCAAGCTAGCGATCGCAAGGGTGTAATAGTAAGAACGAAAAGCGCTCATGGTTAAGGATTTTCTTAGCGGATAAATCAGAACCTCATTCTCGCATTTGATGAGTTTTTTTTTCAATAAGCAAATCAGAAGTTTTGATTAAGCTCCTGGCTTGCGGGCTTGCTAGCTGTAATTGCTGCAAATTTATCGCAGATTCTCAGAAACCCGGTTTTTTAGACAATACCTTCGCCTGGCATCCGGCACCCTAAAGGGTGCGGCTATACAAACTTTGGCTGCCAGAGCAGCCTGCAATGATTTGAGCCTGCTACGCCTTGCAAAGTTTGTGTAGCCACACCCTTGGTGGGTGTGGGCTAAAGGGTGCGGCTATACAAACTTTGGCTGCCAGAGCAGCCTGCAATGATTTGAGCCTGCTACGCCTTGCAAAGTTTGTGTAGCCACACCCTTGGTGGGTGTGGGCGTTGCAGAAAATTGGCGAAGGTATTATTAGAAAAACCGGGTTTCTAGAGGTTGAGGACTTCAAACAAACCCATACAGCCGTTTTGGGCAATAATGTCCTGATGGGGATGGAACATGTACTTACCGGGGTAGCGATAGGAAAATTCCAGGATGTGTCGTTCCGCAGTCCCCATCGTAATTACGTCGTTTGTCTCGCTGGGAGTCAGAGTCATCCCGGTGCGATACACATGGAAGAAATTGGCGTGCAGGTGAAACGTCGCCGCCGGATCGTATTCAATCATGTTGAGGACGTACAGCCGAATCAGTTGGTCTTTGTAAATCGGGATGGGATGGTGATGGTAGTAGTTGGGTAACCCGTTAAACGCATAAAGTTCGTTGCGGTTGTCGTCGTTGATGTCGTACCCAGCCATAATTAATACCATCTCATCTGCTGGTTTTCGTCCGCCGGGTGGATCGACGATGAACATGCCGTACAACCCTTTGCCGATATGACGGGTCACCGGCTCAACGTGACAGTGGTATAAATGTACACCATATGGTTCCGCGTCAAATTCATAAATCGTGGCCTTGCCATTGGCGATGGGTTTGACGCCATCTGCTTCAGGGGGATGGGTGCCGTGAAAGTGCAGCGAGTGGGAATGTCCGCCTTGATTATAGAAAAGGACTCGCACGCGATCGCCCTGTTTCGCCCGCAAGGTTGGCCCCGGTACGCGCCCGTTGCAATTCCAGGTATTAAAAGTTACCGCACTGTTTAGTTGCAGCGTGGAAGTTTTCGCTGTAATCCGGAATTCCCGGATCGTCCGTCCGTTTTCTCGCTTAACAGTGCCGTAATCAAAATCACGCAGGACGTTCATCGGGTTAATACCGTTACCTCCGTCTGGCGTATCGCCGGGTAGAGGTGGTATTTTTACCCTGGGCAAGAGTTTTGCACTTAGGATTTGCAGTCCCAAGGCTGCACCCGTGACGCCAACGCCGCCTGCTAATGCGAGTTGCAGGAGTTGGCGTCGAGTCCAAGGTTTTCTTTTCTCTGGTATGGGAAGATTCTGCATTGAATTGCCAATAATTCCTAGTTAATTGTTGCAAATTTATTCAAGAAGTTGTTGACAATATTATGCATTTTGCCAGAGAACTGCTGATTGCGGGGCGGGTTTTACCAATCAATCCACGGAAGCACGAGATATCTCGTTAAAGTGTGCCCCTACTTTCCGAATCCATCCCAGGGACTAACTTCGAGTACGCCAAGAGATGTAAATACTACCCTAAAGTCAGCCACAGGGGTATTAGTTGATACCGAAGATGGCAGCAAGTTTGCCAGAGGGGTTTGTTGAACCAAGTCCGATGCGCTTTGGTTGACGGGTTTGAAGGATGCGATCGCTCCCTCAGCCGTCGCGCTGACGCGGTAAACCAGAGACTGCTCAAACCTGCGACCAAGTTGCCAATTTTTAGCTATTTGGTCGTACACCTTCTGGTTTAACTCCCTCAGCTGAACTCGGTCAGTTGGATTAAGCGCAACTTGACTGTCATTACCAACAATCTGTTGAGAAGGATTGTTGCCAATAGTCGGATTTACAATCGCGGTGGACTGGTTGGCATCTGTTATTTTTTCTGGCTGTGCAAAAGTATTTGCGTTACTACTGCTAGCAATTGTTTCAGCCATATTACCAGGTTGAACCGCTACCGATGCATTATTCATCGTTGCCATTTGTTCAGCCGGATTACCAGGTTGAACTGCTACCGATGCATTATTCATCGTTGCCATTGTTTCAGCAGGATTACCAGGTTGAACTGCTACCGATGCATTCATCGCAGGATTAGTAGCAGGCGTTTGAACGGCTACTGCTGCATCAGATGGCAGTTTTGGCTTACCAGCGTCGGTGAAAGATTTGACGTGAAAACCCGCAAATTTCTGATCCTGACTGACTCGCCAGAAAGAGATAGGATAACTCCCCGCAATCAGGAAAAATACTCCCACAAAACCCCAAACATATTTGTGCATTTCCCTGGCGGGCATTGGCTTGATTGGTTCTTGCATAACTAAACCTCACACTTTTTACATCAACGGTAAATAGGGGAACAAAGGATGCCAACTCATAGCAGTGGCTGCAACGAACAAGGCAAACATCCAGAAGAATATCGTTCTTGATTTAACGTTCTTGTTCCTCAAAATCACGTAAAGAATAGGCCAACTCACCAGCCAACCTACTAACAACATTGTTTCTTTGCCGGTGTAACTGCCAATGTTGCCCCACAATTCGCTTGAGTTGTAACTTCCCGGTATCCACCCGCCGAGAGAGTGAACAAATTTTTCCGTTGCTTTAGATTTATCTGCATCCGACAAATGGTGCGTCACCATCATCGTCACACAGCCAATTCCCGCACTAATTAGCGCCGCCGCTGCTGGACCGGAAACAGTGGGTGGGTTTTGGGCACCTTCAGCTAAACCGTTGGGAAAGTGTTTTAACCATCCCCAAATTTTGCCATATATCGGTTCGTCTTCCGCTGCTTTTCTGGTTACGCGAGTTAGTTGCCGAGTCATTTCATGCGCCTCCGAATCTCTCTACTTTTTCAGTCGCTATTTTTTTCCCAAACTCTCAATCCAATGTTTTTACAATGCGTGGACTTTGGCTACACCAATTCCTGTGACTAATCCACCCATTGCAAAAAACATCATTGCCATTAAAGCCACGCAGGTTGCTGTGAGAACGGGTCGGTTTTCTTTTTCTAGAATTGAGTCGCCGTAATGCCACAAAATCCAAGTGCAAGCGACTCCCAAGGGCAAGGTAAATAGTACGGTAAATTCGTGGTATTCCATCAAAACGTACTGCACTAAAGGCGAGTTTTCTCTCAGCCATGCCCTGGCGCCGCCGAAGTTCATACCTGCGCGGTATCGCATGTAAGCTAAATTGCCGGTAGCAATTCCCAAAAATGCGATAAAAGTTGACCAAAAGGTGAGGGTACGCATTTGGGGCAGGATTTTATTCACGCCGCGCAGCAAGGGAAAGGCTAAATGCCCTGCATACACGGCTACGACAGTCGCTAATAATGATGCAAAGCCGTGAATTGTTCCCATCCATCTCTGCCAAGGACTGGGATGCAATAAGTTAACGAATGGCAAGAAGAGAAACATCCCTGCTGATAAAAAGCTGAGGGCGTAAACGCTGACCTTCGCAATATCTAACTGTTTGGGAAATCCCGCTGAAATTGAATCAGGCTGGGATTGCATTTCCATAGAAAATTTTTCGTTCATCTGGCTACTCAGAAACGATTGACAAGCGAGTTTTACAGCGGATTGTAAGCGAGTGAGGGAAAGCCTTTTGGCTTTGTTTGTATAGCGGCAGCAAAAATGGCAGCCGCTATACAAACGAGAGGTGTACCTTATGCGCCTGCAATCCGTTATATTGACAAATTGGATGCTTCTGCCACTGAAGCTCACGCGCCTCGAATCTGAATCTATCACCCTCACCCTTCGACGATCGGTTATGGTTGATACACTGAAGCGGCGGCGTTTATGCGATAGGGATAAACCTCTTTTTACAGATTCCAAGCTTATTTTAAATATTACGCTTTTATTACTAAATATTTGCGGTTTGTTTATGTTTATTTAAACAATTATTTTTAAACTAAATGGCAAATGGTGATAAAATTTTCTGATAAATTAAAACTGCAAATATATATTTTCATGAAGTTGATTTTTTCTTTTTACTCACAGACCTGACAATGCTCTTGACTTCCTCGTAACTCAGCCGTTGTTTTTGGCTGACTATCTCGATGCTTGAGTTGTTCGCTTGCTCGTAAATGCTTTCTTCATATCGATGGGTATATCTTCTACGCCAATCGATGAAATCCAGTCGCTCTGTGGAATAGCGCTGGCAAGCTTTACAATAAAACTGACGGCGCGGCAGATGCAAATACACCGTTTTACCAAAGGCTGGTAAGTCTCTTACCATAATTGGTCGCACTTGATGCAATTCTTCGGTATAGTTACGGCAATGAGGACATTCAATTCCCTCGGCTAAAAAGCTTAACCTCAAACAGATCAAATCTTCAGAATCAGTAAGGGATTCAACGATCGCGCCTGGTAAATTCAGTAGATGTGTCAGATGTAGATGCATGAATAAAAATGTTCCTCCTGATACAGTTGTCACCATGAACTGCAAATTTACCTGTACCCAAGTAAAAGCGTTGCTGGCAAATTGCCAACAGCCAAATAGATAACGCAAAGAAACTGGGTTTCTGTGAAAAATCGTCGAGCAAGGAACTAGAGATCTACCCAGAAACAAAGGTGATAGGAACGCCCTTGCGTAAGTCCTGATTTTATTGAGGTGGATTCCAACCTCAATAGCAAAAACTAAAGAGTTAAAAGCTTTGTTTAAAAAACTTCAAAATTATTTCAACAGCTTAACTTTTGTGAAAGTGCTTCCCTTTCTCTCGATCTGTAAGCATTCGTACTTGCCAACACCAAAGTCGGTGTCGGCTGCAATTTTCTATTTTCCATAGTTAGGCAAAATCTAGCAGGGCTTGACCCTACTATTGAAAATTATTGGCAAAAGTTTCCGACTGAAATTAAATCATACGAGGGCGGGGGTTTATTGTCAATAATTCTCATTTGTATCGATGGGCGGGCGAAGAGGAGGCGGAGACGGGGGGACAGGGGGACGGGGAGACACACGATGATAGGAGCCAGGGGATTCCAGCAAGGAAGCATTTTGTTCATAAGACCGGTAGCTTCTCACTTGAGAATGGTCGCCCAGAGCGTCTCCCCAACTCCTTTGTCTGGTGCGTCTTCTTGGTGAAGTCTAAGATGAGGGCAGAGCATGGGAGGCTTGCGTCTTATGGTACAGACCCCGACAAAAACCCTGACGCTGGAAGAATTTCTGCAACTGCCAGAAACCAAGCCAGCCAGCGAGTACATCAACGGTCAAATTATCCAAAAACCAATGCCACAAGGAAAACACAGCACAATTCGAGGTAAAATGCTCACCGCTATCAACGCCGTAGCGAAAACTCCGAGAATTGCCCTTGCCTTTCCAGAATTGCGGTGTAGCTTTGGCGGGCGGTCAATTGTACCAGATGTGGCGGTGTTCGCTTGGGATAGGATACCCGTTGATCAAAATGGCGATATTGCCAATGTATTCGAGGCGGCTCCAGATTGGACAATTGAAATTCTTTCCCCAGACCAAAGTCAAACTAAAGTCACCGGGAATATCCTGCACTGTCTCAGGCACGGTTGCAAATTAGGCTGGTTGATCGACCCGGATGAACGCTCTGTGCTGGTTTACCCACCCGGACAGCAACCGGAACTGTTTGAGGAGGGGACGGATTTGTTACCCGTTCCAAACTTGGTTGCAAATTTGCGGCTAACGGTGGGGGATGTGTTCGGATGGTTGAGGTTAGGAAGTTGATATCATGTGATGGCTAATTGCTAATTGCTAATGGTCAATTGCCTCCAGAGCAGCGATTAGCGATTAGCGATTAGCTCAGGACTTACGCACGACCAGGCCAGAAACAAAGGTGAAGAGTCGAACGCGAGTGCGGAAGGGAGGCATATCTCGAGTTTCCTTTCCCAACGATTTTTCGTAGAAACCGGGTTTCTTGGCGTAGAGAGCAGCGATTAGCGATTAGCTATTAGCTATTAGCACCGATATTTTGATGTCGCCGTGCCCTTAATATTAGTGCTGATGGGGGATGGCGGCGCGAGGGATGGGGGTGGCGTATCCGGGTGCGTCTGCTAATAAACAATAAGGACGACTGTAGCCCAGGGGTGATTCTAAAGCGTGCTGTAGTAAGAAATCCCCATCGCTCATCACTTGCTCGGTTTTACCATCGAAGACAACTTGACCTTGACTTAAAACTACAGTGCGATCGCATAATTCCAATGCCATATCTAAATCGTGGGTAGCGATCAGTTGAGTTAGGGGTAAACTTCGCAGTAGATTGATTAACTCGCGGCGCGATCGGGGATCTAACTGTGCCGAGGGTTCGTCCAATACCAGCACTTGGGGGTTCATCGCTAATACCCCTGCGATCGCAATCCGTTTCTTTTCCCCCCCAGACAAATTCTCCGTATTCCGCTCACCATAGCGTTGTGGATCGATACTCACCGCCGCCATTGCTGCTAGCACTCGTTTTGTTAGTTCCTCCCCGCGCAAACCTTGATTCATCGGACCAAAAGCCACATCTTCCCACACCGTGGGCATAAATAATTGATTATCTGGATTTTGAAATACCAACCCCACAAAATTGCGAATTTCTGCCAAATTTTCGCTACAAACAGGCCACCCACCGATTTTCACCCGTCCTGCTTGCGCCAGGATTATACCATTTAAGTGTAATTGCAACGTAGATTTTCCCGAACCATTCGCACCGATTAATGCGACTCGTTCGTTAGCTTTGATCGATATACTAATTTCCCGCAAAGCTGTCGTGCCATCCGGGTAGGTGTAGGTGAGATTTTCGATCAATATGGGGTTGTGGTGCATTTGAAGTTTGCTAATTGCTAATTGCTAATTGCTAATTGGTAATTGGTAATGATTATTCCTATTACCATCGTTCTCCGGGCTTTGGCTGGGAACGCCATTACCGATTACCATTTAAATAGGTAAATAACTTGTCCTAGTAGTGTCAAGATTAAGGTTAAAGTTAAAGCGACGATATCGTGTCGTCCACCGGGGGGAACGTCAAAGGGTGGAATGCCTTGATAACCGCGAGCTAGCATGGCTTGGTAGATGCGATCGCCGCGTTCGTAAGTGCGGATAAACAGCGACCCCATCATGTTGCCAATCACTTGGCGTTTCCAGCTACCGTTACCCGTAAAATTGCGCGATGCTGCTGCTCGCCGCATGGCATTAAATTCGCCAATTAACACGCTAATATAGCGATACATTGACGCCAGAGTTGCTACCAACAACCGTGGAGTTCGCAATGCCACTAATGCATTGAGCAACGCCGGAATTGAAGTCGTAAGCGTTAGCAGATTTAGCATTATTAGAGATAGCAGCGCCTTGGTTGTAACGCTCCCCAATACCAACAACCCTTCTGTGGTAATTTTCACCGGCCCCCAAGCAGCTACAACCTCGCCACCGCTGCGAAACAAAGTCCCCAACAGAACAGCGCTAATAAAGGCAAATTCTACGGCAATTCGCTTTAGTAGAACGGGCAAAGTTATCCGACTAATTAACACAACACCCAGTACGCCCATTGCATAAATTGCCCAAGTCCACCAGCGACCGTTGGGAGTTAAGGCAATAGCAAATACGAGCAAAATCGTACACAGCAGGCGCGTGCGGGGCGCAAGCTTGTGCCACCAAGTCTTGCCTTTGCTATCGATATCGAGATGAAATGCATTAACGTGTAGCAACATTTGGGGTAAATTTTAGATGGCAGATTGAAGAATTGCAGATTTGGGATTTGGGATCTGTGTAGGGGCGGGTTTTACCAACCAATTTTGACTCGAACCGATAATGTCAATAAACCCGCCGCCGCCATTGGGGATTTGGGATCTGTGTAGGGGCGGGTTTTACCAACCAATTTTGACTCGAACCGATAACGTCAATAAACCCGCCCCCTTGCAAGATTTTAGATTGAAATTAGGTTGACTCTTTTCTCGACCTAAGAATACCTATTTAACGAATCATATCATGTCCTTAAGATTACCCATAATCATCAGCCGGGACACGGCATGATTAACGCTATCTGTTTGTCCGAGATATCGTCAGATGCCGTGTCCCTACGCAACGACTGGGTGAGGTTTTTTTATTATGGGCAATTCAACGTACATGATATCAATCCAGACACAGAGAACGCAGAAAGAAGAGAAAAGAAGGAAGTAATTTTCTCACCTGCTCACCTGCTCACTTGCTCACCTGATCATCGCTGTCTCTATCAGTATCAGAACGGCGAATTACCAATTTACCAACGCCCCAAGCTAAGCCAAAGGTGACTAAAGTGCCGACTAAACCGGCGATTGGGGTGGCGATCGCTTCTGGTACTCCTCTGGCGGTATATTCGTCAAATATCTGATAGAAAGGCAACTTTTTAGCGGGTGTTTCTTCAGCAGCCTTTGTATCAAATTTTAAGTCTTGGGAGACGCGATCTAGACCATCGGGATTTTGACTGGCGAAAGGAGAAAGTAACACTGCTATTAGCAGGGAAATACCCAAACCAGCAATAATAAAAGCCTGGTTGCGCGATCGCAAATTTGTATTACTCATCTTTCGCTCAACTCCTTATCGCGATGAAAGAGAACTGGAAATAGATCCGCTCCTTTTGCGAGGCGGATGATAAAGTAAATCTGGTCGCGTGCGCCAAACAAAACTTACTGTCACTACTGTAATTAGCGCTTCTCCAATCGCGATTAGCACGTGCCAGCCAGCCATTGCTACTAAAGCTACTCCTAACGGTATTCCCGATATTGCTAGTTGAATGGCACATAAAATTGAGGCAATTACCACACTTGTCCAAGCTGCAACTGCTGTCCCAATTCTAATCCCTCTCCAACTATCTCTTCCCAGGGCATGGCGAATTGTGCGATAAAGATAGTAACCGCAAAACGTGCCAATTAATCCCATATTGGTGATGTTTGCACCCAAGACTGTGATACCCCCATCTTGAAACACTACCGCCTGCACGATAAATACTACCGCCATGACTAACGATCCAGCCCAAGGCCCTAATAAAACACCTGCTAGCGTTCCACCTAACAAGTGTCCCGATGTTCCTCCTGGTATGGGAAAATTAATCATTTGAGCCGCAAAAATAAATGCCGCACACACTCCCATCAAAGGCACTGCCCGTTCTTGATATTCGCTCTCAACTCGGTTTAGACATAGTGCAATTAAAGCGATCGCAAGTATCCAAGTGACGAGGCTAACGGGTAGGCTCAAGAACCCATCGGGAATGTGCATGGCTAACTGGGGCTGTATTACCCAGTGCAGCAAGCTTGAGAATGAGATTGTAGAGGATGGAAGTGCGATCATTTTTGCTTACCACTTGGCTGTTAGCTGTTTCCAAGCCCCAATATAATTCGGGGTTATATTACCGATAATCATTTTCTAAACTGCGATATTATAACGCTTGCAATTTTCTAATAAAACCTGCTTTAAGTCAACTATGCAATCCTATAGGGGGGTATTTATAACTGATTCAGTTTGGTTTAAAAACGCCTATTTTGACTCAAATCTACCCTGAGATAGATGCGAACTTAACTATTATATTTTAATATAAACTAAATTTTTTTGATTTGAGATGTAAAAAACATTATTAACTTGTCCCTCGTCAAAAGATTGTAATCCTTTAAATCAAAGAACACCCGTTATTCTTAACAATTAATTTATAAACCCTGGGTATTAAGCAGTACGTCGGGCGAGTTGGGCGACGACGGAAATTAACTGAGCGGGTTCGACGGGTTTGGGCAGGTGCATCCCGAAACCGGCATCGAGGGCTTTTTTGCTATCTTCTTCTCGCGCATAGGCGGTGAGGGCGAGGGCGGGAATTTTGGCGATTTCAGGAGATGGGGAAGTTCTCACCTGATGGATGAGCTCGTAGCCATCGGCAGAGGGCATTCCAATATCGCTAATCAGTACGTCGGGGTGGTATTGTTGGAGGGATGCGCGAGCCTCCTCCACCGATGTCGCACTCGTTACCCGCGCCCCACCCTCTTGTAGCGCCGCCATCAAAAAGTCACGCGTATCCCCATCGTCATCAACTACAAGTACGTGCAAACCATTGAGGGGCATCGGTAATTGGGCATTGGGCATTGAGTATTGTTTATTCTCACCTGCTTCAGAGCTCTGGAGCTCACCTGCATTTGCCGGAGTTTCTTCCAACAGCGGCAACATAACGGTAAACGTCGCCCCCTGTCCCTCTCCTGGACTATCGGCGCTGACGGTACCGCCGTGGAGTTCAACCAAATGACGCACAATTGCCAGTCCTAATCCCAATCCACCGTAGGATCGAGTTGTGGAACTATCCGCTTGACGAAAACGCTCGAACACATAAGGTAAAAATTCAGGACTGATACCTTTGCCAGTATCGGTGACGGTAATTTTGGCATAGTTTAATTGCAGATTTGAGATTTGAGATTGCAGATTTAACGTGGAATTTTTGTTGTCTATTTGCAATCTGCAATCTGCCATCTGCAATTTTTCTAGTTTTACTTCTACTCTTCCGCCTTCGGGTGTAAACTTAACTGCATTTGAAAGCAAATTCCAGACAACTTGCTGCAAGCGTTCTGCATCTGCGAAAACGCGTAGGGGCGGGTTTAACGAAAGATCTGAGCTTTCAGCAGACAAGCTGTTTAAACCCGCCCCTACAGATGCAATTTCAATATTCTTATTCGCCGCTGTGGGTAACACCGAATTAATCGCCGACTGGATAACGGGTACGAGGTTAATCGGGCGCATATTTAGACGAACTTTGCCTCTGACGATGCGCGAGATATCTAAAATATCATCGATGAGTTGCGCTTGAGATTTAGCATTGCGTTCGATGGTTTCGAGAGCGCGTTCGGTTGTGGGTGCGTCGTATTTGCGCGAGCGCAACAATTTCGCCCATCCTAAAATAGAATTAAGCGGTGTCCGCAATTCGTGGGAAACAATCGCTAAAAATTCATCTTTTATCCGGTTTGCTTGCTCTAATGCTTCTGCCTGTTTCCGCAGAATTTCGCTTTTTCGCAGTGCTGACTCTGCTTGCTGACGTTGGGTAATATCGATGCCGCTACCAATAACATACTGATTCGAACCATCAGTATTCATCAGAACGGTATTAGACCAAGCAATCAAGCGGCGAGTTCCATCTTTTGCTACCCAGTAGTTTTCATGTTGATTCGGACGATTCCCCTCTTTAAGTTCTTGAAAAACAGCTTGGACCCTCTCTAACTCTTCCGGAATTAATAACAACTCCCAAACATACTTACCTTCAACTTCAGCGAACTCATATTGAGTTAATTCCTCGCAAGCGCGGTTAAAGCGGACTATTCGCCCTTGAGCGTCGAGAACTATCACCAAAGCCCCCGTAGTATCCAGAATAGCAGAAATAAAGTTGCGTTCTTTCTTGAGGTCTGCCTCGACTCGCTTGCGTTCGATAATTTCATTCCTTAATTTCTTGTTAGCTTTTACTAACTTATCCGTCCGTTCTTTCACTCGTTCTTCTAAGGTTTCGTTAGCGCTTTTAATTTCCTGAAATTTTTGATGAAGCGCCACTGACATGCTCTGAAAGTTTTCGACTAGAGAGCCAATTTCTGACACATAACTATCGATCCAACCAATTGGTTTTTCCTCCATTATTTTATGGGGTAAGTTAGTCGTTTCGCTGGCTAATTTTGCCAGGGGACTGACTAACTGACGGCTCAAAAGCCTTGCTAAGACAAGCGCCAACACGGCGATGGAGAGCGTAATACCCAGGTCGATGATATAAACATTTTCTAGATAGCTGATATAGGGTGCAGCTGGGACTGCCACAATTAGTTTCCAGGGAATGTTGCTACCAAGGTTAGTTTCTTGGACATACAATGATTTTTTCCACCGCATCATAGTTGGCAGTTTTCCTTTAGGCGGTAGCCATTGATAAACCCCATTATTTTTTTGTTTTATTTCTCCACTTGGGCGACGTTCCAGGCTTTGGCTTAGGGCTGATTCTGCTTGACTGCTGGCAATAATTCGCCCCGTTTTATCTATCAGCTCTATTCTTAATTCTTGATTATTAACTTGGGATTTTAGCAGTTGACTGATTTCTTTCAGGTTTAACGTAGCATGAACTAAACCACGAAATTGTTTATCCACAATAACCGGGACGCCTATCTCAACATTTGGCTTGAGATTCAGCCCCATATAAACATCAGTTATTTGGGGAATTAAGCTGGTTTTTATTTTGGCAAAAATCGGTTGAATAGCTATATTTAAACCCAGGGTCGATTCCCCTGCTTCATTACTAATTGGATTGGCGGCAATAACAGTACCTGTGGGGTTAGCAACTTTCAGTTTAGAGAAACTTGAAAATGTCCGCTGCAGCAGTTCTGTGCTTTGCTGAAGCTTGTCGATCGGTGTATTTCTCCCAGCAATTCGCGCTAATTCTGTAAGTGCTTTCAACCGTTGATCGTACCAAGATTGCAGCTCAAAATCTAAGTCTGCGGTAATAGATTGCAGTTCGCTCTGAATTCTATTTTCAGTATTCAGCATCACCCGATTCCCGTCGAATACCATCAGTATCAGTGCCGGAAAAAATACAAAAGCCACGAACAAGTTTAATAAGCTGCGCCGGAATGAAATAGTTCTTTTTAGCTGGGGACGACCGACCCATTTTTCAATAGGTAAATGTGCTATAATTAGGTTGGCAACTAGAGCGTTAAAAATCCCGTTAACGGATTGTTTTAGGACTACGAGCAAAGCTTGTTTTGTCTCGAAATTGAGAAAACCAGCATAAAATATCCACACCAATGGCATCCCGATGCTCAGCCAGTAAATGCCATCTAGCAGCAGTATGTTTTTGCGTTTTTTTTGGAAAAAGTAGCCGACGAATATTGCTTCGCAGAGCAGAACAATTGCTGCATAGGGATGGTTCCAAAGGATAAATGTATGCCAGCTAGCTATAACTACTGCTGGAATCCCCCAACTTAGTCCAAACAGGTACAATACTAGCAATACGGCAATACTGCCAAACAGAAAATCTATGCCAAAAAACAGTGAAAGACTAAAATAGTTACCTAGATACGCTGCTGCAATTAGCGCGACTAGAGCCTGGGTTGACTTTTTTTTAAGTTTTTTAATGGTTAGCATCATTTTGCTAAAATGCCAGGAGCAATTTTTAAATTTCTGAAATCGGCACAAAAAAAAGGTAAGTATTTGGACTGGTCAGAGGTAAGTTTTCACCGCAATAGCTTATATTGTATACCTAATAACTGCAAGGTAGTCAAATTTGTTGTATGTGGCACAGGACTTACCCAAGACCTTGCCATCACCTTTGTTTAGACCTAAATCTCCAGCTGACAGTTTGTTTGCATATAGTTGAATAAAAAACTGTTGGCAGCAGTCAAGTATCTTTGGTAATAGGTCATAGGTGATAGCGAATCTGTCACCTTTTTCCTAGAAACAAAGGTGATTTGCCAGCTTTTTTCCTAGAAACAAAGGTGATGGCGGCGATCTATGGTGACAAAGCCACGATTTTTCCTAGAAACAAAGGTGATGGCGGCGATTTTTCCTAGAAACCCGGAATATGCGCGTCAGTCCTGTGATAGAAAAACCTTATTTAAAGCTATGACCCTATCTTAAGTCCAAGCGCGAAAGAAAGTATTATCCTGCCAAGCGATAGATGTGCGTTGCTCAATTTCTGCTAGTGCGTTTTCATCCAGGGGTTGAAATGCCTGCGCTACGCCGATATTTGACTCCAGTTGTGCGACTGTTTCGGCAGCAATAATCGCACAATGCACCCCTGGTTGTGAAAGCGCGTATCCAAATGCTTGGTGCATTCCATCTAATACGCCTGGTTTAAATAAGCGTCCGTATGCTGGTACTTTCATCAGACACCTTCGGGACGTTGGAAACCCCGCACTTTTAAGCCGGGGAAGAAAACGGAGGCGGCGAATTTATTCGCCGTCAAAATATTTTTACATTGCATATGAGTAACCGTCCTTTTTGTGAATATGCTTGCAAGCTTTATAACTAATTCCTTGAACTAGCCCGTTTTTAGTTGAAATATTGAAGCTCCCAGTAGCACGAGTTGCAATCCTACCGACATATTCACCTACCTTCTTACCGGAAAGTACGACCGCTTTTACGATATCTCCAGTCTGAAAACCAAAATGGAATTTAGCCCTAGAACAGTGTCGGTTTGGGAAACCATATTTATCAGTTCGGCACGATTGGCGAGTACCGTGACCATTAGCTGTAATCAGCCACGGTTTAACACCTTTAATATTGAGAGTTGGGGTTGATTTTCCAACGCAAGCTGCATCTAGCCAATGAGTTTTATCTAATCCTTGTTGACTACGATTAAACTTTGTTAATCCGCCTGAACCTGTTTCTACGGGCAGTCCGGTTGACTTCAGAACTTCTAGTAATGCAAGTCGAGTTGTGTTCACGGCTGCGGCATCCGCCAATGGTGTTTTAACTTGTTTCAAGATTTTCTCTAACCGTCGGGGGTCTTTTTTGAGGAAATATTTGATATCTTTATTCCCTTTTTTTGTGTTGCATTTAGAACAACTTAGCGTCAGGTTTGTGATTGAATTAGAACCTCCTTTTGCTCTTGGATGAATATGTTCTATCTGTAATGGAACGTCTTTGACGCCACAATAGACACACTGTCTGTTCCATTTTTCCAACAGGTATTCCCTGGTTTCATATCCAGCAAGCGTGCCTTGTTGATACTCTTTCCCTTGGATGTCGGGATTGCGTATTAACTGCAGGCTCAAGCGCACTAATTCTTGACTAATCGCTGCAACCCTAGCAACCCGACGTAATCTTTCAACCCAAGTCCTGATGTTTTCAACTCGACTTTGCAAGCTGGGAGGCAACCATCCTTGGGGACGTGTTCTGTTCAAGAATCTTGGCTTGCGATACCGAGTTTTACGATTTCTTCTACTATGTCTTAACTGTCTTCTAGAGGTCAAAGCGTCTCTAATCGCGAAACCTCTATGTTTTAATTCGGCTGCAAAGACTACTTCTCCAGTGGCATCGTCAATCAATGCAATTCCGGTTGTTTTCGCGCCTGGATCTATTTTTAGTCTTAATGGCAATACAGATAAATCAAGGCGCGGTTCTTTTAGGATAATTGTAAAAGGAAACCGCCTATAAACTGCTGCTTTTTTGTTTCGTAATAACTGCCTCGCTTGTGCTGAATGAACTGGATTTAGCGGTCTTTTTTCTGAATCAATAACAAATACTTTGGACATTATGTCCCTCCTTTCGGGTAAAGTTAGCTTCGACAATGTTAGAGGTCGGTACTTTCCGAACGACACTGGCTTCACCCTTACACCTGTTTAATCGTTCAGTTCTAGAGCAGGGGACTAGCTACGCATCCCCTGGTAGGTTCCTTAACACTTGCCTCTAACGTAGTACGCTACAGTACTTAGTCTGGTCAACTAAGGGCTTCCGGTTTTGGCTGGAAGCCCCGGACTATAAGTCCGGGGTCGTTGACGGCGATGATTCCCACATTTTTTTGACGCGCAACTGGTAGCACTTGGGGAATAAATGGACGAGGATGGTGTTTATCTGCGGCGTTAATGGGAATGAGTGCGGTATCAAAAGCATAGCGGCGCAAACCTTCGGCAATAATGTTGGGTTCGTGGTGTCCGGTGATACCAACAAAACGCACCAGTTTTTGCTGTTTTGCTTCTTCTAAGGCGCGCGCTGCACCATCGCGGGCGAAAATTTGATCTAGTTCTGCTTCAAAGGAGACGTGGTGAAGTTGCCACAGATCGAGGTAATCTGTTTTGAGACGGTTGAGACTGCGTTCTAATTGTCGCCATGCATTGTCGCGATCGCGTGCTGCTGTCTTACTCGTCAAAAACAGGCGCTGGCGATAATTGGGCAATACTTTGCCTAAATAATCTTCGCTTGGCCCGTAATCTGCCGCTGTATCAAAGTAGCGTATTCCCAATTCTAATGCCCGTTGGATAATTGCCACGGCTTGCTTTTCGGCATTATCCCACGATAGAGGAGTTTGTCTTGCACCCCCTAATCCCAAAATCGGCACTTTAACGCCTGTATTACCTAACAAGCGTTCTGGTATTGTTGCCGATATTGAAGCCGATGTCACGTTTTGTTTTATTGCCTTACAGCCTACTATTGTCCCCGCAACGGCGATACTTGTGGCTAAGAAAGCACGCCTGGTTTTTTTTTCAGTCATATGCGATCGCTTCAATGCATTTTTAGGGTGCAGGGAGACTATCCAAGTCAAAGCTTACACCCTACACCCTATTCTTGCTTATTCCTCAAGGATGGACTTGATTTACTTTTTGGCGATAATCCAGATAGCGTGAACTAACCCCGGAACATAACCCAAGAGTGTTAAAAGGATATTCAGCCAAAATTGTCCCCCAAGACCAACTTGCAGAAATACTCCCAATGGGGGAAGAAGAATAGCAACTATGATACGGGCGAGATCCATGTCATCCTCCTGTTCTGCTTGGAAAGCGCGATCGCTGCCTCTATGATAGACTTCGCCAAGCGGGAGAGGGAGAGCGAGAGGGAACAGGAGAAAGATAGCCAGATAATTTTAGGAACTTTTAATTAGAACACCTTGGCATTTGGCGTTACCTAGAATTGCCTGTAGTAAAAACTTACCTGCGTGTCCGTCCTATTGCCAAAATTGATTTCCCTTCTTCCTCTCCCTCGTTCCTCTCTCTTTTCCTTACCTCCAAGTCGGTTTCAAAAACAGCCAACTTACAAAGAAGAAGGATGCTGTACACAGTTGAATGATATCCCAAGCCGACAGATAACCATCCGCCAAGGCGGCGATCGTTCTATCGGTGATACCGAAAATCCAAGATGAGATTCCCACCAGCCAAATGCCGCTTCTGAGGTTTCTCAAAAATATAGAAACTTCGGATGATTGCTCTTTGTTCATGACTTCCGCCTTATTTTTGGCAATACAATTCCTCTCAAGCCGCCGTTGCGGCGCTTGAGCTTTTTTGAGTACAGGACTTACCTAAAGAAACCCCAAAGAAACCGGGTTTCTATGAAAAATCGTCGCTTTGTCCCCAGAGATCCCAGCTGGAAACCCGGTTTCTAGGAACGTCTATGAAAAATCGTCGCTTTGTCACCAGAGATCCCAGCTTGAAACCCGGTTTCTAGGAACGCCTAAGCGTCAGTCCTGGAGTATTTGCACCCGTGCGTTACTTCTATGTTAAGAAATATTATTTCTTCTTGCCATAGTGCCAAAGATATACATGAATGACTGTATCGAAGATAACTTTTGTTCCTGTTCGGTCAGTAAGTATGCCTTCCTTCGTCGATAAACTGATGCACTTTGTTGTCGGGTTAGCTGTGGGAGCAGGATATTGGTGGCTGCTCGAACGCTACGCAAAAGTTGGGGTCAAACGGATTAATCTGATCTGGGGAGCCAGCGGGTTATTTATATTCCGAAAGTTAAATATTCCGGTTCTTTCCGGTGATATGTTCTATATGGCGGTGCCAGATTGGGATATTCCACTCTACAACTCGACGAGATTCAGGTTTTTAATCCACCGCAGCTGGTTGTTTCATTCCGCTTTGCTACCTCTAGTCTTGCTAGTCACCAGTTGGTGGGGAATGCAGCGCAGTCGCAGCCAATTTAACAGCTCTCACCAATGGTGGCGGTGGTTGCGGGATGGGACAATTGGTTTATCTGTCGGGATGTCGGCGCACTTAATTTGGGATGCGTTGTTATCTTCTACCAAACAGGGATTTGTCATTTTTGGCTGGAGTCAGTCTGCTTCTCTGGTTTGGTTGGCGTGCAATCTAATTTTGGGACTGGGTATTCCGTTTTTGATGATTTGGGCGATCGCAGATCTATCTAATGGCAGAACTAAGCTATGAGGCTTAATCAAGTTACTGTTATCGTCACGGATATAAATAGGTCAGTAGAATTTTATCGGGGACTAGGTTTGAGCCAAATTGTCGGTGCTGATTCGCGCTATGCTCGCTTTTTATGTCCGGATGGAGATGCAACTTTTTCCATTGAAAAAAAACCGGGAGTTATCCCGCAATCAACAACTATTATTTACTTCGAGTGCGACAATCTAGACCATACAGTTAGCGAGCTAAAAAGCAAGGGTTATGTTTTCGACCAAGATCCGATAGACCAAAGTTGGTTGTGGAGAGAAGCCTACCTGCGCGACCCGGATGGGAATATAATTTGTCTTTACTATGCAGGTGAGAACAGAATTAATCCCCCCTGGCGATTGAAATAATTGCGTTTTAGTAGTTCAACCAATTTCTTGAGAGCGAAACCCTAGTTTTCGGTCTTTTTCTGGTGCTGCACCATTTTCCAACCAAACAATGGCTTGCTCTTCCGGTTTAGCTGGGTTTACCCAAACAATATCTTTCAGTTCATCTATTTCATCGGCTGCGTTAGCAAAAAATTTTCTGGCAGTATTATCATCCAGGGATACTACAGTTTTATCTGTTGCCAGTGCTGCCTCAATCAAACGTAAGTCTTTAAACATCTCTGCACGCTGTTTGTCGGTCGCAGCAAGACGATCGATTGCATTCCATAACTCTCGATTCTCTGGAATATCAGAGCGATATTCCAGCTGCTTTTTTGCCGCCATTGAAGAGCGCCACCTCTTGGCAAAGATTGATTGATGCTTATTCCACTCCTCTTTAATATCTGGTGTCATCACAATTATGTGTCCGAAATCCCATAAAGCTTTAAGAAAGTCGCGGCAGTTTTGAGATATTGGATTAGTTGCATTCTCACCACCAGCAGCACGCGCTACAGAAGCATCAATCACCAGACGCCTGGAAATCTTAGCTGGCATAGGAACGCTGCGCTAGGCGAGACTCAGCTGCATCTAGATAGCGGCTTTCTTCTGTAAGAGCAACATCAGAAAAATCTTCAGGCCAGTCTCCAAAAGCTCCCGCATCATCCAGATCGGTACTACTCACTTCTGTAACCCCATCATCCCGCCGTTTGAACCAGTGTAGTTTGACCTTTTCTGGTGAAATTTTATCCTCAGCAACTAATGTTTGAATTCGCCTGAGCAGTAAATCGCTGTGGGTTTCTACTACTACTTTTACACCCCGATTAGCAGCATCAGCTAATATCTCTCCTAAAGCAGCTTGAGCGCGGGGATGCAGGTGAATTTCTGGCTGTTCGAGATATACCAATTGCCCCGGTTCTGCTACAATTAAAGCGACTAAAACAGGCAAAGTTTGCGACACCCCAAAGCCAACATCAGCCAAGCTCACCATATCCTCGACTTCACCACTACGAGGCAAACGAGCTACACGCAATTCAATCTGTACGTCATTAATCTGTTTCGCATCAACTTTCCAAGTTAGTCCCAGGGTTTGGAGAGCTTTTGCTAAATCTATAAGTCGATTATCTTCTGTTTTCTGCCACCGATTGATTATACTGGCAACGTAATTTTCAAAAGTGCCAGTAAATTCCCTCCCCACCGCTGTAGTCTTATAAGCGCGTTCCGGATTTCCTCTCAGTGCTGGAACATGAATCAATCTGCGAATTTCTGACTCAAACAAACTTGTGTGCGAACGACTATCGTAAATAGTAAAATTAACTGTCCCTAATTTCTCGATCGGCAACTTGACCTGGCTGTTGGTGTGGAGAAAGCACCGCAATCGCCCAAAACTACATGTAATTTCTTGTTCCGTCTTGGCAAAAAGATTTGACCATAGTTCATCGCCGCTAATCCATTTTTTTAATTCTCGTTCAGCATCTTCGATATTCATTCCTAGCGATACTGTAAATTCTTGCTGCCGATATTTACAGGTTGTAGAGATGACTTCTATTTCCTGGTTGTGTTCTTTTTTAAAGGTAGTTTTAATGGATGCGTCATCTATCTCCAAATTTACAATCAAGCAGTTAGGAGAATTTTTACCAGGTATTTGAGAAAATAGTTGAGAAGCTAAAGTAAATCTAACATTAGGCCCATCCAGCAGCAACGCGCCCGGATCGTAGGTGGCTTCCAGTGTTTGTTTTAGCAGCAGCAAAGGCTGCATCATACTAGATTTACCAGAACTGTTAGCACCAGCAAGAATTGTCAGGGGACGCACTTCAATGCTGCACTCTTCGTAAAGAGACTTATAGCCACTCACTGAAATTCGGGTAATTCCCTCTAACGATAGATTCTCCTGGATATTGCGATCAAAAACCAGTGTGGTTGTCTGTATAGGCAGGTTTTTGTCTGTTTCCTCTGAAGTAGATTCGCTCATGATGTCCGGTTTGCGTTTAAACTCCCATACCATAATAAGATCGATCCCCAAATTACTGGTGAACTTAGCTCAATGGCGATCGCAATCGATTTTGGTACAAGCAACACGGTGATTACCCGCTGGAACCCAGTCACCCAGCAACCCGAAACCTTGAGTTTACCGGGTTTATCCCTGACTCAGGCGCAAAATCCCCCTTTGATTCCCAGTCTGCTATATGTGGAAAATGCCTCGTCAGATCGAGTTGTAATCGGTCAGGGGGTGCGGGACAAGGGCCTCGACCTCAAAAACGACCCCCGCTTTTTCCGCAGCTTTAAACGCGGTATAGGTGCGGATATTCAAGGGTTTCTCCCCGAACTCGATGGCAAAATTATCACTTTCGAGCAAGTCGGGCAGTGGTTCTTAACCCAGATAATAGAAAAACTGCAATCTACCTGGCCTGATGTGGGGGAATCTTTGGTATTAACTGTGCCAGTAGATAGTTTTGAAGCCTACCGTAATTGGCTTTCGTCGGTTTGTCAATCTCTGCCTGTGGAACAGGTGCGGCTGATTGATGAACCCACGGCGGCTGCATTAGGCTATGGTATGACTAACCAGCAACTTTTGTTGGTGATCGACTTCGGCGGTGGGACTCTGGATTTATCTTTGGTGCGTTTAGATGCGAGTTCTCAAGCTGGTACAAAGCCTTTGGGTTTTATTCTGAAATGGGGGAACAAGCAACTAGAAAATTCAGCCCAAAAAAGCAAAACTGCCCGCGTTTTAGCCAAAGCTGGACAAAATTTGGGCGGTGCGGATCTGGATAATTGGCTGGTGGATTATTTCGCCCAAACTCAGGGAATTGCATCGACTGCGCTAACGACTCGTTTGGCAGAAAAAATCAAAATTCAACTATCTTTGCAACAAAAGGCAAGCGAAGTTTATTTTGACGATGAAACGTTTGAAAGCTACGATTTGCAATTGGAGCGATCGCAGTTTGAATCTATCCTCAAAGAACGCAAGTTTTTTGACCGTCTTGACGAGTCGATGACCCAAGTACTCCAGCAAGCAAGGCGACAAGGGATTGAAGTTTCCGATATCGATGCGGTTTTATTAGTCGGCGGGACGGTACAAATTCCGGCGGTACAAACGTGGGTGCAGCAGTATTTTGAGCCAACGAAAATCCGCTGCGAACGACCTTTTGAAGCGATCGCTCAAGGCGCATTGCAACTCACCCAAGGCATCGAACTGAAGGATTTTCTCTACCACAGCTACGGTATCCGCTACTGGGATCGGCGTTTAAACCGCCACAACTGGCATCCTATTATTAAAACTGGGCAACCTTACCCGATGAGCGAACCTTTTGAATTACTCTTGGGTGCATCGGTAGAAAGCCAGCCCAGCATTGAGTTAATTGTGGGAGAATTGGGAGCGGAAACTGGAGGAACTGAAGTGTATTTTGACGGCGATCGCTTAGTTACTCGTTCTCTTGCTAGCGGTCAAACCCAGGTACAACCCCTCAACGATCGCGATGGTGCGAGAACTATCGCTCAACTGACGCCGCTTGGTTTTCCGGGAAGCGATCGCATCAAGGTATTTTTCCAAGTCGATAGTCAACGTTTCCTCAGAATGACGGTTGAAGATTTACTCACCAAGCAAACTCTTTTAGATAATCAACCCGTCGTTCAGTTGAGTTAAAGACAATTGCAGATTTGAGATTTCAGATTCCCGTCGGGACACGGCGATCGTACAATTTTCATTTTTCCAGAATATTTCTGATGCCGTGTCCCGACAAGATTGCCGATCATTTTTCATAAATTCGCGTCGGGACACGGCAATCATACAATTTTCATTTATCCAGAATATTTCTGATGCCGTGTCCCTACAAGATGGCGGATCGTTTTTCATAAATTCGGGTAGGGACACGGCAATCATCAAATTTTGATGGCTCCAGAATATTTCTGATGCCGTGTCCCGACAAGATTGCGGATCGTTTTTCATAAATTCGGGTAGGGACAC
>NZ_BLAY01000081.1 GCF_020521235.1 Microseira wollei NIES-4236 | reverse complement strand
ACCCTGCACAACCGTCAGCAATTGATTGTGGATTGATATTGTGTTTCCATCCTGAAGAGTTCATACTAAATTTATCGCTGTGACGGGAGTCCGAACGTGTCCTCTTCCTATCTAAGCGTTTTTTCTCCCCTTTGCTCCCCCTCCCCCCCCCGCTCCCCCTGCCCCCCCCGCTCCCCCAGCCCCCCCGCTCCCCCATCCCCTTTGCTCTCCAAACGCAACCGATGCAACCGGACACGATATTATTGGCGGTGGGGCGGGTTTAATGAAATATCTCGTGGTGACACACAATGGTTGGTAAAACCCGCCCCTACAGCGTTAAAAACTATACACAAACGAAGCTAGCGGACACAATATGATTGCTAAAACCCGTCCCTACTCTTGACAATTAGCCATTAGCCATTAGCCATTAGCCATTAGCCATTACCAACCTCCTTTTTGACTTAAGTCAAGGCGCTATCCTTTGCACCGCCCTAAAGTGGGGATAGATAAAGCAACGAGGAGACAGAACAATGTTTTGCGAACAATGCGAACAAACTGCCAGCGGACAAGGATGCCATCAATGGGGTGCTTGTGGCAAAAGTCCTGAAGTAAATGCTCTACAAGACTTATTAATTCACTGCTTGCGGGGACTGTCCCAAGTGGCGCTCAAGGCTCGCGAGTTGGGTCAAAATACTCATGAAGCGGATGTTTTTACTTGCGAAGCCCTTTTTGCGACGATGACTAATGTCAATTTTAGCACAAAGAGTTTCACAGAGTATATTGGTCATGCGATCGCGCTGAGAGAAAGCTTAAAAGCTCAACTCCAACCAATCGAATGGTCGGATTTGGCTAACTTTACCCCCGATTTCGAAGACGACTTAGTGCAGCAAGGCAAGGATATAGAATATGAATTTATCAGCAAATCAGCCAGCAATGTAGATATTTTTTCCCTTAAACTGACCGTCACTTATGGCATCAAAGGTCTTGCTTCCTACGCCTTCCACGCTCAAGAATTGGGGCAAGAAGATGACAGACTTTACGCCTTCTGTCACGCAGCATTAGCCGCGATCAACCGCCAAGACCTCAGCCTTGATGATTGGGTAAATCTGGCGCTTAAAGTCGGCGAAATGAACCTGCGGGCGATGGAACTTCTCGACGCTGGAAACACAGGAACTTACGGTCATCCCACGCCGACAGTTGTTCCCCTCAACGCCAAAAAAGGCAAAGCAATTTTAGTCTCCGGTCACGACCTCAAACAACTGGGAGAACTGCTCAAACAAACCGAAAATACGGGCATTTTAGTTTACACCCACGGGGAATTGTTGCCTGCCCACGGTTATCCAAAATTAAAGCAGAAATATCCCCATCTTTACGGTCACTACGGCACCGCTTGGCAGAATCAAACAAAAGAGTTTGCCAAGTTCCCCGGCCCGATTTTAATCACGACAAACTGCTTAATGCCGCCCCACGAATCTTACATTAATAAATTGTTCTCCGTCGGTCCAGTTGGTTGGCCTGGAGTTACCCACTTGCCTTCCCCAAATCTCATCCCCGACTACTCACCCATCGTCCAAAAGGCATTAGAAATGCCGGGGTTTGTAGAAGATGGAGAACTGCGCCAAGTAACGACAGGTTTTGCACGCAATGCGGTATTGAGTGTTGCCGGTGAAGTGATTGAAGCAGTGAAACGGGGAGATATTCGGCACTTCTTCTTAGTTGGAGGTTGCGATGGTGCAAAGCCAGACCGCAATTACTATACCGAATTTGTGGAAAAAGTGCCTAAAGATTGCGTCGTGCTAACTCTTGCTTGCGGGAAGTTCCGCTTCTTTGATAAAGAATTGGGCGATATTGGCGGTATTCCTCGCTTAATGGATGTGGGACAGTGCAACGATGCCTATTCTGCGATTCAAATTGCCTTGGCGCTGGCGAATGCTTTTAACGTAGGTGTGAATCAATTACCCCTGTCGATGATTCTGTCTTGGTACGAACAAAAAGCGGTGGCGATTTTGCTGACGCTACTTTATCTCGGAATTCAGAATATTCGGTTGGGGCCAACTTTGCCAGCGTTTATTTCGCCGAATGTGTTCAAGTTGCTGTCGCAGAAGTATAATTTGAAAGCAATCGCAACTCCGGATGAAGATTTAGCTGCTTGTCTCGGTTAGATTACCCTCAGACTGAAGTCTGAGTCTACACAAACGAAGCCCGCCTGCGCGGGCTTTAAATTTATTAGGGTAAAGTCAAGCCAAATATTAAAAGTTGGAATTAAGTAGGTGCAGGTAAATAAAGTGAAAATAGCTATCCCTACCTATGGCGGGCACCGACGCCCACCCCACAAGAGATGGAAGGTTTTGTGGGGTGGGCGTCTCGCCCGCGATTGTGGTGAGTGGATTGATATTCACCTACTTAATGCCTAATCTCTCAGATAAATCGGGGTTTTCAACAGAATAAACGCTTTCAGCAGGCGTTATCAATTGTTCCCAATCTTGAGACTTAACATATTGATGCTGCTGTCTGACAAACTCAGAAATATCTTCAATATGCACAATCCAATCCCGTGCGTAATAAGATAGAATTTCGCCACGCAACCCCAGTTGAATTGCTCGTCGTTCTAACTTAGCACCCGATGGCTCACGATCTGGATCCCATTGCAACCGCACCAAGGATGTCGCAACTGCTTGCTTCCATTCCTTTTGACTAGCATACACACCTGGTACAAAATTTGAATGAATAGCTGCGGCTAAAATCCGATCAAAAGCAGACCGTTTAATCCAAATGGCAAGTATCACTTCTTGTCCTATTTTATAGCGGATTTCATTCGGATGAGGTACACCGCCTTTTGTGTAGCGGCACCCTTAAGGGTGCCGCTACACAAAAGGCGCGGTTTCGCTGTACCTCACGCGGCTGCAAGCCGCTGTAGTTCCCCACCCCGAACGATACATCATCCACAGAAAGTTGGGCTTAATCCAACTCATTCGGTTAAGGCTAAATTCACCACCAAAGTAACCATGCGAGGCGGCAAAGTGACCTATTGCAGGTCGATAAGCTTGGTAGACAACAATCGATTCGTCGTCAAACTGCGCCAGAATATGACGTCCAGTTTTAGGCCAACGATCTATTTGTGCTAAGTAACTTTCTGTTACCAGCTTCACAAAACACCTCTGGGGCATAAATCATTTTATATTAAAGCATGTTACGCGATTGGACAAAGTAGGAAAGGGGAGCAAAAGTTAGCATCAGTAGGGTGCGTTAGCGTTAGCCTAACGCACCTGATATTTGAAGTTTTATATCAGAGCAATTTTTGTTTGTTATACAATCAAAATATGCAACATAGTGAGGAACAAGCCATGATTTTGCGCTACGTTCTGGCATGGATTCCGATGGTGTTCATAGGCGTCATCAATGGCATACTTCGAGAGGTGACTTACGGGAAATATCTCAGTGAGTTGCGCGCCCATCAGGTGTCCACCGCTACTGGAGTTTTATTGTTAGGTCTTTACATCTTTTTGGTAGCGCGCCTTTGGGGTTTTGAGTCACCCACACAGGCACTAATTATTGGATGCATCTGGCTGGCGCTTACCGTTGGCTTTGAATTTATCTTTGGTCACTATATCGCAGGTCATTCATGGAGTAAGCTTCTTGCCGACTACAATATATTCGCTGGAAGACTGTGGAGTATAGTTCTGATCTGGGTTGCTGTTGCTCCAGTGCTGTTTTACCGCCTTCTAGGTTAAAGCATCAGTAGGGTGCGTTAGCGAAGCGCGTAACGCACCTGATATTTAAAGCATCAGTAGGGTGCGTTAGCGAAGCGCGTAACGCACCTGATATTTAAAGCATCAGTAGGGTGCGTTAGCGAAGCGCGTAACGCACCAACATATTTGAAGTTTTATATCAATGCGATCGCAGCGCCGGTAGCGAAATTATTGATACACATTAAATTTAGTTAAATTTCTGAAAAATTACCGCCATCTTTCCAGAGTTATAAGCATTCCTAGTAAATACAGCGGATTGCAAGTGAGTGGGGGAAAGCCAAAAGGCTTCGTTTGTGTAGCGGCAGCATTAATGCTGCCGCTACACAAACTCTCGGTGTACCTCATACGACCGCAATCCGCCATAAGATTCAACGAAGCAAGAGGAATCTTTGGAGGAAGGGATGAAACTAACGCGGCGCGAAGCACTCAAACTCGGATTACTTGGAAGTGGAGTACTCCTCTCACCTTTTGGATTTGCCAAAAGCGCTTGGGCGCAATCTTCTAAGTGTAATAAAGATAAGTGCCCTGAAGACATGCTGCCACCCAGTACGCAAACCCCCCAGTTGAGTCCACTCATCAAGCGCTTCGACCAACCCCTCCGCATCCCGGAACCACTCCAGCGGTCTTTCAGCAAAACCTACAAGGTTGTGAGTGAAGGGCAAACCTTTGACCAACCAATTGACTACTATCAAATCGAGATGCGGAAGCAGACAGTTGAAATTGTCCCAGCTAAAGATGGCAACCCGGCAATTACCGCTGAAGCTTGGACTTATAACGGCTCTTTTCCCGGCCCCCTCATCCATCAACAAAAAAACCGACAATCCTGCATTCGGTTTATCAATAACTTGGGAAAAGATGCAGAAGGAAAAGACATATGTACCTCCGTTCACTTGCATGGAATGGCTTCGCTTCCCCAATACGATGGCTATGCAGAAGACTTAACTCCCGTCGGCTATTACAAAGATTATTACTATCCCAACAACCGCGCCTCTATTCTGTGGTATCACGACCATGCCGTCCACAAAACTTCCCGCAACGTTTATATGGGATTGGCAGGTATGTATATCGTTGACTATGCCAAAGAAGACTTTTGCAAACCTCAAGACTTTGGCTGCTTACCCAAGGGAGAATTCGAGGTACCGCTTGTCATCCAAGATAAAACATTCGAGATTCCTAACAAAAACAATCCAAATCAGTGGAAGCTTGTATTTAACGATCGCAGACAGCGGGGAGTTTATGCCGATGCTATTCTAATCAATGGCGTACCCTGGCCTCACATGAAAGTCAAGCGGCGGAAATACTACTTCCGACTGTTAAATGCTTCGGCTTCTCGCACATACCAATTAACACTCAGCGGAGATGCCGTCAAGTTAACAACCGATGCGGATAAGCTGACCAAAAATAACGAAAAAGTCCAAATAAAAGTCATCGGTACGGATGCGGGACTGTTAAGCAAAGCCGTAGATCTAAATGCACCAAATCAATACTTGCGGATTGGAGTTGCAGAACGCTACGGCATCATTATTGATTTTTCCGTATTCCGCCCGGAAGTGAAACAGATTTATTTGAGGAATATTCTTTTTCCCGGTAATCTTGGTGCTGAATCTCAAGCGTTGATGCGCTTCGATTTAGAAGATGGGGAAGTGTCGGATAATAGCTACATTCCTGACAACTTAGGTATCCTGACTCTGCGGGAAGAATTAGAAAAACGGGCTGTACAAACTCGTACATTTCAGTTTGGGCGAGGCGGACAGTGGACAATTAACGGTAGAACTTGGAGTCCCACCCGCGTGGAAGCCAATCCCAATCAATGCGATATTGAAATTTGGAACTTAGTTAATACAGGAGGTTGGACCCATCCAGTCCACATTCACTTGATCGATTTTCAAATTATCGATCGCAACGGACGACCTCCCCTACCTTACGAACGAGGGTGGAAAGATGTTGTCATCCTGGGTGATTTGGAGACAATTCGAGTCGTGGCGAAGTTTGCCCCTCACCGAGGCAAATATATGATGCATTGTCATAACATCGTGCATGAAGACCACGATATGATGACTCAATTTGAAGTAGGTAAAGACGGACAAGATCCGCTTTCTGATTGTGCCAAACCTTTACCGCCTCCACCCCTCGGTTCTACCGATCCACCTCCGCTGATCGAGGATAAACTTCCCTGTAAGTGTTTTGAACCGCTTCCGAATAGTTGCTGTGCCGATCCCCTTTCCCCTGATTGTCCGGTGCAAATTACAATTCCCGAACGGTGCAAAAAGGTTTAAACAGTCTACAGAATTTTAAAGAAACCGGGTTTCTCTGAAAAATCGTCGCCAGAGAACTAGAGATCGACGCAGAAACCCGGTTTCTAAAGTCCTGTTAAAGAAACCGGGATTCTCTCAAAGTGGTCTTATATCGAATCCGTTTGCATCAGAATTACTTTGTGTAGCGGCAATTAGCAATTAGCAATTACCAACAAAGCCAATCATTCCGATGCAACCGAATTTGATATTACCTCTTATGGCTGGATGATAAAAGGAGTGTCGCTATTGTCGAACCCTCGGTTCCCGGCAGCGTCGAAGGCTACCACCTGGATTACGGCTTTGCTGGTTCCCGGTCCGGTTACCTGCCAGTCGTAGGACATATCATCGCCATCCAGACCTTTGACAATGGGTGCAAACGTACCGTTTTGCCCTTGCCGCGAGATCCTCACCCTGTGTTCTACAATCTCGACATTGTCGAGACTTTTCCACATTATCGTCACCCAATCTCCTACTTTCAAGATCTCGCCGCCATTGGGGGAAATGACTTTAACTAGAGGCGGTTGGGTATCAGGAAGTGCCTCGATAGTCAAGTTGGCGCTTTTGTCGTTCTCCATATTAATGTCTCCGTAAATGAACAACTGTATAGATGTCTACGCTGACTGATTAAGCTTGGATTTATAACAGAAAAAAAGTTTCGTCCTCAACCATTCTGTTAATCAGTAACGTCCACAACTTATAGATGTATACGTTGACTAATTCAGCTTGGATCTATGAGAGCTTCCTTCTTGTTCCTTCTTCCCAATTCCCTTTGTAAAAAATACCCCCTCAGGGTACTAATAAAGCCCTGTTATATTTCGCAATATAAATAATAGCCCCTACTTGATTTGTGGGGACTTACGGCGTTTTAGTTAAAAAGTCTACAGCATCCCGGTTTCTTTAACAGGACTTACGCAAGGGCGTTGCCAGAAACCCGGTTTCGACCTTGATCTCTGGTTGCCAAACCAACGATTTTTCGTAGAAACCGGGTTTCTAGAAACCGGGATGCTCAAGCGGATATTACGAACCGTACAAAGCCCGATTGAACGCTTTGATTGCTTCCATATCGTAAGGCCCGCCTGACTCAGATGGCGTTTCTTGGGGTTGGGAAGCTTTCTGCGTTAACTCGCCTGCTTTACTCTGCGTAGATTGTTGAGTGCTTTCGGTCACTTCAACTTTAGCCTTTGACGGCTCTGAAGGAGTTATATTGGCTGTTTCTTGTGATAGCACTTCCGCTGATGGCTGACTGGTTAACGTTGTTTCGGCAATAAACTGAGAACCGCGCCAAAGCGGGTTACTCAAAGCCATATCGGAAATTACCAGCATTGAGGTAATAAATAGGACAACGGTTAGCAAAAATACTCTCAAAATCGATGTTTTCATAACACCTCTGGAAAAGTTTGTTGTTAATTTGTTTTGTGACAAAACTGTTATGGCCTACGGCGTTCAAGTTGGTATTACAAAAATAGCACTTTTGATCGCAACTGCCGATGAAGATTTAGCCGCTTGTCTGGGTTAGCCTAGTACTTGAGAAACCCGGTTTCTTTAAAACCGGGTTTCTGGCTTTGAAGCGATCGCTTGTTTAAAATCCGCTGCCGTAGGGGCACGGCACGAGCAATATTCTTTCGCTTGAGCAACCTATTTAATCATGGCGTGCCCCTACAGATTGCATCCCCGATTTTGGGTCAGGTTGAGTAGGGGCACGGCACGAGCAATATTCTTTCGCTTGAGCAACCTATTTAATCATGCCGTGCCCCTACAGATTGCTTGTTCAGAAAAGCCTTCATGGCATCGGACAGTGGGCGATCGACATCAAACTCTCCAAAGCGATCGCGAAACTTTGTCCACGCCTCTGAGAGTAATCCTTGTCGCCGGAAGTACGGGTGAATCCATATCCATTGGAGTGCGTAACCTGATTGGCGGAGTCTAAAGCAGCAAGCTCCAATACATGGAACTTGAAACTCTTTGCCCCTTGCTCCAGCTTCTGGGTGAATCCACAGGAATGCAACGCAATCAGGATCGTTTTCTTCACCTTCGTAGCCGTACTGGGCAAAATCATAATCGAACTCCCGCCGGAAAAACTGCGCGATGCGATAAACAGCCTTACGGTAGCTCTTGGGCGATTTAATAGTAACTTCGATTGGGTTGAACAAGTAATCGCCGCGAATCAAAGGACAAACAATATCTACAGCCTCACGTCTAATTGCCAGCATTGATTTAGCCTTCTTTAGATAGTTTGTTTTAGTTTATCGAGGTGTTGGAGACAATGGCTCTCCATTTTGAACATTTGTCTGGATCGAGTTGCGATCGCGACTCTTGAAACCTTTTAGGCAGTCCATGTGATGTATCTGATTTAACTCAAACTGTCTAGCCATGCCTTCCCAATCAAGATCGGCGATTCTCTTCGAGACGCTACGCGAATTTACTAGCGCTTACCAGCAACAACTTCACCAACTCCCAACCTTTTAAACATTGCTTCCCTTGCCTGCATTGCCAGAGTATCATCCAGCGGTTGTAAAGATATTGGTGTTTGATATTTTTCTGCTAATGCTGTTTGAATTAACCAATCAGCCACAAAGGGATTTTTAGGCAAAAGTGGGCCGTGGGAATAAGTAGCGATCGCATTGCGATAAAATGATCCTTCTGTTCCATCTTCGCCGTTATTTCCATAACCGCTTATCACTTTCCCTAGCGGTTCTACCTTGCCCAAATAAGTCCTACCGCCATGATTTTCAAAGCCAATTATTACCGCCACTTTCCCTAACATTGCTTGTAAATCTTTGGCTAAACGCGAAGCAGTGACTTCAAAAACTACATTTCCAATGCAGCGACGCGCATCTGGTCCCGGATGTTTGCTGACAAAATCTAATAATCCCAAACCTTCTATTCTTTGACCTAATGCAGGTTCGTAATAATGTCCCAACAATTGGGGTGCGCCGCAGGTAAAAACTCCTGGAGTTCCGGCTTCGATTTTCTGGCGCAGTGCTTCTGCTTTCGCTCCTTTTAAATCGCGCATGACTATTTCTTGCTGTCTGTCTTGCGCGCCGCCACCGACTAAAATATCAACTTGATGAATATCGTCGATAGTTGATTGCAAGTCGAGGGGTAATACTTGTACTTTAATTCCCCGCCATTTGGCGCGTTGCTGCAAGCAGATGGCATTGCCGCGATCGCCGTAGGTACTCATCAGGGTAGGATATAACCAGCCAATTGTTAGTTCTGTCATTGGTAATTGCTAATTGCTAATTGCTAATTGCTAATTGCTAATTGTTCGATCGATCATAGAATTTTGCGGCCTGTTAGTAAGCCTCGCACTTCTAACATGGCTGAATAGGTGGGGAGAATGTGCAGGGTTTCGCCTGGGGGAGTGCATTCTAAGGCGGTTGTAATGGCTGACTGCAAGTCTTCTTTGATAATTAGGTTAAATTTGTCATTTTCGTCGGTCTGGCTGTAGCGCAGGCGCAGCGCCATGTCGTAGACGCGATCGCCACTCACGACAATTGTTCCTCCCGACGCGACCAATTTTTCCGTATCTACGTCCCAAATCCACGATACATCTGTGCCATCGGGGGTGCGATCGTTCAGTACTACTAAACTTGTCGATGATTTTCCGGTAAGTTTTATCTGATTCACGGCGCGGATGGTTTCGTTCATCCCTACGGGATTTTTGGATAACAAAATCCTGACGTGCTTTCCGGCGACTTCTAATTCTTCGGCGCGTCCAAATGCGGCTTGGAAGTTTTTAATTGTATCGAGGATTGTACTTTCATCGATGCCGATTTCTTGGGCGGCTAATACGGCTGCTAGGGTGTTGTATTTGTTGTAAAGTCCGATCAGAATTTGAGGCCATTGGGAGCTATTAATCGATACTTTACTCTTGCTAAAGCCGCAATTGGGACAGTGAAAATCGCCCAAATGGGATAGATAAACGCCTTGATAATCTAAGGAGTGACCGCAACTGGGACAGTAAATTGAGTCAACGGCGTGGGGAATTTCGTCTAGATATTGGTCGGGTTCGCTTAAACCAAAGTATAAGACTCGTTGGGGTAAATGCTGACCGAGGTGGGAAAGCGTGGGGTCATCGGCGTTGATGATGATAGCGGTGTCTGGGGAAAGGGGTGCGATTGCTCCCATCCACCGTTGGCTAATTATATCGACTTCGCCGTACCGATCCAACTGGTCGCGAAACAAATTCAAACACAAAATATACTTTGGCTGGATTTGCGGCAGCACTTTCGGCAGGATATTTTCATCGATTTCCAGAATCGCGTAATCTGCTTTGAGATTACCCGCCAAATTAGTATTTTCTAGCAACGCCGCAATTAAACCATTGACCAAATTCGCACCCGTGGCGTTGTGTACCACCCGCCAACCTTTGCGTTCCAGCATCGTGCGTAACAGCAGCGATGTGGTGGTTTTGCCATTCGTCCCTGCAATTAAAATTGTGCCGTACTTCACCTGACGCGCCAGCAGGGAGAGAATTTTTGGTTGAATGCGGCGCGCAATTGCTCCCGGTAAAACACTCGCAGCACCCAGTCGCAGCAAGCGCACTAGGGATGTAATGGTACGTGCAGCTGTTACTGCAAGGCTTAATCGCAATTTGTCTACCAGTTGAATCGCCACGCTGACATCCTTTGAGAATGGGCAAGAGGGCAAGGTTGCTTCAGTTTGATAATATACAACTAAAAATTGGACTTCTGGCAAAAATAGCAGCGGACAAACAGGATGCCCTTCCCACAACTGATATTTTTTCTTGTCGGGTAGGCGGATGGGCAGGATGCCCTTCCCACAACTGATATTTTTTCTTGTCGGGTAGGCGGATGGGCAGGATGCCCTTCCCACAACTGATATTTTTTCTTGTCGGGTAGGCGGACAAACAGGATACCCTTCCCACAACTGATATTTTTTTTGTCGGGTAGGCGGATGGGCAGGATACCCATCCCACAACTGATATTTTTTTTGTCGGGTAGGCGGATGGGCAGGATACCCATCCCACAACTGATATTTTTTCTTGTCGGGTAGGCGGATGGGCAGGATACCCATCCCACAACTGATATAGCAGTTTGTGACTTGGTGGAATACAGCCCTTGTGGCTTAGTTTGTGTAGCGGCACCCTTAAGGGTGCCGCTACACAAACTAAGCCAGGCGTAGCGGACTATTAACTTATGCAAAATCAAGTGTATTCTATCAAGTCGCAAACGGCTATATTTTTTCTTGTGGGGTAGGCGTCCCGCCTGCCCAAGAATATAAAATAATGCCGCCTATAGAAAGTGGCGGCATTATCTCTGTTGCAGATATCTGTGAAAACAATAATCTTACCAAAGCGCTCTGATGGGACGGCGCGGTAGAGGTTCCACTTCTGTTGTCTGTTCCACCGGCTCAATTCTAACGGGTGCGGGTTGCACTGGCGCCCGTCTTACAGGTGCGGGTCTTTCTTGCGGCGGTGGTAACACGATGCGCCTGGGTGTGCGTTCTATCTGAGTTGTCGTTTCCTCAATCCGCGTGACTCTGGCGATTGTAACTGCTTCTACTGCGGGAGCGAGGGAAACTATTCTACGCCCGTCTACCATTCTGACGATAATTTTCATACCGGGGACTAAACCGAGTCGTCCCTGTTCCAATCGAGTTAAGCCGATTTCTTTGGTATCGCCGTTGGGCAGTTCCAGGGTTACGATGTTGCCAACGATACTTCTGATTGTGCCGGTGTAAGAATTGGAGTCGGATGCTACAGCTACTCGATTGTCTTGGAGGCGATCGCTCATTTCAGTTGCGATCGCTGGACTTGATGCGATCGCTCCTAACGCCACCACGAGAGCCGTCCCCGTCAATATTTTCACATTTTGAAGACGCATTTTAACCTCACTTTGAGATCGTTTGCCGACTATACCTAGCTCTTGCTTCGCAAAGCTTTTTCTCTTGCCTTTGTTTCTCCCAAATTCTAACTCTCACCTTTTTGGCGGTAACTCTACCTATAGGTATGAGTTGTTTGGATTATCACAGGTTTGCAAGCTCTGCTGTATAGTCGCTGACAAAACAAGTCTGTTTTTCAGACTCAGCTACAATATAACTGTTTCTACTGAGGAAAGTTTAGGTAAAAATACTACAATAGGAACGAGTTTCAATACGGAACCGATAAAAATTATCAATATGTCAAGGTATCGGTAATCGTGCGAGGAAAATCGATAGCTGGAAACATGAAACTTCTTGGGTTAAGCGTAATAATTTTAACAATGTCCTTCGGGGGGCAGGCTGCTGTTGCTTCTGCTGTAACTGCCGAGGCAATAGCTATCGAGCCAAAACCGCACATGGAAGCGCCTCCTGTTGGACAACCCCCAGTAGCGCCTAATACAGAGCAATCCGCGCCAGTAAATCCCGCTGTTGAGATTGGTTTAGTCATAAAATTGAGAGAGCGGCGGGTTTATGTATATCGGGGCGATCGCGTGGATAAAAGTTTCCCCATCGCCATCGGTAGGGCAGGGTGGGAAACGCCGACAGGTAAGTTTAAAGTCCTCCACATGGAACGCGATCCAATTTGGGAACATCCTTTGAATGGGCAGGTGATTCCGCCGGGGCCAAATAATCCGTTAGGTGCGAGGTGGATAGGATTTTGGACAGATGGCAGAAATTATATAGGATTTCACGGCACGCCCAACGAGCGATTAGTTGGACAGGCGGTTTCCCACGGCTGTATTAGAATGCGAAATCGAGATGTAGAAGCGTTATATGAAATGGTTAGGGTAGGAACGCCAGTGACAGTAGAACCATAAGAAATTGCAGATTTGAGATGGCAGATTTCAGATTGACTGGACTTTGGACAAAAGAAAAATATTTCGCGAGTATTGAACGCGAAATAAACTCGAATTAATTAGGAGTAATTAGGCGGTTTTAAGCAGCGTTCTGTGTAGAAGACTGGCTCTTTTTAATCTTTTTACCCTGTTTGACCACTGGGTGTAGTTTTCTTTTTTGTATAGAGTTACCTTGAATCCGCCCACTAGAAAAACCACGGGGGAAGGGAGAACCTGCTGGTGTGCTAATCGTCCGCATAATTCGGTAGAAGTCTCGTTGAACCAAACTAGGCGTCAGAGAATGGTTAGTTTTTTTGTGATGATATTTTTTCCAAGGACGAGGAAGAATTTCCACTAATTCCCTGGCTGCCCATAGCTGTATATAAGCAAGTTGCGTAAGTCCTGCCCAGTTTTCTTCATGCTCTACATCAGGGGTTTGAAAAGACCTCATCAGCAAGCGTTGCTTACTGAAACGCAACATATGCTCCAGATAAAATCGTTGTCGGTGGGCCTGATAGTAATCGAGTAAAGTTAATTCATCTCGCCGCTGACCAATTGCAATTAGCCACATCGGACGCCACAGTTGCTGACCAGTTTCATCCGTGACCCTGACTTGCAATAAAGTAAAAGGATGCTGGTGCATCGGATAATCTTTCGTACCTCGCATCAACATTTGATGCCAACCGGAAATGGTTACAGGACTTACGCACCACGAGCCTAGAAACAAAGGTGAGACCGTCGATCTCTCGTTGACAAACCAAGGATTTTTCGGCTCACCTTTGTTTCTTTGCGTTTGAGATGACGCCCACGACGAGTAGTGAAAGTTGTCTGTGCTATTTCATCCGAAGAGTGCCAAAGCGCTATAACCTCGCCGAAACGAGGGGTGTTCACATAATTCTACTGGAGAAATCGCCGTGGTGTTCCCTGAGAGCGCGTCGAGTAAATCGATCAAACTGTCGCGGCTATAGTCCAATCCTAAACAAAGGGCGAGCCTGTTAATGGTTGGCATATACAGAGCTTGAGTAATTGGTCTTTATTAGTACAAAATACTTCGGGGATCCAGAGACGTTTTTAATTTTTCCACAACTCTCACCATAAATAAATCGGGGGTTGGTAAGGGAACGGTAGCCCCTGTCGTTCACCCATGGGGAGGAAGCTGTCCCCCTTACACAAACAACTGAGCGGCTTGCGAATCATTATTGATAGGCATAACCATCGCTCCTGTGAACAAATGAACAATATTTGTGACTAATCCCTGCTACCCGACCTGTAGCCGTTGTGATGTCGAAACTGCCTGTTGCGAGGGCATTGAACCCGACCAATATAAGAGCCAACCTTTTTGCCTTTGGTGACAACAGCTTTGACAATATCGCCAGGCAAGAAAACCATAGTGCTTTTTGGTATTTGACCGATGTCGAATCGGAAAGCCAAAAGCATTGGTTCCACACATTTGGCGGTTGCCGTGTCCTGTTGCTTTGATAATCAAAGGGTTAGATACCAAAACTTTTAAAGTGTCTGGAGTTGATGCGCCTACATTCGCAGCATCTAGCCAATGAGTTTTAGGCAAATTTTGACGACAACGGTTGTACTTAGTCCTGCCTCCAGTTCCAGTTTCTACGGGCAAACCTAACTCCTCAAGGCAATTAAACAGTTTCCATCGAGTCGCGTTAACTGCTGCTGTGTCAGCTAAGGGTCGATTAGACCTGTCAAGAATTGACTTGAGTAATTCAGGCTTGTTCTTCAAGAATTGCTCTGGGGGGCTTATTCGCTTTCTTCTGATTACATTTCGTGCAACTCAAGGTCAAGTTAGATACACGATTAGACCCGCCTTTTGACTTGGCAATAATATGCTCAATCTCTAGCCCCATTTCGGTAGCACCACAGTAGGCACACCGCCGATGCCATTTTTCGAGCATATATTCTATACGCTCGTATCCGGCAAGCAATCCCTGTTGATACTCAATACCTGTGATTTCTGGATTTTGCATCAGTTGAGTGTCAAACCTTACTAATTCAGTCGAGATGGCAGTGACTGGTGATAACCGCAATAACCGTTTAACCCAAGTCAAAATATTATTTACTCGACTGATTAACGAAGGTGGTAGCCATTTATCAGAGCGACGACGATTGTCAAATCGAGGTTGACGGTAACGAGTCTTGCGATTCCTCCGAGAACGTCTTAACTGTCTTCTAGAGGTCAGGGCATCTCGAATTTGAAATCCTCTATGAGTTAGTTCTGCTGCCCACAGAACAACCTCGTTTCGCAAGATTGCTATACCTGTTGTCCTCGCTCCAGGGTCAATTTTAATCCTTAAATCTTGGTTGAAAGGTTCTCCGAATTCCTGCTTCAAAATAATCGTAAAAGGATATCTTTTGAACACAGCAGCTTTTCCTAACTTGAGTAGTTTCCTTGCTCTAGCAGGATGGGTTGGGTTGAGCGGCTTCTTGTTGCTGTCTAAGACAAATACAAACATGAGTTTTAATCTTCCTTTCGGAGTAAAGTGAACCGGGCTAACGCCCCGCTTCGCTAACGACAATGTTCAGAATCGGTACTTTCTTCAACACACTGGCTTAACCCTTGTACACCTGTTTAATGCTGAAGTTCTAGAGCTGCAAACTGGTTCGTGCATTCGCTCTTAGGAGCTTTAACACTTGTTCCTACCGTGACTGCGTGAGTCTTAGTCTGGTCATGTAGGCGTGTAGAATAATTCGAGCGCAAGCAAGAATTAAGTCTTACAAGCCCCCGCATTTATGCGTGGGGTTCATGACAGCTTCGTCCCGTCTCCACCAGAGGTGCGTCATCCCCAACTTCCCTATCATTCCCATCTTCCCCATCTTCCTAGCAACAACGAAGGTCTCTACACCCGTAAGTCAACAATGCTACCCGTTTAAGAGGCGGGAGTGTCAAATTGGTAGAAAACGACACTCTCGTTTATGTCAAACGCCCCAGACTTGTCTCTCGAGCGAGCCATTGACCGCCATCCCCTGACGGTATCTCCTGACACGCCGGTTTCTGTTGCGCTCGCGCTCATGTGTCAGAATCGCTCCAGCTATGTCCTCGTGGTCGAGCTTCAGAGCGTCCCAGGTAACCCCCGTCTTTGTCTTTTAGGCATATTTACAGAAACAGATGTTGTAAAAATAACGTTAGAAAAGAGAGTTTTAGAAGAGATAGCGATCGCTCAGGTGATGACGAATCAACCCATCACCGCGAACGAATCCCAGATGTCAGATATGGCGATGGCGATCGAATTGCTGCGCCAGCATCGGGTTCGCCATCTCCCCATCGTAGATGGGGAGGGTTTTTTAGTTGGCATCGTCACCCAAACCAGTCTGCTGGGAAATCTACAGATCGATAGCTGGCAACAATTGGTACAGGAGCGAACGAAGCAATTGCAGTCCGAAGTCTTGGAACATCGGCAAACAGCAGCAGCACTGCAACAATCGCAAGCTAGTTTAGCTGGGATTCTCGATATTGCCGACGATGCGATTATCTCGGTAGACGCAACTGGGCGGATTCAAATATTCAATCAGGGCGCGGAAAGAATCTTTGGCTATACCGCAGCGGAGGTTTTAGGAAAGCCAATCGACATGTTATTGCCTGAAACGTTACGGGCAGTGCATCGTCAGCACCTGCATAAATTTGCCCAATCCGCCGATATCTCGCGGAAAATGGGAGAACGTCGGGAGATTGTGGGTTTACGCCAAGATCAGACCCAGTTTCCCGCCGAAGCATCGATTTATAAGCTAAAACTGCCACAAGAAACCATACTGGCGGTGATCCTGCGGGACATCACCGAACGCAAACAGGCAGAAGAAGCGCTGCAAAACCAAATTGCGCGAGAACGACTCGTGGCGGCTATTGCGGCGCGCATCCGCCAGTCTTTAGACTTGGAGACGATTCTTAATACCACGGTGGCAGAAGTGCGGCAATTTCTCGCTTGCGATCGCGTGATTATTTACCGCTTTTTCCCAGATTGGAGCGGGATTGTAGTTGTAGAATCAGTAGGCTCAAATTGGACGCAGAGCTTGGGAAGAATCATCTTTGATGAATGCTTTTCTCAAGAATACGTCCATCTCTATCAAAACGGTCGCATCAAAGCCATCGACGATGTCTACAACTGTGACATACCCCAATGTCAAGCCGATTTGTTAGCCCCCCTGCAAGTCAGGGCTAACTTGGTGGTTCCTATCCTGACGGCAACAAAGGCAGCACCAGAGGCGGGAGGAGTGGGAGAATTTGGCTCTTTACTCGCTTACACTCATCTTTGGGGAATCCTGGGCGCCCATCAATGCTCTGCCTCCCGCCATTGGCAAGTGTGGGAAATTGAGTTGCTCAAACAATTGGCAACCTCTGTAGCGATCGCCATCCAACAAGCAGAACTTTACCAACAGTTAGTCACCGCCAACCAACAGTTGCAGCAATTAGTTTGTTTAGATGGCTTAACTCAAGTCGCCAATCGCCGCCGTTTTGACGAATATCTTGACAACGAGTGGCTGCGTATGCTAAGAGAACAACAACCGCTGTCGTTGATTCTCTGCGATGTGGATTGTTTCAAAGCCTACAACGACACCTACGGACACATAGCGGGAGACAGTTGTTTGCAGGAAATTGCCAATGGGATTCGCGCCGCCGCCCGTCGCCCCGCCGATTTAGTAGCGCGTTACGGCGGTGAAGAATTTGCCGTGATTCTGCCAAACACGACGGCCCAAGGAGCGGCGAAGGTAGCAGTTGAAATCCAGTCGATATTAAGATCGTTGCAGATCGAGCATCGCAAGTCTTGTGTCAGCGAGTATATCACCCTCAGCTTGGGAGTAGCGAGTACGATTCCTTCGGCTAGCTCTTTTCCGGAAATGCTGATCGATGTAGCCGACAAAGCATTGTATCAGGCAAAAGCAGAAGGACGCAATCGCTACATCGTCCAGCAATTAACCGATGACTGTTTGTGAAGCGACAAGCTTTGCGGTACAATACGCAAGCTGGGTCGGTTCTGGCGGGGAGCAGCCGCCAGAGGTAACGGGGAAAGTCTGGTGCAAGTCCGACACTGTCCCGCAACTGTGAGTCGATTTTGGATTGGGTAATCGCTAATCGCGTTCCCAGTCAGAACGAGGTAATCGCAAAAAACAATTAGCAATTAGCAATTAGCAATTAGCAATTACCAATTACCAATTACCAAAATCGAGTAAGTCAGGATACCCGCCGACGTTGGATAAATGAATCTGCGAGGTACAGATCGTGTCAAAAATAGAAGTTTCGCGTCAGCAGTCAAAGCGTACTGGTATCCACCAGTTGGGAGGACGCCGCTTTGCGGCTAGCGGATTTTTGGTATGTTTAGGACTGTTGAGTGCGGCGGGAAAAGCGATCGCTCACCACGCCCTTGATGGTAAAATACCCAGCAATTTCTTTGAAGGTTTTGTTTCCGGATTAGCCCACCCAATTATCGGTTTAGACCATTTTGCTTTTATTGTTGCCATGGGATTGCTCGCAGTTGGATTGTCGCGAGGCGCTTTAATTCCAGCAGGATTTATCTTAACAGCACTGCTAGGCACGGGAATTCACTTGCTTGGGCTGAACTTACCAGGGGCTGAGATGATTATTGCGGGTTCTGCGATCGCTTTTGGCGTCATGCTATTCACCCAACAGCGTCCCAACTTCATCGCGCTGACAGCACTAGCATCCTTCGCAGGTTTATTTCACGGCTACGCTTATGGCGAATCCATCGTCGGCGCACAAATGACACCGCTACTTGCGTATTTGTTGGGTTTTAGCTTGATTCAGTATGCCATTTCTCTGCTTGCTCTTTTAATTGGCAACTGGACGATGAAGAAATTCACCCGCCCAACTTTCTCGCCCCTGCAATTCGCTGGCTTTGTCATCTGCTCAATCGGTACTGTTTTCCTCACTTCTTCCCTTTTGGGTTAATTGCATATTCCCCAGGACTATCAAATCAACAATGAAGACGCAACACATTCTATTTGTGTGTAAAACCTGTGCCACCGTTTGGCAAGATGGCAAACCACAAGGCAAAAGTGGGGGTCAGGAACTAATCGAAAATCTCAGCCAACTCCACCAAAATTGGGAATTACGCGCTCGATTTCCCATGCAAGAAGTTGAGTGCATGAGCGCTTGCAGTCATGCTTGTGCTGTTTCATTCGCCGCCCCGGATAAATATACTTATCTGTTTGGCGATTTACCCCCCCAAAATAGCGCAGCCGCAGTTCTAGAATGTGCCGCTCAATATTATGCAAAACCCAATGGTCTTTTGCCCTGGTCAGAACGACCAGAACCCCTAAAAAAAGGCGTAATCGCCCGCATCCCACCCCTCAAATAATTTACTCCCTTCCCGCTAGCAGATTATCTATGTCTTCCTTCTTCCTTCTTGGCGTTCTTGGCGTCTACCCTACGGGAAGCCGCTGCGCGTCTATGGCGGTTCATTCAATAGAAATTCTTCCGGCGGGAAGAAAGTAAGATGGCAGATTTTAGATTTAAGATTAAATTCAATCTAAAATCTGCCATCTAAAATATGCAATTATAGGAGCTTTTATGGCTGCAAAAATACCCGTTACTGTGATTACTGGCTTTCTCGGCAGCGGCAAAACAACTCTGATTCGCCAGTTATTGCAAAACAATCAAGGGCGTCGCATCGCCGTTCTAGTTAACGAATTTGGCGAATTGGGCATCGATGGTGAATTGCTGCGTTCTTGCCAAGTTTGCGATGATGCTGAAGTGCCAACTACGAACATAGTTGAACTCACGAATGGTTGTCTTTGTTGCACCGTTCAGGAAGAATTTCTCCCCACGATGCAACAGCTACTAGAACGGCGAGAAAATTTGGATTGCATACTGATCGAAACATCCGGATTAGCATTGCCCAAACCTTTAATTCAAGCCTTTCGTTGGCCTGAAATTCGCACAGGCGCTACAGTCGATGGCGTAGTTACCGTAGTAGACTGCGAAGCCGTAGTATCTGGAACCCTGGCTGCGAATTTGGATGCTTTGGAAGCGCAAAGAAAAGCTGACCCCAATCTAGACCACGAAACGCCAATTGAAGAATTATTTGAAGACCAATTAGCTTGTGCTGATTTGGTGCTGTTAAGTAAAGTTGACCGAGTCAACGCCCAAACTCAAACTCAGGTGCAGAATTGGTTAAAACAGCAACTACCACCAGGAGTCAAAATTGTCCCTTGCGAAAGCGGTGAAATTAGCGCCGATGTTCTGTTAGGATTTAATGCAGCGGTTGAGGAGAATTTAGACTCTCGTCCCAGTCACCACGATGAGGAAGAAGACCACGAACACGATGAGGATATTAATTCAGTTCACTTTGTTTTAAACCGAGAATTTGAGCCTCAAGCGTTAGTTGATTCGCTGAAAAAATTGGTGCAACAGCAAGAAATTTACCGGGTTAAAGGGTTTGTTGCAGTTCCGCATAAACCAATGCGGTTAGTATTGCAAGGAGTCGGTTCGCGCTTTGAGCATTTTTACGATCGTCTTTGGCAAGGAAACGAACCCCGCGAAACTCGTTTGGTGCTGATAGGTCGCGGTTTGGATAAAAGTAAAATTGCATCGGCATTGCTAATTGCTAATTGCTAATTGCTAATTGCTAATAGCAAAACCTCTATCTGTAGGGTGCGTTAGCCCGCAGAGTACGGCACCATGCCCCCATATTTAGTAGGCGGGGGAGGTAATAGGCATATATTGTCTGTAAAACCCGCCCCTACTAGCGATCGCATTCCCTATCAAACAACAATTACGATACGCAGAATGTCCCGTTTAATTCTGAGTAGGTTTTGACCTTCTCCTACCAAATAAACCAGACATACTTAACCCTGTCACTAATAACCCCAAAAGTCCTAACCCGTTCAAAATCGGGTAAAGTCCTTCAAGACCAAAGATTTTGCCGGTATGTAGTGAAAGCAGTAGACTGCGCGGAATTGGCATATCAATCGACCACTGTTCCACAAACGTAACCGCCATGCCAGTTAATAATGTGACAGCAAGAGGTAAGGCAAGGATAATTGCCAGGGTTCGATGGTACGTACGAAACGATCGCATCATATTTTACCTCTTGGAAACCGTCGCTATATTTTTGTCGAGTGCCTGCAATCCCGCCAAGGCTTTTGCTTTATCTTTTGCTTTGATAGCACTCTCTACCTGAGATTCGGCGTCCTCAATCGCTTCATAGCTTTTGGCAGACTTGGCTTTAACTCCATCCTCAACTTTGTTCCAAGCATCTTCAAATTTGTCAAACGCCTTTTGGGCTTGGTCAAAGTTGCCAGCTTCCACTGCTGTTTTTGTATTTGACACTACACCAACTAAGGCAGTAAATCCTTCTTGGGTAGTATTTGAAGCAGTTGTAGCGGCTGTTGGTGCAGTTGTTTCAACAGCCGGAGAAGCTTGGCTTGTGGGTTGAGTATTGCTACTGCATCCTGTTAATGCTAGCAGACCGATTGTGGTAATAGCGATCGCGTAACTTAAACGGTTGATCATAACTGTTAAAAGTGAAAACAAAATGAAAATGTAATTAACTGGCTGGCTCGACTATTGAGAACAGCTATGGAATAATTATATGATAAATTGCCAAGAACCAACCAACTTTTCTGGCTGTGAAACTTGGTATTATTGACCCATGAACTTCTACCTTGGCATCGACTTCGGCACTTCTGGCGCCCGGGCAATAGTAATCGACTCTGAAGGTATTATCCAAGCAGAAGCGCAATATCCGTTTGAACAACCCAACCACACCATTATCTGGCAGAATGCTTTATTTACTCTGCTCGAACAAATTCCCCAGGAAATCCGAGGGGAAATCAAAGCGATCGCTCTCAATGGCACTTCTGCCACCGTCCTGTTGTGCGACAACTTTGGTAACCCCATTTCTGAACCTTTAATGTACAATGATGGACGGGGAATAGAAGTGATCGAGAAAGTCCGCGCGATCGCTCCTCCCAACCATACCGTAATCAGCGCCACTTCTAGCCTGGCAAAACTTTTCTGGTTAATCCAAAATGCCGATAATATTCAAAATTGTTATTTCTTACATCAAGCGGACTGGTTAGCTTTTTTATTGCACGGACGTTTGGGAATTAGCGATTATCACAATGCATTAAAACTCGGTTACGATGTCGAAAATTTGTGCTATCCAGATTGGTTAGAAAATTTACCAGTACGTCATTTATTGCCCCAAGTCCTCGCACCTGGGGTGCCAGTCGGTGAAGTGAGGGCAGAAATTGCCACTCGCTTTAATTTGCGGCGAGATTGCATAGTTTGTACCGGAACAACTGATAGTATTGCCGCATTTCTCGCCAGCGGTGCGAATTCTCCCGGTGAAGCAGTAACTTCTCTAGGTTCGACTTTAGTCCTAAAACTATTAAGTCGCACTCGGGTCGATGATTCCCGATATGGAATTTATAGCCATCGCTTACCCTCCCAAGCGATCCCCCTCCCGTCCCCCTTCAAAAGGGGGAAACCAGAGGATGCTTTGCCTTTAGTCTCAGGCGGGCACTTACCCCCCCAAGGCATTGGGGGGCAGGGGGGGATCGATTTATGGTTAGTTGGCGGTGCTTCTAATACAGGTGGTGCAGTATTAAAGCAGTTTTTCACCAACGCTGAATTAGAAAATCTCAGCAGTCAAATTGATGCCGAGAAAGAATGTTTATTAGATTATTATCCATTGGTGAAGGCGGGCGATCGCTTCCCCATCAACGACCCCAATCTACCACCCCGACTAGAACCCCGTCCCGAAAACCCTGTAGAATTTCTCCACGGTTTACTCGAAAGTATCGCCCGCATTGAAGCCAGAGGTTACCAATTATTAACACAATTCGGTGCAACGCCGTTAACTCGCGTTTACACCGCTGGAGGTGGGGCAAAAAATCCTACTTGGCAAAAGATTCGCCAACGTCATTTGCAAGTATCTATCTTAAGACCGATTCATACAGAAGCCGCTTATGGTACAGCTTTATTAGCAATGCCAGCAATTAATCGCAGCGAGCGCTAATTTCAGATTTGAGATTTGATCGGTCTCTCATTTTCTAATCCTCGATCCACGTTTCGCAACCAATTAAATCGCAAATGCGATCTCTTAGCAAATAGCCGCACTCTTCTAACTCGCATTCCACACAACGCCATTCCCCCGGTCTAATATACTCGCAAAGCGCATATATCGGTTGTTGGCGACTGATTGTGCCTTTCTTGACCAGTTCGCGGGCTTCATCCCTAATCACATCGATTGAATAGCGGATAGTAGATGTCGTCATCATCGCCTCTCCCCCTGACAAAAGCTTGGACTGCTTTTATATCATCGCTCTTTTAACACCACTTAACTCATTAATGTCAAAAAACGATGAAAAAACCAACAAAACGAAATCTTTTAGCGATATTTTAAGCTAGTTCAATTGCTGCCTTGCTATTATACCTTAAACTCATAATTTTTGCAAGCATTGACCTAGATTTATACCTCTGGTTGCAACTCGACGCTGTATACAATTTTACCGTTTACATCGAGCAACGCAACGGTCATTAATTTAGTTGCAGCATCTATTTTTACTGTTCCAAAAAACTGCATTTCTGCCGTAGGCGGAAGGTTTTGTTTCATCCCCACACCTGCGCTTTGAAACTTCACTTGTGCGCCAAAAGTATTATCAATTGCTTGCGGCCCAAAACTGCCACCGTGCAGCGGCCCTGCAGCGAATTCCCAAAACGGTTTAAAGTCAGTAAATTGAGCTTTGGCGGGGTCGTAATAAGTCGCGACGGCGTAATGCAAATCCGAGGTCAGCCAAACAACATTTTTGATATTATTTTGTTGGATAAACCGCAACAAATCTGCCAGTTCTAATTCCCGTCCCAAAGCGGGGCCATCCCCGTTGGCAAAGTTTTCAAATGCCTCGCCATCGCGGACAATAATCCCAATAGGCATATCGCTAGCGATTATTTTCCAAGTTGCTTTTGAGGCGAGTAATTGGCTTTTTAACCACCGCACTTGTTCGTTACCTAAAAACTCTGTTTCTGCACTTGCTACTAGCTGACGATTAGCAGAATTTGGCGCACGATAGCTGCGTTCGTCGAGCATAAAAATATCTAAATTTGGGCCATATTTAAAAGCTCGATAAATGCGATCCGGATCGTTGGCGTCCCAGCGAAATGGCATATACTCAAGTAGCGCTCTTTTGCCACGCGCCGCCAGCAAATCGCAGCTTTTCACGGTATAGCGGTTATCATCTAGTATTTCGCCTGGATACCAGTTATTAGTTGTTTCGTGGTCGTCCCATTGCACTAACAACGGCACTTCTGCGTTGAAGCGGCGGACGTTTTCATCGAGTAAGTTATAGATATAATTGCCGCGAAACTCGGCTAAAGTTTCGGCAACTTTGGACTTTTCTGGGGTAGTAATATTTTTCCAAATACTGCCGTCTTCTAGTCTAACTTCCGATAGAATCGGGTTATCTGGATAGGTATTATCGCCGCAGTGGATGAAGAAATCTGGCTCTAGTTTTCGGATGGTTTCATAGATTTTCATCCCACCCCAATCTGGATTAATACCCCAACCTTGACCGCCGCTGCACCCCGACCAAGCAAAGAAAATATCTTTACCTGAGTTAGGAGGGGTGCGGAAACGACCTGTAACGGGAATGCTGGAGATATTTCTATCGGCTAAATCTTGGAAAGTTACGCGATAAAATAATTGCTGACCTGTGGGTAAATCTGATAGGTAAACTCGCGCTGTAAAGTCGGTGGGTTCTATTGCTGCTGACCCTACAATTCCTTGGACGTTGCGGAAAGTTTCGCTGGTGGAATATTCTACAATTATGCGCGCGGGTCGGTCAGTTTTGCTCCAAATGACGGCGCTATTTCCGGTAATATCGCCGCTGGCGACGCCGTAGGGAATTTGCGGACGCATTCTATCTGATGTTACGATGCCGGGAGCCTGTGCGAATGATTTTGAGAATAAGTTGCTGGCAATAATTCCGCCACCTGTTAAAGCGGAACCTAGCAGGAATTTGCGACGACTGATTTGGTTTGAAGGTTTTCTTTCCAAGATCGCTTTCTCCCAAACTATAGTTTTATTTTAGGTGAGCGATCGCTTACTCAGGTAGGAAGGAATGTATATAACCGCATTTTTCGCAGACTAGACACAAAGCATAGCGGTTCTTCCAGCTTGGATAATCAAGGGTAGGGACTCCCTCTGTTAACTGTACTTCTCGACGCCAGAATAATTCATGGGCGCCGACTAAGCATTTCAGTTCAACTTCGCCTACCTTGTAAGCTTCGGGTTGTTGCACGTCAACACCTCTAAGTTCGGTTTCGTCACCTCAGACCAACCCGCTTTTGTTTCGTTCCCAGCCAGGAGCCTGGGAATGCTATATTCGACGATGCTGCCTCCAATTATATGCGGCTTATCGGCAGCTGGAGCCGCTGAAGTTGCGTTACCAGGTTCCACCTGCGTTACCAGGTTCCACCTGCGTTACCAGGTGGAACCTGGTAACGAGTGAACCTGGTAACGAGTGATATCATGTCCAATAGCAAAGGTTGTGTAACTGCTAATAGCTAATCGCTAATCGCTGCTCTCGAGGCAATTGAATTGCGAGCAATTAGCAAGCGAGCAATTAGCCATCCATACACTACCGATACCACAGGACATGATATGAAAGAGAGTTACTCTACTCGTTGCATTTGAGCAACTTTGGGGTCGATGATTTTTTGACCGATGCTGGGAAATTTTATGGCTAAACATAGTTTGTTTCCCGATCCCAAAACCCGGGTGATTTCGCCGACGCCGAAGTCTTTATGAACGATGCGATCGCCTACTTTCCAATTTTCGCTTTTCACTCCCCCCCTTGTTAAGGGGGGGCAGGGGGGGATCTGTCGGGAAATCGCTTTTGTCACCCCAGTCGTACCGTTACCGCTGATATGTTCTTGCGGCAATTCTGCTAAAAATTGCGATTTAATCGCGGGTTCGCGCGAACCATATAAGCGTCGCTCTCGCGCATGAGTCAAAAACAAATTTTCTTGGGCGCGGGTGATGCCTACATAACAGAGTCGCCGTTCTTCTTCCAACGCCGCCGGGTCGTCTAAACTGCGGACATGGGGAAATAATCCTTGCTCTAATCCTACCAGAAATACAACGGGAAATTCCAGTCCTTTTGCGGAATGCAGCGTCATTAAAGAAACAGCTTTTTGTCCTTCTTTTAAGTTATCCAAATCCGATGCCAGGGAAGCATTGGCGAGAAACCCTTCTAAACTGGAATCTTCCGTATCTTCTTGGAATTGCAGCACGGCGTTATAAAGTTCTTGCACGTTTTGCAATCGATCTATTGCTTCATCGGTTCCCTGGGTTTTCAAGTCTTGAACATAACCAGATTCTTCCAGAATACCTTGAACAATTTCTGCTGCTGTTCGGGAATTAATTTCTTCGCGCCAGCGTTGCATAAGTTCGACAAAACTTAAAATCGGTTTTGCCGTTCTTCCTGCTAAGGTATGCACCGATGTTTCATCGCTTAAAATTTCCCATAAGGGAATGCCTAACTCTTGCGCTGCTGCAATTAATCGGTCTAAAGTCGCTTTGCCAATGCCGCGCCGGGGGGTATTAATAATTCGCAGCAAGCTGAGGCTATCTGCTGGGTTTGCTAGGGTTCGCAAGTAAGCCAAAACGTCTTTTATTTCTTTGCGGTCATAGAATCTTAAACCCCCGACAATTGTGTAGGGAATATCTCGTCTGACTAGGGCTTCTTCAAACGGGCGAGATTGAGCGTTGGTGCGATAAAGAATTGCAAAGCTTCCCCAGTCTATTTCGGGATTATTGTTTGCTATTGAGCGAATTTGATTAATGACAAACTCGGCTTCTAAAACCTCGTCATCGGCTTTGTAACAATAAATTTGATCCCCTGCATCTCGCGTAGCACGCAAAATTTTATCAATCCGTTGGGTATTATTTTCAATCAGTTTATTAGCTACATGCAAGATGTTTTCTCTGGAACGATAGTTTTCTTCCAATTTCACCATCGTTTGGGTATCTTCATCGGGCAGTCCATCGCCAAAATCGTTTTGGAAGTCAAGTAAGATGGTGAAATCTGCCATGCGGAAGCTGTAAATCGAATTATGGACTAAAACTCCATTGGCAATGTAAGTGTGAGCGATGTCTACTTCTAAATCGTAAACTGCGCCCTGATACTCTTCCTGAAATACTTCTTGGATTTCACGTTCCTCTAGTTTCCCATCTACATCTATTAAGACTCTCATTCCTGGCTGTAAGTGAGAGAGTGGCATAAATTCATAGGTAATGCCACTTAATAAAGCGCGTTCGCGAATATCTAATCCACCAGTTGCAGCGATTTTATGAGCAATAACCATTGCTTCTTTATAAGAGACTCTAGCCGTTTCGAGTCGATAACCGCGATTATTTTTACTCGAACGAATTGGGAAGCCAGCTGATTGTAAATTGTGGGCAATATCGCTGCGATTAGAACACCACTGTAAGCGATGATAGCTAGCAGATAATTGCCGCTCTAGTCGTGGCGTACCAAACATTACCAAATTTAATGTCTGTCGGCGAGAGCCGTTTTGCGGTCGATAATGAGGATAATCTGGATGCAGCCACAAATCGTCCATTAAACGGTGAGCATTGGTGATGGTGTCAATTTCTTGGAACAACCGAAAAATTAATTCATCGCTGATTCGCAGATTGCGACCTTCGCCATGAAAAAGTATTGTTGGTAAACCATATTTAGCAGCATAGTATGCTTCGTAGTACCGAGCTTCTTCGTAGGAATTTGTTGTTTTCAGCACCCATAGTTTGTCACCATGTTCTTGACATGCTCGCACTCTAAAACCTAATTCTTCTTTGCCATAGTCGTTACTACGCAGACTTCTGGTCATACCAACGCGATAACCTCTGTCTGCTCTGTACATTAAGTAAACGTAGTAACGTCCTGCTTGGGGAACCATTCGCGCCAAGATAATATGATGGGGAGTGCCTTTGAGCAATTTATCTCCAGCACGCACGCACCACAGGGAATCAGAAAAATAACCCTGTTTGATTTGGGTAACTGTACGTGGATAAAGTTGATGTTCGCCGCTGGGTGCTAATACTTTATCTCCTACCTTTAATGTCTCAATTGGCGCATAGCCGTCGGGAGTCAAAATTTGCGTGCCAGGAGGAAGACACTGATCTGCATCCCCGACGACAAAAATCGATCTGTTTTCCCAGTTATTGAATTTTTTATTATCAACTCCGCCCGCAACTAAAAGGCTAATTAAATCATATTGGGTGCGGTTGGTATCTTGATATTCATCGACTAAAATATGACAAAACTTCTGATGCCAATAGGTTAAAACTTTCTGATTTTGCCGTAATAGCTGCACGGGGACTAAAATTAGGTCGTCGAAGTCGAGGGCGTTATTTTCTGCCAGCGCATCTTGGTAGTGGGTGTAAACATCGGCGATAATTCGCCCTTTATAATAAGGATGTTCTCTGGCATAATCGCTGGGTGAGAGTCCCTGGTTTTTGGCGTTGCTAATGGCGTAGCGAATGTTACGGGGTTCAAATTTCTTGTCATCCAAATTTAGCTTTTGGGTGACTATCTGTTTCACCAGAGTTTGCGCTTCCGATTCGTCGAAAATAGAGAAATTGCGATTCCACTTGCGGTTTTTCTCATCTTGATATTTGTCGATATCGTAGCGGAGAATGCGAGCGCAGAGACTGTGGAACGTGCCGCACCAAAGGGGTTTAATATAAGTTTGGTAAACTTGCGATCGCCACCGGGTTTGCTGCGACTCGCTCAGATCTGACAAAGCTTTCCCATATTCCTCTTGCGCCTGTCTTTGCGCGAACAACTTTTCAATCCTTTCTTTCATTTCCCGCGCCGCTTTATTAGTAAAAGTCACCGCCAGGATATTTTCCGGATCGACCCCGTGGCGCAAAATTAAATTAGCAATGCGATAAGTCAGCGCCCGCGTCTTGCCGGAACCTGCCCCGGCGACGACTAATAATGGGCCGCAAAAATGCTCAACCGCACGGCGTTGAGAAGGGTTGAGATGGTTAAGAAAATCAGTTGTTTGAGTCATAGAGATTTTAGAGCGATCGCCAATTTTACTTCACACAAGCTTCATATAAGACGGTCAAGTAAAAAGATTTGATAAATTACATAGCAGAAACACTCAACTACGAGATTGAAATTTATATGATTTTCTCAAGATCGTCAGTAATTTTACGGGGGACGAACAGTAGGCAACATTTACATCTGGCGCTCAAATCGGCTTCCTAACTAGATTACCAGTAATTTTACGGGTTGCGAAGGGTTAGGAATACCATTCTATCGATAAAAAACTCCCATCCAACAAGCTCGGTCCATTGGCTTTTGGCGCTTTGTGTAATTGCGGTTGTTTCGCCTCCGTTAACTCGCGACGGCAGTACCCATGTTATGTCAAAGGAGCAATTCTATGAAACAATTTTGGGCAGTAGCAGCGCTAAGCACGGCATTGACAGCACTTGCGCCCGTTGCAGCTAATGCAGCAACCTTTAATTTTGCAGGGCCGCTGAGCGGTTTGCAAGAGGTTCCGCCAATTAACAGCCCCGCCACAGGGTCTTTTGAAGCTACACTCAACGGCGATCCCGATAACTGGACTTTTAACTATAAAGTGACGTTTGCCGATATGAGCCAAAGTTTGATCTTGGCGCACATCCATAGGGGAAACCGTGGAGAAAATGGCCCAGTCGTTCACGATCTGGATAACGCGCCTTTAAATCAAGGAGTGACCAGCGGTACTATCGTCGGCGATTGGACTTCCGCAGAACTCCCAGCAGGCGTATCTGCTGCTGCTGTTTTCAACCGATTTTTAGACAACGGATATTACTTCAACCTCCATTCAACCACCTTCCGTGGCGGCGAGTTACGCGGACAAATTGAGCGAACACCCGAACCTGCTACTGTAATCGGACTAGCATTAGTCAGCGGAACGATTCTGCTGTTGCGGCGGCGAGACAAAATCGCGAACTAAAGCCTGATATCATGTCCTTAGGCAACGGTTGTGTAAATGCTAATAGCTAATCGCTAATGGCTCTTTTGGCAATTGACAATTAGCAATTAGCAATTAGCAATTAGCCATCCATGCACTACCGATCTCTCGCGGACATGATATGACTCGCTGCGGTGCTATAAGATTACCTATCTCTTCTTTTCCTGTTAGGACTTACGCCAGGGCGTTCCTAGAAACCCGGTTTCTTGCTACCATCTTTCGTTGCCAAACCGACGATTTTTCAGAGAAACCGGGTTTCTTTGCTTAACGTTCCCGAACCTACAAGTGTAATCGGACTAGCATTATTCGGCGGTTCGGTTCTGCTGTTGCGGCGGCGACAGCAAGATGCGAACTGAATTTTCTGTGTAGGGGCACGGCATCCGAAATATTCTGTACAAGTCAAAATTTTATGATTGCCGTGCCCCTACAACATTCCCGACGATTTTTCAGAGAAACCCGGTTTCTGGCTGGGATCTTTCCTTGCCAAACCGACGATTTTTCAGAGAAACTTTGGTGTTGGCGTAAATCCTGATTTAGTGATATCTGCCTTTTATAGTTGGGAAGCAGTACAAAATATATGTATGAAAACACGCAAACTCGTCCAATTCTGCGCTTTGTCCCTGGGTCTAATCCTGGTTAGCACCCCGATAGCTTATGCTCAACGGGTATTTAGTCCCGTCCAACAGCAAGCTTACCCCTCCCCAGCACTATTCGAGGAACTGACAAAGGCAAAAGTTATCTACCTGGGGGAAACTCACGATCAACCGCAAGAGCACGCCGCGCAGTTACAGATTATACAAGCGTTGCACCAACGCAATCCGCGCATTGCGATCGCAATGGAAATGTTCCAGCGCCCCTATCAGTCATACATCAACCGCTATTTAGCAGACAATATTAACGAAGAAGATTTGCGCGATCGCACCGAGTACGATGAACGCTGGGGCTTCCCTTGGGAATATTATGCCCCCTTCCTGCGCTTTGCCAAAGCCAATCGACTCCCAGTAGTCGCCTTAAATGCACCCACAGAAATAGTCCGCCAAGTTGCCCGTCGCGGCTTACAAAGATTATCCCGCGACGACCGGCGATTTATTCCACCAATCTCGGAAATTCGCACAGATGACCCCGCCTATCGCGAGGTGATACAAGAAATTTACGAACAAAGCCATAAAGGTAAGGGTAACAGTAGTGGTTTTGAGCGATTTTTTCAAGCTCAAGTCGTCTGGGATGAAACAATGGCAGATAGTATCGTCCGATTTTTACAAGCCAACCCAGATTATCAAGTTATAGTATTAGCTGGTAAAGGTCACGTCGCCTACGGATACGGAATTCCCAGCCGCGTCGCCCGTCGCGTAGATGGGATTGTTCAGCGTACAATTCTATTAAATCCAGCCGAAGATACTCCACCCAGAAATAATACCCCCGCTGCCGATTTCTTTTGGTTTACTTACCAATAACGCCACAGGAGAAAGTTTTATGCAATGGCTAATTGCTAATGGCTAATCGCTCAATCAAGAAAAATTCTATATTACCTAGCTATCGCAATTAGCAATTAGCAATTAGCAATTAGCAACTTGCCTTATTACCCAAAAATTCCACAAATGGTTTAAATTCTGGCACTAATTCCGCCCGACTCGCAACTAAAGTGGGCAAAGAACAACTACCATAATTCTTAAGCGCTTGCAACGGGAAAATTGGTTCCTTACTTAACGATACCCAAGCACCCCCTGCTGCTTGAAGAATCACCCAAACTGCGGCAAGATCCCAAATTTTAGGCGTAGCTTCAACAGCACCTAAAGCCGCACCAGACGCAACAGCGAGAAAGTTATAACTAGCAACTCCCAGCATCCGAATTTTACACGGGAAAGGCTGTTTCATCACATCTGTACTTCTCGCACACAAGCTGAAAAAGTGATTTTGACTAGGCGCGTCAGGGCTAGTGTGAATCGGGCGGTTGTTTAAAAAAGCACCAGTGTTGGGTAATGGGTAATCGGTAATTGGTAATTGGGAATAGAATCCGTGGAAGGATTGACCGAGTGGGGGGAAATGGACGTAACCAAATACAGGTGTTCCTTTATACAGCAATCCTAGTGAAATTCCCCAGACGGGAATTCCCCGGGTAAAGTTGGTTGTACCATCCAAAGGATCGATAACCCAACACCATTGGGACCCATGGAAAACATGTTCGGTTTCTTCAGTTAAAACGCCGTGACTGGGAAAAGTGGAAGCTATTGCTTCTCGTATTTCTCGATCTGCCCATTGATCTGCTTGAGTTACCAAGCTACCATCAGGCTTGCGAGAAGCTTGCACTTGTCCAAACTGGGTTAGTAGATAGTCACCGACTCTAGCAGTTGTCGTTTGGGCAAAGGTTAGAATATCAGTCATTCCGGTTAATGGGTAATGGGTAATGGGTAATGGCGTTCCCAGGCGATTGTTTGGGTCACGAGGGTAATGGGTAAATCTTAAATCTGCAATTAGCAATTACCAATTACCCATTACCCATTAGCAATCAGTCTAAATCGCCTTCCATGATGGTGGCGATCGCTTGCTTAGCATTATCGCGGAATTCTTTCACATTCACTCGCCCCAAAAACCATATCGCCGCCACCATTCCTACTGCTTGCGTCGCAAACACCAAGCCGTATGATAGCACCGGATCGGTAAAAATAGCTTTTCCGACATCGAGGATAGCACCGCCGATTACTACTGCGGAACCCCGCGCGATCGCTTGCGCCAATCCCCAAGCACCCACAAACGTACCTGCGGTTTCTGCTGCGGTTAAATCTAACATCAAACTCAGCGCCCCCGTCGTACTAATTCCAGCAGATAAACCGAACAACACTAACGTTGCCTGAAATAACTTTACATTAGCGCTAAATCCCGCCAAAATAATCAGGATAAAGCAAACCGCACACGCCAAACAACCCAATCCAGTTGTTCTGCGCTTACCCAAACGGGGAATAATGAAAAATCCAGTTGCACTCAAACTCAGCAACATGCCAATTCCCCAAAAAGAATTCAATTGGGAACTTTGACCCACCGACAAACCAAACACTTGTCCGCCATAAGGTTCTAAAACCGCCTCTTGCAGAAACAAGCTTGTCGTCATCACCAACATAAATGTAAAAAATATCCCGGTTTGACGACTCGCCGTTAAAATTTTCAACGCCGTTCCCAACGTAATTTTATCTTCCCGCTTCACCAAAGCCGAGCGATAAGTATAGCGGGAATATTTCTTTTCTACCCCCAATGTCGCCAGCAGCGCCAGTCCCAAAACAACGATTGGCACAATGAAAAACAGCCAATTAATCGACGCATTTAATGTTTCAAACGAAGGATTTGTATTCTCTAATGGCTTCAACAAAATTTTGCTGGTAATGCCACCGATGACAATTCCAACTGTCAGCATTGTCCAGACAATTCCGATCAGTTTACCGCGATTATCTTCATCGGAAACATCTACCAACAAAGCCATAAACGTTGTCGAACTAGCACTTACAGCCAACCCGTACAGCGCAAAAATTAACGCCGCCAGCGCCGTCCAGCCATAAGTTTGCTCTGTCCAACTCCAACCCCCCAACCCTTGCACCGCATTACCCAATTTCCAGATAATTTGTACCGCTGCCGATAAGATAAACGTAAATAAAGCAGCACCAATCCAAACATAACCCGTGCGGTGATGACCCAACAGCGGTTTGGCATCAGACATCTGTCCAAACCAAATTCTTGCTGGCGCAACAAACTGAGAAATTGCCAGCGTAGCGCCGGTTACCGTCGCTGGAATTGCCAATTCTGCAATCATGACGCGGTTGAGTACCCCCAGGGTTAAAACTGCCAGGATACCCAACCCCATCTGAAATAAACCCAATCGGAACATCGTCAGCAGTTTGATTTTAGGCATTGGCTGACTTGCCGACTCTAGTTGATGTTTTGAAATACCACCCGTGGCCATTTTCTTTTCAGAGATCGACTATTTTATGTCCGACTTTCGATGGAACTAACTAATCTTTAACACAAACCGCTGGCGCGGTTACGTCTCCCTCCCTCTCACCAACACCTGGGGAGCGACGATACACTAAAAGAATATGAAGTTTTGTAAACAAACGGTCAACCAGCGTGCAGACTATTACTTTAGGTCAAGATGGCCCGGTGGTAACGCCCCTATGCGTCGGCACTTGGGCGTGGGGAGACAAGTTGTTTTGGAATTATGGCACTGACTACGGCGCGGTGCAGTTGCGGGAAGCGTTTGAAGCATCCTTGAATGCGGGAGTGAATTTCTTCGACACCGCCGAAGTATATGGCATGGGATTATCTGAGGAACTCCTGGGACAGTTCATGAAACAGATCGATCTTCCCGTCATCATTGCCACCAAATACGGCCCGATGCCGTGGCGCTTTACCGGACAATCGGTTGCAGATGCCCTCACAGCCAGTTTAAAGCGCCTGCAAGTAGAGCAAGTCGCGCTTTACCAGGTGCATTGGCCTTTTACCTTTTTCATGAGCCAAGAAACGCTAATGAACGCGCTGGCAGACGAAGTGCAGCGGGGAAGAATAGCCGCCGTTGGCGTCAGTAACTATTCTGCCGACCAAATGAGGGTAGCGCACCAAATTTTAGCGGCTAGGGGGGTACGCTTGGCGGCAAATCAGGTGCGGTATTCCTTGCTATCGCGGCAGGTGGAAACCCAAGGCATTGTGGATACGGCTCGCCAACTCGGCGTTACCATCCTGGCTTATAGCCCTTTAGCACAAGGATTGCTTACTGGCAAGTATTCGTTGAAAAATTTTAAAGAACCGACGGGGGCGAGGCGGTTTGATTCTCGTTTCAGCCGCAAAGGGTTAGAAAAAATCGCGCCCGTAATATCATTACTGCGCGAACTGGGAGATAAATACGATCGCACAGAGGCTCAAATTGCCCTGAATTGGTTAATTGCTCAAGGCAACGTCATTCCCATTCCAGGGGCAAAAACAGCCGAACAAGCTGCGCAGAATGCTGGAGCATTGGGCTTTTCACTGCAAGCTGATGAAGTAGCCAAGTTAGAGCAAATAACTCGTACTTTTAGGTAATGGCTAATGGCTCATGGCTAATGGCTAATGGCTAATGGCTCATGGCTCATGGCTCATGGCTAATGGCTAATGGCTCATGGCTCATGGCTAATGGCTAATGGCTCATGGCTCATGGCTCATGGCTCATGGCTCATGGCTCATGGCTCATGGCTCATGGCTCATGGCTCATGGCTCATGGCTCATGGCTCATGGCTCATGGCTCATGGCTCATGGCTCATGGCTCATGGCTAATGGCTAATGGCTCATGGCTCATGGCTCATGGCTCATGGCTCATGGCTCATGGCTAATGGCTAATGGCTAATGCTGTTCCCAGGCATAAGCCGTGGGAACGACGGTAATGGCTAAGATTTTAAGCAATTACCAATTACCCATTAGCAATTAGCAATTAGCAATTAGCAATTACTCATCTTCCGCAAACACAAAGCGATACAATTCGCTGGGGTCGGGTTCGGGGCTTTGTTCGGCGAACTGAACCGCATCGTCTACAACTGCTTGAATTTTGCGGTCGATGTCCTTGAGTTCTTCAGCAGTGGCTAAATTTTCCTCGGTGAGGTAGGCGGCGAACTTTTTAATGGGATCGCGGGTAAACCAGAATTCCTTTTCTTCCTTAGAGCGTAGTTCATCTGGATCGGCGAGGGAGTGACCCCGGAAGCGGTAGGTGAGGGCTTCTATCAGGGTAGGTCCTTCACCGGCACGGGCGCGAGCGATCGCTTCTTTCGCCACCGTATATACAGCCAGCGCGTCCATCCCATCTACCTCGACCCCTGCCATCCCGAAGGCATGGGCTTTCTTGTAAATTTCCGGATCGCTGGTAGCGCGTTCGTGAGCCATGCCAATCGCCCACTTATTATTTTCCACAACGTACAGAATTGGCAGCTTCCACAGCGCCGCCATATTCAAGCACTCGAAAAACTGACCGTTATTGCAAGCGCCATCGCCAAAAAAGCAAGCCGTTACTTGGTCGGCACTGGCGTCGCCCATCGTTTCTTTGCGGTATTTTGATTGAAACGCCGCCCCCGTCGCCACGGGAATGCCCTCGGCAACAAAGGCATAGCCCCCCAGCAGACGATGGGGGGAAGAAAACATGTGCATCGAACCGCCGCGACCTTTAGAACAACCAGTCGCCTTGCCAAATAATTCTGCCATCACTTCCCGCGCCGTTACGCCAGCACTCAAAGCGTGGACGTGGTCGCGGTAGGTGCTGCAAACGTAATCTTCATCCGGGCGCATTGCTTTGATGACGCCAGAAGATACGGCTTCTTGACCGTTATAGAGGTGGACAAAACCGAACATTTTGCCCCGATAGTACATTTCGGCGCACTTATCCTCAAACAAGCGCCCCAAAACCATGTCTTCGTAGATTTTCAGTCCTTCTTCCTTGGTAATTTGTGCGGAAGCAGCGTGAAATACTGGGAGGGTTCGTTCTTTAACCATCGATCTGTTGTATCCTTTCGGCAAGACTCAAAGTCAAATCTGTTTCCAGTATCGGGCCCCAACGGGAGCCTGGTGTATTTTGCAGCAATATCTCATCCAATTTAAGGGAAGAGTTAGGACTAGCTACAATAGGCGTGCGATCCGATCCTCAACCCTTGCTTTGGTTCCAAGTCTGGGCAAGAGCGGGAGAGGATGCAAAGAATTCCCTTGACTTTGGTCTTGGGAGTGTCAATGATACCATAAGCTAATTCAGTCGTTCGCCGTTAGGGAAGTGGGCTGTGCGTATACCACTTGACTATTATCGAATTCTGGGTCTACCGATTCAGGCAAGTACAGAACAGTTGCAGCAAGCATATCGCGATCGCGTCCAACAACTGCCGCGACGCGAATATTCAGAACTCGCTATTCTTGCTCGCAAACAACTGCTCGACGAAGCCTATGGGGTTCTTGCCGATCCAGAACAGCGTAGCGCCTACGATGCCAGTTTCTTCACCAAAACCTACGCGAGTGATTCCCCACAACGAACCGAGTCGCCAACGACACCGGCTACTGGTGCTGCATCGGTGGAACCAAATGCTTACCCCGAACCTCCCAGTATCGATATTTCTGACGAAGAGTTTTTGGGAGCCTTGCTGATTCTGCAAGAATTGGGAGAATACGAACTGGTCTTGCATTTAGGTCGCTCCTATCTGAGCAGTTCCTCAACCGAAATCGAAACCGGCAGGTTTGGCGAACCCAAAATTGCCAGAGCAGACATGGTTTTAACCGTCGCCCTAGCCTGTTTAGAATTGGGGCGCGAGCAATGGCAGCAACGCCGGTACGAAGATGCCGCTGCAACTCTAAACGGCGGTCAAGAATTGCTATTACGCGAAGGTTTATTTGCTGGCGTCCGAGGCGAAATCCAATCGGACCTCTATAAGCTACGTCCTTACAGAATATTAGAATTGCTAGCACTGCCATTGGAAGAAACCCAAGAGCGACGCAAAGGAGTGCTGCTGTTACAAGAAATGCTAGTCGAACGCGGCGGCATCGATGGTGCAGGCAACGATCAATCCGGGTTAAACAAGGAAAACTTTCTCCGCTTTATCCAGCAGTTGCGCGTCTATCTCACCAGCGCCGAGCAGCAGGCTTTGTTTGAAGAAGAAGCCCGTCGTCCTTCGGCAGTAGCTACTTATTTAGCAGTGTATGCGCTCTTGGCACGCGGTTTTACCCAGCGACAGCCAGAACTGATCGGGCGCGCCAAGGTGCTGCTAATGCGTCTGGGCAAACGCCAAGATGTATATCTCGAGCAATCGATCTGCGCCCTGCTTTTGGGACAAACCGACGAAGCATCTCGCGCTTTGGAGTTGTCTTTTGAATATGAGGCTTTAGCTTTTATTCGCGAACATTCCCAAGGGGCACCGGATTTGTTGCCGGGACTGTGCCTTTATAGCGAACGTTGGTTGCAGGAAGAAGTGTTTCCTCACTTCCGCGACTTGGCAGAGCAACAAGTTTCTTTAAAAGATTACTTCGCCGACGATCGCGTGCAGACGGCACTGGAATCGCTGCCAAAAGACACACAAGCAACTAACCAGTGGGAAGCGATCGCTACTGACCGGATATCCACCCCAACAGCATCCCCATCCACCACTCAAGCGGAACGGGAAGCAATCGAACGTCTGAAATCTCAGATGCAGCGAACTCAAGCTTTAATTGAATCCCGCTTGAGTACCCAAATCGGATCAGACATCAAGACAAACTTGCCTCGCACCTCCTCGACCCCCTTATCTGGATCCGGCGAAGCAACTCTGAGCGCCTTGTTAGGAAAAGCTGGTGCTTCGATGCCTCAAACACCGCTGCCTACTGCTGAGCGCGTGGCAAATGGTTCAATAGGGGCAGCCAACCAAAGGGAAACTTACCCTGGGGAAGGGATGCCAGCCTCTAGCGTCGGCGCTCCGATCAGGGAATCGGTTACCTTCGATCCAGGGGCTCCCTTACGCCAACCAACGCCACCAAGCGGTGCCACAACAGCAGCGTTGCAGCATCGACCCGGTGGGTCTTCCACCAGACGCGGCAGGCGAGGCCGCACGAATCGATGGCTAAAACAGAATCTGGAGAATTTGTCAAGGGGTTGGCGCAACTTGGTGTCACCGGCTGGCAGTTCGTCAAGGGCAGCTAAACAAAAGCGGCTGATATTGCTCTTGGGTGGCGTGTTGGGCATTGGAGTACTGCTATTTTTGTTGATCCAAGCCATCGCAGCGATCAACAGAAATTTACCACAAGCACGATCGCCAGTTAAAGGAGAACAGTTAGAGGTAAGCCTCGATAAATCCTTGTTAGAATCGTCCGCAATTGCCAGAGATCCATTAACTGCATCGGGACCAATCACAGAAGCAGTTGCCGAACAAGTGATTCAGACCTGGTTAGATCGTAAAAAAGAAGCGTTTGGGTCTAACCACGAAATCGATCGATTAGCTCAAATATTAGTCAACCCAGCGCTGGCGCGATGGGAAGGGATCGCTGGCACGGCAAGGAAAAACAACTGGCATCGCGAGTTCGAGCATACGATTGCAAAAAATTCGATCCAGATCCCCCAGGGCGATGAAAATCAACCCAAAGTAGAAGCACAGGTACGCGAAGTTGCCAAACACTACAGAGGCGATCGATTAGTGCGGAAAGAATCTTACGATTCTAATCTGCGGGTTCGGTATGACTTGGTGCGCCAAAACGGTCGGTGGTTCATCCGGGATATGACTGTTTTAAAGTAGCCTTTCCTCAGTAGTCAGCAATCAGCTGTTCTTGGGTGCGATGGTCAGTAGTTGGTGGTAGGGAAGAACCTCCCTTGTCTTCCTTCCCTTCCTTGCTTTCGAGGGTCTTCCTTGTCTCATTTATAACCAAATGGTGCGCGTGAATCGCAAGCCAACTGATGACCATCTACTCGTAACCTATGACTAACACGCTATTCGATATTTATACCCCTCTAATTCTCTGGACGGGTTTAGGAATACTGCTGTTTCGGTTTATACCAAAGGCGCTGCCTCGGTGGTTGGGGCGCGCGCTGTATTGGGTTGGCGTACCGATAGAAATTCTGGCACTAGCTCGACAGACGAACTTTTCTGGGAATTGGGGGTTAGCGCCCTTGGTGACGTTAGTAGCCTTAACCTTGGGACTGGGACTGTCTTGCTTATGCTGGCAACTATTGCGGAGTCCAGCTTTACCAAAGCCGAATCAGAGCTGGTTTAATCGATCGCGCCAGGGTAGTTTTATCTTGGCAGCGATGCTGGGAAACACCGGGTTTGTGGGGTTAGCGATCGCTCCTTATTTAATCCAGTCCGACTCCCTGAATGTAGCAGTCTTCTACAGCATAGCTCACAACCTTTTTGGCCCCTATGTTTTTGGCGTTCTAGTTGCCAGTTATTTTGGTCGGTCCCATAGCGAGCATCGCTGGTGGCTTAACCTGCGCGATTTATTGATTATGCCTTGCCTGTGGACGTTTATCTTGGGCTATTTCACTAAATCGATTGAATTTCCTCATTTTATTGAATCTGGACTCGAAGCTTCGATTGGAGTTGTCAGTTGCGGTGCCTTTCTGCTGATCGGGATACGACTGGCGCAAATCTCCGGGTGGAAAAGTTTTCGGATGGCGCTGATTCCCAGTAGCTTAAGAGTTGCGATCGTGCCAGGACTCATTGCCATAGGGACGACTCTGTTGGGAATTGGCGGCGACCCCTGCTTGGCGTTGGTTTTGATGTCAGGGATGCCTAGTGCGTTTATGGGCTTGATTTTGGCAGAAGAATACGACCTCGACCGAGAGTTGATTGCCAGCAGTATCTTCCTATCCACCGTAATGCTACTGCTGATGATTCCTCTCTGGCTGTTTTTGTTTGGCTCACACAGAAGGTTTTTCTAAACAACCGGGTTTCTTGACCTCGCTGCTTTGTCAAGAAATCTTGATATTCTGGCCAGGGGTTTTGGCGGCTTTGTTAACAAATCATGACAAAACGATCCCCGATTTCCCTATAAAAGCGTAGATCTACTCATAATCGCCCGACACACCTCTTGACCTGATCGAGGACTTTTCTGCAACATGTTCTTAACAAATCGCAAATCACACAAGAGCAAATGCCCACGTGTCTTCGGAGTGTTGCTGGTGTCAAATGAACGCAGTCTCGCTTGAGAGAGAGAGCTTTTTGCTGGAGTTCAGCTCAAACGTAGCAGCCGGAAATAGCCACATCGCTTCCCAGAAAAAATGGGCAGAGCTATCCAAAAATGTAGCGTTGAGAGAAAAGCAATATTTTGACTCCGAACATACTCAAAAAGGCAAGACATAGCTGTTACTCAAAGTACTGGAGAACGCATTTATGGCAAAAGAACGCCCACCTTTAGAAGAAATGACCCTGCGGCAACTACGTAGAGTAGCCAGTGAGTGTGGTATTTCTCGATACAGCAGGATGAGAAAGTCGCAACTACTGGCAGCGATACAGGAAGTACAAAGCAGCAGAATTTCACCGAGTCAATCTAATACGCAGGAGGTACAAGAAGCCGTGGAAGCAACAAAATTTGAAGTGGGTCAAGAAGATAACTTTGGTGAAGACCTCTCATCGGTCGATGAAGAGCTAGCCGAGTTACCTGGTGGTTATGGTGAAAGCCAGATAGTTCTCCTGCCTCGCGATCCGCAATGGGCTTATGCTTATTGGGATATTCCGAACGATTGCAAGGAAGAACTGCGACGAGCAGGGGGACAACAAATCGCCCTACGGTTGTACGACGTAACCGACATCAACCTGGATAGCCAAAGTCCCCATAGCATTCAGGAGTATCCCTGCGACGAGCTAGCAAGGGAATGGTATTTGCCGGTACCAGTGAGCGATCGCGACTACGTAGTCGATATTGGCTACCGCACTGCTGATGGTCGCTGGCTCGTTTTAGCTCGTTCCGAAGCTGTGCGCGTTCCCCCGCTCTATCCCTCCGACTGGGTAGAAGAGCAATTCATCACCGTTTCTTGGGATGAAGAACTGCGGGGTCGAACATTGCTGGAGCTAGACCCAGCCAGCAAGCGGATAACAGTGGTTCAAAGTCCCATCGACAACATGTTTGGCCCTGCCGCAGACACCGAAGCAAAACGAATTGCCGGTTCTCTGTTCGGCTCCATGCAGCAAGTCCCTGGTTCTATATCGGGAGTCAGTTCCTACGCCGTAAGCTCCTACGAAGTTAGTTCTTACGCTGTAAGTTCCTATGAAGTCAGCTCCTACGCTGTTAGCTCTTTCTTTCCAGCAGTCAGTTCCTACGGGGTCAGTTCCTACGGCGTCAGTTCTTACGCCCCCGCGGTTAGCTCCTACGGGGTCAGTTCCTACGGGGTCAGTTCTTACGCCCCCGCGGTTAGCTCCTACGGCGTTAGTTCCTACGGCGTTAGCAGCTACGTTCCAGCCGTAAGTTCCTACGGCGTTAGTTCCTACGGCGTCAGCAGCTACGTTCCAGCCGTAAGTTCCTACGGCGTTAGTTCCTACGGCGTCAGCAGCTACGTTCCAGCAGTCAGTTCCTACGGCGTTAGTTCCTACGTTCCAGCAGTAAGTTCCTACGGCGTCAGTTCTTACGCAGTCAGCAGCTATGTCCCGGCAGTCAGCTCCTATGAGGTAGTTAGCAGCTACGTTCCAGCAGTAAGTTCCTACGGTGTTAGTTCTTACGTTGCAGCAGTAAGTTCCTACGGCGTTAGTTCTTACGTTCCAGCAGTAAGTTCCTACGGCGTTAGTTCTTACGTTCCAGCAGTCAGTTCCTACGGGGTTAGCAGCTATGGGGTGCCAGTAAGTTCTTACGCGGTGAGTTCCTACGAAGTTGGCTCTTATTCAGTGCCGGTCAGTTCTTACGCTGTCAGTTCTTACGTCCCAGCAGTCAGTTCCTACGGCGTTAGTTCTTACGTCCCGGCAGTCAGTTCCTACGGGGTTAGCAGCTATGGGGTGCCAGTAAGTTCTTACGCGGTCAGTTCCTACGAAGTTGGCTCTTATTCAGTGCCGGTCAGTTCTTACGCGGTAAGTTCTTACGTTCCAGCAGTCAGTTCCTACGGCGTTAGTTCTTACGTCCCGGCAGTCAGTTCCTACGGCGTTAGCAGCTATGCCGTACCAATCAGTTCTTACGCGGTCAGTTCCTACGAAGTTGGCTCTTATTCAGTGCCGGTAAGTTCTTACGCGGTAAGTTCTTACGAAGTCGGGTCTTATTCAGTGCCGGTAAGTTCTTACGCGGTAAGTTCTTACGAAGTTGGCTCTTACTCAGTGCCGGTAAGTTCTTACGCTGTCAGCAGCTACGCCATACCAGTCAGTTCTTACGCAGTAAGTTCCTACGAAGTCGGCTCCTACTCGGTGCCGATCAGTTCTTACGCGGTAAGTTCTTACGAAGTTGGCTCCTACTCGGTGCCGGAAAGTTCTTACGCGCTCAGTTCTTACGCGGTGAGTTCCTACGAAGTCAGCTCTCACGCGCTCAGTTCCTACGCGATGCCGCGTCAGTTCTGGCTGATTGCTGATGCTGAACTGATTGTTTACGGTGCGACGGAACCCGATGCTACCGTGACGATTGGTGGTCGTCCAATTAAACTGAATCCCGATGGTACGTTCCGCTTCCAGCTGTCGTTCCAGGATGGTGTAATTGACTTCCCGATTGTGGCAGTTGCGTCGGATGGGGAGCAAAACCGTTCGATTCACATGAACTTTAAGCGCGAAACTCCATCGCGAAATACCAATACTAAGGCAGAAGCCGTTCAAGAATGGTTCTCCTAATTTTAGATTTTAGATTTTGGATTGGAGGAGATTGGTGAAAATCCAAAATTTGGTAAACCGAGCCGTCAACCAATAATCCATCTAAAATTTCTATCCCCCGGCAGAGGTCGGGGGCTTCTTATTGGACGACGAACCTATCATATCGTTGACCGTTGCTAAGGAATTACGACCTCTAGGAGCAATTAGCAATTAGCAAGCTCGCAATTACCAATTACCAAGAAAGGCCGATCATTCCGATGCAACCGGATTTGATATCACCTTTGTTTCTGGGTAAATTTATGGTGACAAAGCGACGATTTTTCAGAAAAACTTTGGTGTTTGCGTCAGTTTTGAAATCAAAAACAATACCTACTTATGACACCGGCAGAAATTGGTAGTAAGCTCGCGGAATTATTTGGAGCGGATTTGCAAGCGAACGCTCCCAACTCCTGGCAGGTAGACACGCCTTCTTTACGCCTGTTAGTATTACTTTCAGACGACCAATCTTGGCTGCGACTCTTAATCCCCATCACTTCAGCACAAGCAGCTCAACCTTTCCTCGAACAACTTTTAGAGGCCAACTTTGACACAACCCTAGAAACCCGCTACGCTTTGTATCAAGGAGTTTTATGGGGTGTATTTCAACACAGTTGCGAAAGTCTGACTTCTGTTGACTTCGACTCTGCCGTAACCCAACTTTTGTCGTTGCACCAAAGGGGTATATCTGACTTCTTCAACCAGCTTGTAGAAAGTCGTATCCGTCAAATTATCAAGGCTGCCAAGCAGCAAGGACAAACCCTAGAAGCCACACTCCAAACTCTAGATCGTTTCTACGAAGAAGGACTCATGGGCGACATTAATCAAGGTTCAGCCGGACGCGAAGAAACAATGTCAGCATGGCGGTATCAATTAGAACGCCTTTGGCCTGAAGTGAGCTAATTGCTAATTGCTAATTGCTAATTGCTAATTGCTAATTGCTAATTGTTTTTTTGATTAGCTATTATAGGCATTTTCAATCAAATCAACGGGGGTAGGGACAAGGCAGCCAAAAAACTTGGAGTAATGGGACAAAATTTACTGATGCCTTGTCCCTACTGGCAAAAAACAACAAAAAGGGACAAGGCAGCCAAAAAACTTGGAGGAATGGCACAAAACTGACTGATGCGTTGTCCCTACTGGCAAAAAACAACAAAAAGGGACAAGGCAGCCAAAAAACTTGGAGGAATGGCACAAAACTTACTGATGCCTTGTCCCTACTGGCAAAAAACAACAAAAAGGGACAAGGCAGCCAAAAAACTTGGAGGAATGGCACAAAACTGACTGATGCCTTGTCCCTACTGGCAAAAAACAACAAAAAGGGACAAGGCAGCCAAAAAACTTGGAGGAATGGCACAAAACTTACTGATGCCTTGTCCCTACTGGCAAAAAACAACAAAAAGGGACAAGGCAGCCAAAAAACTTGGAGGAATGGCACAAAACTGACTGATGCCTTGTCCCTACTGGCAAAAAACAACAAAAAGGGACAAG
>NZ_BLAY01000080.1 GCF_020521235.1 Microseira wollei NIES-4236 | reverse complement strand
GCACTTGAGGGGGAGGACTTGACTCACGGAGTCTCACCTCCAAATGTAACCAGTTATCACCAGTCTCATTAACTGGGTTAACCGTCCCGTAAGCTTTTCAGCTACTTTAGGTTAAACGAATCGCACAGCACCAATTGTATTGGCTCCTCAACATGTCAACCCAAGTTGCCATAACTCTAGATTGAGTCGCGTTTTGCCTCAACTTGTAGACGTAGCATGTCAGCAATATTTATCACCCCCTTTTAAGACATACTATCATTTACTTGACGGGACTTAAAAGTCAAAGCGAACACTACATCCCCCGCATAAATGACGGGGGTTTTGTGCGTCTCGTCATGTTTGATAAAGTTCCCTTTTGCCAGAGCGTCATTAATGTTCCACCGAGAAAAGCTCCTACAATGCCTAGCAGGATTGTGGAAAGAATTCCACCGCCTTGGTATCCGGGATAAATCGCTTTAGCGATATGCCTCCGGCACGCTGCGCGAACGCTCCAGCCAATAGACCTAAAACAATCCATGCAATCAGATTCATGGCTTTGACTCTTTAAACGCCATTTCCTAACTATTAAACTATAGCAAGCACAGTCTTTAACTGTCACCTTTTGCGAGATATAAGTTAATATATATCGAGATAAAATTTAATAAATAATCGTGATTATAGTTTGATTAAGCACCCGATGGAATCACCCACAAGGTTGACAGGTTGTGTTGCCAAGACTGCTGGAGATATTTTTTTGATTTATCAAATTGATATTGTTTTAAACTTTAGCATATAACCCTAAAAATCCCTATGATTTTATGCTATATTATTTGAATTTATCGGGTATTAAAAACGTAAATTAAAATTTACAATAGCTAGAGAAATATTAAGAGTTTCTGCCGGATGACCTGTTAGTTATTCGCGGGAAGAATTCATGCAAACCTTTGATTGGATTGTGATCGGTGGCGGCATTACAGGAGCCGCACTTGGCTACGAACTGACCAAAAAAGGCTTTTCCGTCCTCCTGTTAGAACAAAACGCCACACCCCAAAACGCTACGCGCTATAGTTATGGCGGTTTGGCCTACTGGTCTGGTACAAGCGAACTGACGCGGCAACTTTGTAGCGAAGGTATCGAAAGACACCGCATTTTATCTCAAGAGTTAGACGGGGATACCCAGTTCCGCGAATTAGACCTAATTTTAACGATTGACGCCGATGATGACCCAGAACAAGTAGCGGCAGCTTATCGTCAGTTGGCGATCGCGCCTGAGTTACTGAGCGTTACAGAAGCTTGTAAAATGGAACCGTTGCTGAATCCGCACGCGATCGCAGGGGCGCTAACTCTCCGTCACGGTCACATTCAACCCGAAATGACTGCCCTGGCATACTGTCAAGCTGCGATGCGCGCAGGCGGCGAAATGCAAATCGATCGGGTAGTGGGATTCGTGGGCGAAAATCAACGCATCGTTGGCGTTACCACTCCCACCGCCACGTATTACAGCGAAAACGTCGTCTATAGCGGGTGGTTTAAGTCGGATGCTGCTGAGAAACGCTGGCATAAATGTCCGGGTGTATTTCTCCCACGCAGAAATGATCGAAACGCCGCCAGTTGACTTGCAACTTAGCACCTGCGTCATGCCTGCCCAATTAAAACGTTTCCAACTCGAAGCAGCTGCTAGCGATAACGATGCTTTGTGGAATTTGCCCGGTTACGAGGTAGTACCGCCAATTTTAGACCCCGGTGTGTTTCAATTCCAAGATGGCAGCATCCGCATGGGGCAAATCAGTCGCGCGATCGCCGACCCCCATGCTAAAGTTGACCCAACCCAAAGCGAAGCCGACATGCGCGCCCAAATAGGCAAATTGCTGCCAACGGTGGCAAATAAACCTGGAACTTGGCATCATTGCTTGGTCGCTTTCAGCTACAATCGCCTCCCCGTGGTTAGTAAAATTCCCGGCGTTGAAGGCTTATATTTATTTTCTGGATTTACCAATCCGTTAGTATTCGTACCACCCCTAGCCCAGCGATTTGCCAATTGGGCAGCAAGACAGCAAGATCCGATAATTGCTCAATTATCGCCGATTGTGGCTAATTGCTAATGGCTAATTGCTAATGGCGATCTTGATAGTTCTGCCAGTCTTCTGGCGCGCAACCTAACTGTTAAGAAAGTGTCCGTGTGAAGTATATCCTGATAGCAGTGGTTTTGCTGCTTGACTATGAAACGAATAATTCCTGCGATCGCAATGTTAATTCCTTTGTGCGTTGCAATTCCCGCACGATCCCCCCCAACCCCCCCTTACCAAGGGGGGGCACGGCACAAGCGCAGCCAACGGCACAACAAGTCCTCGCCGCTGGCGTGGAAAATAAAGCCGAAACCTTCACCGATGTATCGCCAGACCATTGGGCGTTCAAAGCTGTAATGACGATGTATTATTGCGGCGCTTTCCGTCAAGCCACGCCACCCGCTTTAATTCAGAGGCTGACAAATGTTCGTAATCAGGACAATCCTCAATCTGAAAATTAACTAATCCCCCGTGGTAAAAAAAATAAATTAACCCAAGTTGCTAGTTATCTCAAACATGAGGCTAATGGCTCAATCAGGAAAAATGCTCCCATTAGCAATTAGCAATTAGCAATTAGCAATTAGCAACCCCCAAGTTTATAACTAGCAACTTGCGTTAAATTGGTTGTATGAATTTGTTGATAGCGTACCCAATCCCGATGGGTGTGAGGTGTATATGAAACTGAGAATTTTGGCGAGTTCCACCCTGCTAACTGCCATTAGCTTGGCAACTCCTGCTTTAGCTGCCAATCCCGAACATACCAGACAGCTGCTTTCCACCCGGCAATGTCAAGGATGCGATTTAAGCAATGCTGGGTTAGTGATGGCTAACCTGGCGGGTGCTAATCTCAGGGGGGCGAACTTGAGTCGTGCCAATCTCAGTCGTGCCAACCTGGCGGGTGCGGATCTGGGCGGTGCTAATCTTACAGGTGCGAGTTTGTTTGGTGCTGACTTGACTGGCGCTAACTTAAGTGGTGCTAACTTAAATGCTGCCGATTTGAGAGACACCCACTTGGTGGAAGCGAATTTAACGGGTGCCAGCTTAGGGAATGCTAACATGCTGGGTGCGATGGGAGTACCAACTTACGCAGGTACGGCTGAAGACTTCTACCGCATGGGTATGGCAGAAGCCGAGCGAGATAATTTTAACCGGGCAATCGATCTTTTTAACCAAGCCTTGACAATGAAACCCGAAATGGCGAATGCTTATCTGAGTCGCGGTTTGGCTCGCTACCATTTGGGCGATCCCACCGCCGCAATTGAAGATACTAAGAAAGCCGAAACTCTCTACATCGCCCAAGGAAATCAGGAAGGTCAACAATTAGCCCAACAAGTTATCAAAGGGATTCAAACTCCTCGTACAGCCAGACTGCGACCCGGTAAGGGAGATTTTCTCAGTTTTCTACAAGGGGTGGCAGGTATAGCGCTTCAATTTCTTCTCAGCTCTCCTTTTTAACGTTTCCTATAGGAGGGTAGCAAATCTCTGCTACCCCCCGCTTTCAAACAATGGAGAAACAGCGCCGCTTGTTTGTGACTATAATCACCTAACTGGCAGATTATTGTCACTTTTCTATAAAGCTTGCGATCGCAAAGCATTACAGAAAGATAATTGATAGTAAAGCTATCGGTCGTTACTTGCTGCTTTAGCTGCCTTATAGGAGTTGACAAATGTTAGAAAAACTACTGTTAGCCACCACCCTAACTTTCTTGGTCAACCTTTTATTCGGAGTCAGTTCCCCAACTGCTACTCAAACAGATTTTAATCTGTTCTCCCCTCACGCTGCAACTTTAAATCTCAAGTAGATCTATATTGTTCTCGAATTCGTCGCACCCGTTGCTGAAATTCAGCACCTTGTTGCGGAGCGAGCATAGCGACAAAGTTAGCAAAACCCTGAATTGATGCGATTAAATCTGAAGAATGCCCCCAGTGTTTGCCTTCTAAGCCATCTTTTTCAATTTGATACAATGTAGCGCGAAAGCGTTTTAACATTTTTCTATCAACATTCGGTTTTTCGTTAACAACTACCCCCGTCACTTCCTGTTGTCCCGAACTGCGAAGAATTCGAGTTTTCTCTTCATTGATTGCCAATCCTTCATGGGCAACAATTGATTCGGTACGCCTCAGAATATTACAAATATGGCGCAGGTTTTCCCCAGAAGCAGAAAAAGTTAAATCGTCGGCGTAGCGGGTATAAACAAATCCGAGATTTTGCGCCATTTGAGATAAACGCCGCTCCAAACGACGGCATAAAATATTAGTTATATCATGTCCGGTTGCATAAGTTGTATATAGTCTGTGGGAGCTGTTTTTTTTTCCTCCCACCTGCTCACCTGCTCACCTACTTTCCTGCTAGCCTAACGCTAGGGATGCAACCGGAAATGATATAAGTCCTATAGTTCTTGATGAGTGCGGGGTTGGGGTTGGTCAGACATAGAAATTTTAGATTTTGGATTCGACAGATTAGCTGTTTGGAGAAAACCAGTTTGGAGCGTAATATCATGTCGCTTCGCTTTGGTTGTGTATAGTAGGGGCGGGTTTTACAAAAGAAACCAGGTTTCTGTGAAAAATTGTTGAGCAAGGAAAGAGATCATGGTCGAAACCCGGTTTCTTTTCTCGTTAAACCCGCCCTTACAACAACCCAAGGAATAAATAAACCCGCCCCTCCCGTACACCACTTCGGACTGACATTATATCAGTCCTGAAGAGTCGAGCCAATGTTTCGCTGCGCCCATTTCTGAAACTATTCTTTAATTTTACATTGCCGAAGTCGAAACTCAACAATACCCGAGGCCAGAAACAAAGGTGAGACCGTCAATCTCTGGTTGCCAAACCAACGATTTTTCGTTGAAACCGGGAATATGGGCGTAAGTCCTGAATCCTCTTGGTTTTAGCATTAAACAGCGGTTCCATAACACAACTGACTGCGTGAAATCCGAAACATTTTTTAATTAAAACCTGCCAAAACGGCAACTTGGCTTTCCTGGGGTTAGTTATCTTATTCTATAGCGATCGCCCAACTTAGTAAATGTAGCGAGGAAAGTAAATATGAAGCTGGAAAACCTAGAGGACGGCCCGATTAAATTTGATTTGAGTGAGGAAGAACTCGAGGCAATTAAAGGGGGAATTTCGGCGGATCTCTCGATTGATGCAGCAGGTAAATTCCCAGTTCGCATTAGCCCAATTCGCATTTGCCCAGATGATACAATAGATTTCCCAATACGCATTGGTGTGATTCGTATTTGTCCACCCCCTCCACCCTGTTGGAAATACAAGTGGTGTGTAATTGAAATCAAAGCATATCCGATAGACCCAATACCGGCAGAGTCAGTTTGATAAACCAATAATCCCACCCCTTCAAGGGGTGGGAGCATCAACACCCTATAGCAACTAAAATTGCTTGTGTCGTATTTCCACACTTCCAGGAGGTTTTATGAACAACGTCAGCGAGTTAGCAATTGACTATCTTGGGCGTTATAACTGCCCAATTTCTGAGGATTATAAAACGGTTTTAAGGGAAGCGTGCGAGATTAACCCACCGCCCCACGGCAAGGCATGGTACGGTAATTTGTATCGTAAATGCGCCCGTAATCCTGAGTGGTTCGCTAACTCCCTGATTCTCAACGCCGCCGAAGAAGGAAACGGCGCCAGGCATGTTTGGGATTTCGCGCGGCAGGTGGAAAACCAGGAGTTCTCCCAGTTAGTTCGCAGTCATTCCATCGACGAATCTCGCCACTCAAAAATGTTCGTTGCGCTGGTTAATAGACTCTTCCCCACACAAATGGAAGCAGACTACCGGGCACAATTGCAAGCGTTATCCCCCGAATACTATCACCACAAACATCCACCCATTGCTCCAGTTTCTGACGATGAGATAATGGATGAACAGCTTGTCATGGATGAAATTATCCAGATTAATTTGTTGGAGATTCGGGCATTGATTCTGCAACTGCTGCTACGTCCCGTGCTGCAAGCTTACGCTACACCTGCGGATTTGCCCAAGGTGACTCGCATGTCCGACATGTTTATCTACGACGAGACGAAGCACATCGAGTATTCTGCCTACTGCATCGGCAAGTACATGGAGGGAAGCAATAGAGAATGGGTGAGGGAGAGGATGATTTACCGTCAACAAACCGTCAACGAAATGTTCCTTGAAGATATTGAGCTAGATAATTCTGTTGGCACAACTATTTTGAAGACAAAACAGGGTGATTGATGCAATTTCTACCGAATAGGGCGTTTCTACATTAGCCCTCGTCTTTTCAAATTGGCTAGGGCATTTTCAGCAGCGCGCTTCTCAGCATCTTTTTTACTACGCCCTCTACCTTCTCCATACTCTTTTTCATTCACAAACACTTTAGCAAGAAATTCCGGCGCGTGAGCTTCTCCGCCTGCCTGAACTGTGACATATTTAGGGGGAGTAGGACTAATATTTGTTTGCACCCATTCCTGAAATCGATTTTTCGAGTCTACATTAGAGCGAATTTCAACAACATTTTCAGGCACGGACTCAAACAGTTTTTCCACAAATGCGCGCACTGGATCGATATTGGAATTGTTATCCAAATAGTAAGCAGCAATAAAGGATTCAAAAGTACTGCTGAGCAAATTTGGATTCGTGAAACCTCCATCTCGAATTGCGCCTTTACCCAACCGCATCCTGAAATCTAAACCTACCTCGATAGCGAACTTTGCTAACTGTTTCTCATCTACCAATGCTGCGCGGCGACGAGTCAGTTCATCTTCTCCCATTTCCGGGTGACGTTTATACAGATACTCGCCGCTTAAAAAAGTCAGGATAGCATCACCTAAGAACTCTAGGCGTTCGTTATTTTCCCCTTCCCCAGGGTTTTCGTTGACATAAGAACGGTGAGTCAGCGCAAGGCGCAGGAGTTTTTCATTTTTAAACGTGGGAATCGACATTTTTATCGGTTGTACTGTCATCATGGAGTCCATAAAAATTTTATCGCTTTTATCGCTTTTAGATGCGATCGCTCTCGACTTAGAAACCCGGTTTCTTCAAGAAACCGGGTTTCTGAAAATCTGTCAAGCTGAGGTAAAAAGATTTCAAGCAGCCAGTTTATCGGCCTCAATTAACAACAATTGTTGATTCTGCATTCGTACTTTTCCATGTTTTACAGCCGCCTCAACAAACTTACTAAACTTTGAAAACTTCTTCCCATCGGGCTTACAAATAGAGGAAACTCCTTTATAGCAGGGGAAAAGCTGACGCATCAGGTTGTCAATCCGAGAAAAGTTTGTAGACTCACCTTTGCTTAACGCAGTCTTGATAGCTTCGTGCAGGTACTCGATAGCCTTATTGTAAGCAATCTGACACTGAACGGAATCTGTCTCTTTCTGAGTCATTCCCTCAACTAATTGAGGCAAATCGTCTAAAAAATAGAATTCATCAGCAAGTTCCTTCAGTTTTTGCTTGACATTACCTCGTTGAGCAAGGATTATGACTTTTTTGCCCAACTTATGCAGAATACGAACCAATTTTACAAAGTCTCCATCCCCTGAGACAAGGATAACTATGTCGGGACAAGAATTGCTGTCAATAGCCTCAAGACAGTCAGCTATCATTTGATTGTCTGCACTGTTCTTGATAGGACAAGGAACATCAACACAGTCACAACCAAGACTCTTTAGCTTATCTTTTGCAGAAGCCTGGTTTTTACACTGTGAATTATAGTAGACCTTTTTGCTAATTACACGTCCTTTGGACTTGGCAAAAGCCAGTAATAGCTCGGCGTGTTCTAGAATTGAGTAGACGTTTTGAAGATCGCAATATAGGGTGACTAAAAGTTCATGCTGGCTTGTTTGTACGCCAACAGCTAGATGAGTATTTTTCATCTTGGTAAATCCTAATTTCTAGTTTGGTTGCTCGACAGCATCGGCAAACCACACATCTAGCTTTAGTCTTTTGGTTCCAGTCTCAGCGGTAGGACTTGTAATATCCTGCCCAGCATCGAGTCAACCCGTTGCCTGAGCATTCAACCTAATCTATGGTCAACCCCCTGACTGTTTAGTCAATGAATTGACCATAGATCAGGTTGAAAAATCAGATAACGGGTTGACTCGATGGGCAGGATAATGCAAGTCCTACCGCTGAGACAGCCATCAAGATTTGACGCTTTTGAGTGTGAATCTGTTTGCTGTCTGTATGTTTGATAGCACAATTTCAATTTGGTGTCAAGAGTTGTAGGGGCACGGCATCCGAAATCTTCTGTACAAGGGGAAAGTTTATGATTGCCGTGCCCCTACGCGCCAAATCCGGCATCCGAAATCTTCTGTACAAGGGGAAATTTTATGATTGCCGTGCCCCGAGGCGCCAAATCCGGCATCCGAAATCTTCTGTACAAGGGGAAATTTTATGATTGCCGTGCCCCGAGGCGCCAAATCCGGTTTCTAGGATCGTTGTGCGTCAGAATCAACGGAGGTAGGGGCTAAGGCTAAAGAAAAACTTTGATTTGGCGGCAAAAATTACTGCTGCCGTGCCCCTACAATGTTGTGCTTACCCACAACGAGGTCAGAAACTCGGTAACTCCTGTAGATCTCTAGTTTCCTGGGTAGCGATCGCATAGCAAACCAGTTCTGTTATCAACACCTTCACCTTGTATCCGGCACCCTGAAGGGTGCGGCTATTGCATTCAAAGGCTGCCGAAGGCAGCCTACAAGGATTTCAGCCCGCGCAGGCGGGCGAGAGTTTGTGTAGCCACACCCTTCAGGGTGTGGGCGTTTGAGAAAATTGGCGAAGGTATTATACAAAGAAACCCGGTTTCTATCAAAAATCGTCGTCAATGTTGTAGGGAACATCCGAAATCTTCTGTACAAGGGGAAATTTTATGATTGCCGTGCCCCTACGCGCCAAATCCGGTTTCTATGATCGTTGTGGGTAAGAATCAACGGGGGTAGGGGCACGGCATGAGTAATGATTGCGCCAAATCAAAGTTTTTTGAATGCCGTGCCCCTACAATGTTGTGTTATTTTTTCCTTCGAGCCAAAAACAATTCTTGATTTTTAACTCGGACTCTCCCATCTTTTACAGCAGCATCAACAAACTTACCAAATGAGGAAAATTTCTTGCCATCAGGCTTAGTGATAGATGAAAATACCACATTTGGTGGAAAGCGCTTCAGCATCTGGTTGCAAACGCGGGTATATACTGTAGCCTTACCTTGGCTTTGAACTATCTCAATCGCATCCAGCAGATGCTCTATCGCCCGATCGTAAGGCATCTCAGGCGGGGCGCCATTTGTTTCTGGCTGAGTTTCTGACTGAGTTTCTGACTGAGTTTCTAACTGAGTTTCTGACTGAGTTTCTGGCTGAGTTTCTGGCTGAGTTTCTGGCTGAGTCTTATCTGCAACTAACCCAGGTAAATCATCGATGATGTAGAATTCATCAACCAGCTTTTTGAGCGGTCTACCCTCCAGCCCTTTGCGAGCAAAAACTATCACGTCTTTATCGGTTTTCTGCAAGACATCAATTAAATTGTCACCGTAGCGATCGCCCAGCACAATAATAACTATATCTACAGGGTCGATACCGCAGTCTATCGACAATTGGAAATCTACAGCGCTATCGATTCTCGATACAACATCGATGCAATCAAAATCGAGATTTTCTAGAGTTTGTTTAGCTTTGTTTTCACGACTCCAATTGTTATAAACCTGACGGTTTACCACAGTTCCTCGCGACTCAGCAAAAGTCAACAAATTCTCAGCTATCTTGACATAGGGCGCAGTTTGATAGTTCCAATAAATCGAAACTAAGGTTTTTTGCGGTGCTTTTGGTTGGTTTGAAGCGAGATTGATGTTGGTCATTTTAGTATATCCACAACGGTAATTGGTTGATGCGACAGCATAGATAAATCGCGCATCTAGCTGCAACCAAGCTTTGTTCAAAAAACTACCACCAGCCACATGAGTTGGATGAAAGTCTTAGCGGTAGGCTCCTTGGTATCCTGCCCAGCGTCGGGTCAACCCACTCGCCGAACATTAAGCCGAATATTTTGCCATCCTTTGATAACTGAGTCAAGCACTTGAAGAGATATCGAGCTGAATATTCAGCCAGTCGGGTGACCAGACACCGATCCGGATACTAACGAGCCTGCCCGCTGAGACTAACACCAAGATCTTGCACTTTAGAATGGGGATTTGGCTGTTTTTATGTTTATTAGCATAAGATTAATTATTTGTCAATACACTCTGTTAAATGAAATGCTGAAAGCGATATGCCTCCCTGGCGCGAAGCGATCGCTTTCTTCCGCAATATTCTACTTATCTGAGTGAGGGTTGGGTAACAATTGTCAACCCAACCAAAGGCGATGCGATCGCACTCACAATCCTGGGTCGCTGGACTAGGCGAAGATGTTTTGAGTAGATGTACTCACCAAGACGAGAGAATGCGAGACGGGAAACCCATTGATTCTTTGGGTGTCTGGAGAGCATTGTGATAGGTTGGGATCGTGAAACATCAAAAAGATCGCTTTCATCAGGTCGTTAAAAATGCTCTAATCAAAGATGGTTGGGACGTTACCCACGATCGATTACAGATTAAAGTGGGTGGTGTAGACATGGAGATCGATCTGGGCGCAGAACGGCTACTCGCAGCAGAGCGGGCTGGTGAGAAAATTGCGGTTGAAATCAAAAGTTTTCTGGCTAGCGCATCGGCAATTTCAGAGTTTCATATGGCACTGGGACAGTTTATTAACTATCGTGCGGCACTGCGGCGTGAGGAACGCGATCGCGTCCTATATTTGGCAGTTCCCGATCTGACATACAACAGCTTTTTTCAGCTTGATTTTCCCGCCTCAATCGTGCAAGAGAATGCAGTTAAACTGGTTGTATATGATATTAAATTGGAGCAGATTGTCCTAGGGAAAACCTGACAGATAAATTAATGCATTATCAGCAAATTGTGCAGCAATTATTGGTGGGTTATGCCCAGGTTAAGCCTGCCTATGGTGAGATTGAAGTTGAAACTATTTTTGATACGGAGCGGCATCACTATCAAATTGTTCATTTGGGCTGGCATCATCAGCGATGGATTCATCAATGCGCGATCCATCTTGCGATTCGGAATGAAAAATTTTGGATTTTTTGTAATTCAACGGAGCATGATATTGCGTCCGATATAGTAGATTTGGGCGTACCCAAATCTGATATTGTGTTGGGGTTTCATCCGCCTTTTATGCGGGAATTTAGCGATTATGCCGTGGGCTAAAAGAATTGGGAAATATCCTACGGATGGTTATTAGGATTTTCAATTGCCAATCCCTCTGCTATTACTGCTGCATTTAACTCATTATCTGCGGATACAAAAGTGATAGGAAGTAATCCATTGTTGATGCAAAGGGTATTAACTGCTCGACCAACTGCCAGTTGAATAGCATCATAACCTCGCAATCCGTGAGATTCAGCTAATGCCATTCCAGAATTGATAATAGTTTCTGTGACTTCAATAATTTGATAGTCTTTTAGCAGATCGCTTCTGAACTGGCTACGTGTCGCTGCTGCATCCGTGATGCTGATACTTCCGCTACGAGATCTTCGTGTAATTGCAGCAATAATTTCTACGCTAGTGACTGCTGCGATAAATACTTCGTTACTTAACGCAGGATCAAATAATCCTAAAACCCAAGTCGAACCAGTTTCAGAGATATAACGCTTGACCAATGCACTACTATCAATGAAATATATTGCCATCTACCTGCGTTCCTCGATAATAGTCTCGGAAACAGGCTTTCCTTCAACTTGAATTAACCGTCGCTGAGAAATTGGCTCGTACAAAGGATGTTTAATTTGTTTGACCAAGCCTGAATCAAGTAGTGCTTGATGAAATGCGGCTCGCTTGGCAATTTCTTCTTTATCAGCTAGATACTTTTGAATTGTTTGGTTGAGTTGATGAAGTTCTTCTAGTTCAAGAGTGTCAAGCTGGCTCAATATTTGATTTAGAGTTGCTTGTGTCATAGCCTTCAGTCTTTTGTATGGAGTCGTTTAGTGACTATTTTAGGTCATCAGTACTAAAAAAGCGATCGCTCCGAAAAATTGCGATCGCTTTCTTCCACAATATTCTACTTATCTCAGTGAGCGTTGAGTAACAATCGTCAACCCAAGCTACGGTAATGCGATCGCACTAACCGTCCGGTGCAACGAATTGTTAGGTATTCAATCAACTCATTTATCTGTTAAAAGTCAGCACCATCTTCTCTTTCCTTCTGCAACAACTGTTGTGAGGAAGTTCTCTAAAGTTGGTTCAAGCTTAAATGCTCCCAGATTTTTATGCCCAGAGCTATCCCACTCTCCAAGTACCCAATACACAGATGTGGAAAGTGCCAACTCAAGAGTAAAGTAACACCGTAACCATTCGGACGACAGACCATCATTAATCAAGAAGACAATTGCTGCGGATGCCGCTTCTGGACTTACTCTAGGTGCAGGCATGACAAAGTAGATTAGTCTTGACTTCAGGGTCTAGCTTGATGCTGAGTGTAACCTTAGTTGCCATCCCACAAGGATACCCTGACTAAGACATCCCCAAGGGGTATTTACCAACCCAAGGCAGGATAGGACAGATAATCAGGTTAGTTTACTGTCTACCGAGATGACCGCGAAAAAGCAAGACACAGTTTCTCTTAAAGTCACCATGCCCAAAAAGATTCACGAAAAGCTGAAAGAGCTATCGGAGAACCGAGGTATTCCAATGGCTACCTTACTGCTCATCGCTGCCATAGAAAAGTATAACCTCAGCGGGGAACGTTCAAACTCGTAAAAGCTATCTTTTACCCCGCCTCTACCACTAAATCGGTACTTCCAAGGGTTATAGCTACCCTTTATCAGTACTCAGAAAGCGGATAAGCTGGTGTCATCTTAAGTATGACTGCTGAAAATGGCTGAACAAGAGGAAAGTTCTAAAACCATAAAAGTCACAATGCCTAGCCGAATCTACCAAAAGCTGAAGAAACTATCTGACGAATCGGGAATATCCATGTCTAAACTGATGATCCTGGCAACTCTCAAAGAATATAAGCTCATAGATGACAAAAACACCACCGATCGGGGATAACTGCTGAAAATGGCCCAAAAAGAAGAGACGGCTGTGATTAAAGTCACGGTACCTAAGAGCTTGCATGACAAACTGAGAAAAATCTCCCAACAGACAGGAGTCCCCATGTCCACTCTGCTGGTGATGGCGGCTGTCAAGGAATACAACCTCGTAGACGAACCAGAAAGCAAGTAACTTCAAGTACACTTATAGTACCCTTAAAAGGTACTTTATGTTAAATTAGGGTAATAGTCAACCCTGAAGGTTTACTTATGACACAAGATCAACTCGAAGCCCTTGTGGATGAACTGGGCTTGGTTTCTGTCGTCAGTCTGCTGGCGACTATCTGCCACGACAAAGCTCAACAGATTTTGAGGCTGAAGGGAAAAGGGGCAACGCTTTATACCGCTTGGAATGCCAACGCTTTCTTGCTAAGACAGTTGATGATTCGGTTACAACCCACAGCCACCCATGAACCGGGTGTAGACGCCATAACTGAATGAAAGTCAACCCATGTGCGGTAGGGGCACGGCATTATCAATATTTCGGTTTGTCGCTTTTATTTACTCACGCCGTGCCCCTACTTTTCAAACACTTGAATCCAACAGTCAACATTCAAGCCAAAATCTAAAATTTAAAATTTAAAATTCCTATGGGTGGTATAGGAATCGAACCTATCTTGGGCGGGTTAAAAGACCGCTGCACAGCCGCTATGCCAACCACCCAAATAATTGCAGATTGCAGATTGAAGATTTCAGATTGGAATTAAATCTGCAATCTTCAATCTGCAATCTAAAATCCTCTTATGGGAATGACAGGAATTGAACCTGCAACCATTCGGTTAAGAGCCTACTGCTCTGCCTGATTGAGCTACATTCCCACAATATTTTGAGATAAAAGCAGAAAAGCAGAGATCTTGCATATGTATCATCACCCGCCTGCGAATCAATTCGCAGGCTAATAGCGAAAGTCCTCTTAAGAGGACTAGCAATTCAGACAATATTTCAGTCCATTTTAATGGACTTTCGCTGTTAGCCCGGAAATTGATTTCCGGGCGGGTCGTCGGGCAGATGCAAGATGTGAAAATTTGTCATACTTTTCTGCTCGGAATTTGTCTGGAGGTAAGCTATTAAACTTCTCCAAAAACTACTCTCTTTGGCGGGCAGAATGCCCACCCCACAAGAATTATTGGAGAAGTCTATTTGAGGATTTTGGAAACGACGCCAGCGCCGATGGTATGACCGCCTTCGCGGATGGCGAAACGCATTCCTTGTTCGATGGCGATCGCTTTCCCCAATTCGACGGTCATTTTGATGCGATCGCCCGGTATCACCATTTCGGCTACACTGCCATCATCTGCCATAAACGATGATATTTTCCCGGTAACATCGGTTGTCCGCACGAAGAATTGAGGCTGATATCCGGCAAAAAATGGCGTCTTGCGACCACCTTCTTTTGCTGTCAAAACGTACACTTCAGACTCGAATGCGGTATGCGGCGTAATCGAACCAGGTTTAACAAGTGCCATTCCCCGTTCGATTTCCTGCTTTTGGATACCCCGCAGCAATAAACCAGCATTGTCGCCAGCGATCGCTTTATCCAGGCTTTTACGAAATGTTTCTATTCCCTTGACAACGGCGCTTTTTGTGTCCTTCAAACCAACCAATTCAACCGGATCGCCGACTTTAATTTCACCCCGTTCGATCAAACCCGTGGCGACGGTTCCTTGACCAGTAATAGAAACAACATTTTCCACAGCCATTAAGAACGGTTGCTCGACTTCTCGTACAGGTGTTGGCACATAAGAATCTACCGCATCCATGAGTTGGTAAATTGTATCCACCCACTCATTTTCACCACGTTGCATTTTGGGATTGGCGGTCATTTTTTCTAACGCTTTAAAAGCCGAACCTGCCACAATTGGAATCTCGTCGCCGGGGAAGTTGTAAGAACTCAAAAGTTCGCGGACTTCGAGTTCTACCAGTTCCAAAATTTCCTCATCGTCCACCAGATCTTTTTTGTTCAAAAACACAACCAGATAAGGCACGCCGACTTGTCGCGCTAACAGAATGTGTTCCCGCGTTTGCGGCATTGGGCCATCTGCTGCTGATACAACGAGGATTGCACCATCCATTTGCGCGGCACCCGTAATCATGTTTTTTACGTAGTCCGCATGTCCGGGACAATCTACGTGGGCGTAGTGGCGCGAATCGGTTTCGTACTCTACGTGGGCAGTATTGATGGTAATGCCGCGTTGCTTTTCTTCCGGTGCCGAGTCAATTTGATCGTAGGATGTTGCGATAGCTTGTCCTCGCGCAGCCAAAGTCATAGTAATTGCTGCCGTTAGAGTAGTTTTCCCGTGGTCAACGTGACCGATCGTGCCAATATTAACATGGGGTTTTTTCCGTTCAAATTTGGTGCGTGCCATGCACTTTAGATCCTCCTTTTGGTTAGAAATAGCTGTTAACAAACCGTTAACAAATAAACGGAAAGTGGAGGAGTCGAACCTCTACAGCATGAAGCTGCACGCTGGTATTCCAAACCAGTTGCCGTCCACACAGCCGCACCTTCCAATGAATTTCAGATTTGAGATTGAAGATTGCAGATTGAAATAGATAATTCAATCTAAAATCTAAAATCTAAAATCTAAAATCTAAAATCAAATCAGCCCCTTGCTCAAGAGTCGAACTTGACACTCCATCTTTAGGAAAGATAGGTCTGCATCCGGCAGGCAAGGGAAAAAATAATTGCAAATTGCAAATTGCAGATTTCAGATTGCAGATTGGAATTCAATCTAAAATCTATTTCAAATCAGAGTAATTTTACATCGTACAGTTTGAAGCGATCGTCATGGGTGATGATTGTATAATTTTCTGCTTTCGCCTGAGCAATAATCATGCGATCGAAAGGATCTTGATGATGAAAGGGCAAATCCTGCAAGATTTCGTAATGACGAAATTGAGTTTCTAAAATTTGAAACTGGTTACTGACCAGAAATAGTTCTAACTCGGAAAGCGAAATCGACAATGACAATTTACCAATACTAATCTTGATGGTCATTTCCCACAAGCTAGCTTGGCTAACGTAAATTTCATTGGCAGGATTAGCAATTAACGAGCGTGCTGCTTCGGAAAGCTTTTCATCCCCTTCAATAAACCAAATCAGAATGTGAGTATCGATGAGATATTTCATGGCAGCATGTATTCTTCAAAACCTGGAGGTGTTGCATCAAAATCATCTGCCACATAAGTAAAAATGCCTTTGCCACAACCAAATTGACGAGGTTGAACCGCAACACTATTTTCCACTGCATTTTCTTTAAATTTTTGGATTTCGTTTAAAAGTTGAAGATCTTTCAACAATAAAATCCACTGAATTAATTCTAATTTGAGAGATTCAATATTCATGCCTTTATTGTACAATATTGTTGTATAACTGTTACATCAGGCATATATTATACCACAGCGATTCAAGTTCTCACCCGATAATGAAGTACTAAGACACCATTTCCATAAATCTTGCTGTCGGTGAGTTCTAGATCGGTTGGCGCGTTCGCTCCTCCAAAAAGCGGAATTCCTGAACCCATTATAAATGGATTGACTTTGAGGATTAGCTTGTCAATCAATTTTTCGGCAAACAGCGTTGCGGCTAAATCTGCACCACCACAAAGCCAGATGTCCTTGCCTGTTTCATTTTTCAAACTTTTGACAAATGCGATCGCATCTTCCGAGACGAGTTCAACATTCGGATCTGGACTTGCTTTCATGTTGCGTGAAAAGAGATACTGTTTCAGGTGCGGGTAAGGGTTAGTAATACCAAATTTTAGCCCCACCTCGTATGTTTTGCGCCCCATTAGAACGACATCAAAGCACTTATTTTCTGGATGGATACCCAGTGCGTTGCGAAAGTGAACTGGAAAAGTTTCGGGAAAAGATTCAAACAACCCTGCGATATGCTCGCCTTCCTGGAGAAAGCCTTCAAATGAGCCGTCTTTGCGAGCAATAAACCCATCAACACTGCAAGCTACGTAATACTTTAGTTCTCGCATATTAAACTCTCCAATCCACTGGAGTGGATATATGAACGATGAGCAAAATTTTCAACCTTGTAGCACTTTTAATCCAAAAAAATCACATATTTTATGCGCTGCTGCTTGAGGAGTCATCTGACTTGTATCGATTGTTAGTCCAGAATTTGGTAGTTTGGGGTATAGATGCTTTCCGGCTTGACGGATATTACGAAAAACTTCAAGCGATCGCAATTTATTAAACTCTGCTCGCGATGGATTTTCAATCCGTCGTTCTAATTCTTCAATCGGACAAGTTAATTCGACAAATAGAACTTTTCCTCCCCCTCTCTCGACGGTATCAAGGGTATCCTGAATGAAAGAAGTCCGAACTGTTCGCTCTGGTGAAAAGGTAAAAATCAGCGACACATCATGCTGAACAGCCTCCTGGAAAACGGAAAGCCAAATCTGTTCGCGCAACTTAATAAATGGTTCGCTACCGAAATCGAAGACAGCCATGACAGCATCTACTGTCAAATGATTGTGAAAAAGACGAAAGCCAGTTAATTTTGCCAGTTCGCGACCTATGGTTAATTTGCCAACAGCGGCAGGGCCATAAATAAATAATAATTCCATTTTTACCTTGATTAAAGTCTAGATATAGAAGCGATCGCGCTTTGTGAAACAAGAGATTTGGGGATGCGATCGCTAACGACAAGGCTATTTCCTACGCATCTTTGCTGCGCTAATAATCAAGCGCAATGACGACAGATATAGCTTCGCTATACCGTAGGCTTTTCACAACAATATTCACGAAGCACTTATTTCTGAATTAGTTGGATTAATTAACCCAAGTTGTATCCGGAGTTGTTCGCTTGATATTGTGCGCGATCGCAATCTTTTTTTGGGAGATGTCGGTAGCTTTGGCATATCCTCAAGTGTCAAGACGGGTAGTTGAAGAGCCGCTTTGAAATCCTCAATACTTTGTGCCAACTCTTCTAGCGTGCGTCCGAATGGTTCAACCGGATTCTCAGTACAACCAACGATCTCGCCATTTTCACCATAAATCACTTCTCGGATCGCATAATCGCCGTCGGGTTCTTGGAAAACACGATAATTCCAACTAATCATAGTTCTTCCTCTTTTCCACGAAATAAGAAGGTATTTCCTATGAGTTTTGGGGATGCGATCGCATATTTAATGCGCTAACGGTAAATGTGAGCGGCAACAGATAACCTCTAACTCAATACCTATCTCTCCTTGCTATCAGCTTTACCCCATTGTTAGGCTGCTGGGGAAAGAAGAGATTTCTCTCAGGTGGCAGGGTCATCCTGATTTTCATTCTTGCCAGCTTTTGGTTTTCTACCATCTGTAAATTTTGAGTTAGATGGTGAAGTGTTGGCTGAATCATCTTGGTTTGAAGCATTATCAGCTAAAACAGAATTGTCTGACAATGGACTAGACATACTATTAGCATCACTACTAATTCCATCATGTTCTGCCCTCTCTTGACTAGCAAACTTTCCTAAGTACTTAAGACGTTCTACATCAAGTTTAAATTGTTCATAGTTTTCTACACGCTCTCCCAAATTAACTTGCAACTTATAGTCGTTACGAATGCCTGCTATCCCTTTTCTAATTTCATCACCATCAAAACTACTGTCTAATAGTAATAATGCTTCTAGCTTTTCTAAAAACTCTACAACGTCTTCTCGATTAGCACTATTTGGATGATTGGCGAAAAAGCTTTCCTCAAGATCTTTTACTTTCTGAGAAGCTTTTTCTCTAGTGCGTTCAAGCTCTGCCAGAGATTTCCGTTTATCAAGTTCCCTAAATAATGTCTTGAAGTTAAATTCAAATTTATCTAAAGCCTCAGTATACCTGTGTTCTCGATTGATGTCCTTTTTCAATGCGTTGACTACTTCGATAACACTTCGTGCGAAACCAACCTTATCAAGATCGTGTGGCTCTTTTGAACATGCCTTGACGCAAGCATTCACTGCATCAAACATCGTTTCACCGGATTCTACCCTCTTTTGAACAAATTCTTCTGTAATATCTTTTACATCACGTTCTCTAATACCGCGCACTTCTAAAGCAAACTTTTGAGCAGCCAATACACTAATAAGAATTGGAATCAAATCTTCAACTTCAGGGCTTGAAAGCTTTTCCGCAAAATTTATACCACAGTTTTTCAAATCACCAACTTGAAGCACGAAATCTTTTTTAAGAGGTGCTTTTTTCCTGGGTCCATAACCTTTTTCTGTTAACTCTTTTTTGGCTTGATTCCCATCTTTATCGCTGTCTAATAAAACAATTACGGCTGGCTGTTCTGAGTCTCGTCCACGCGCCAGATAAGTTAGATAAGGAATGTTTGAGGCTCCTCCAGCAGGGACAATAGTAACTTCATTCAGGTTAAGAGACTCTCGTTTGGATGCAATTTCAAAAGTACGCAGATATGTTGAAGCGCCTGCGAGAAGTACTTGATCAACAGGGCCTTCTACCATCAAGTTGCAATGACTAATATAAACAGTCTCAGCTACAAAAGCTCCGAATGCAGAACGTAATGGTTCATAGTGATTTTTAGATACACTTTTTACCATACGAGTGCCTTCATAGTCACTGCCCTTATCTAGAACACGAATTCGTTCAGCATGGTTTTTATCTATTAGAAAAGGTGAGTGAGTAACGTAAATAACCTGCGATGCAAACTTGCTATCTTTCAAGCCTGCTACTTCTTCAAAAATCTTCAATAGATCTTGTTGTGCCTGACTAGATAAGAAAGCATCTGGCTCATCCATCAGAAGAATTTCGGGAACATGATCGGGTGGTTCATAAGAACGATGCTGAATGAAGTAACTTAGGAAATATTTCAGTCCACTACTACGTTCTTCAAACGAGTACTTACTACCAGTCCTATCAAGTATTGTGAACTCAAGGTTGTGATCTTTAGCTGACATTAGCAAGCGAAATTTACTATCTTGAACCCAGTAATTTGGAAAATTTAGATTTGCCGATAACTGTCTATTTATTTTGTCAACCAAGGCTTGTGTATAACCTACATCATTAGCTTCCATAGAGTTAGCTAAATCTAGTAAAAATCCTTCTTTGACCTCGGCAATTTTACACAGTAGGTTATAGGCCAGATTAACTTCTTCTTCCTGCTTATCTATATCTTCCTCATTTAAGTTGCTGTCAGGATTAGACAAAATGCTGATAAGTTCTTGTATTACTTTATTTGAGCGTGCATCTTCATTAGAACCATATACAGCCTTATTTTGGTTGAATTTTTCAGGATTTTTGTAAAACTCATCTATTAATTTGCGAATTCTCTGACGCTCCCTAGCTGAAAGAATTTCATATCTAGTACAGTTAGACTCTCCCGTCACTTTTTGAACGATCTTCTGAACTGGTATGCTTGAAGGAAGAGCTATATTACTTTTCAGTCTGCGAGTTCCTGGAAGGATATCTTTGAAATCATTATTGTTTTCAGGGTCAACTTGGTATCTAGAATATTTTGCTTCCTCTTCAGCAAGGTAAATAGTTAGCAGATTATTGCCAGTTCTAAACAGGAAAAATTTATCAAATGAACGGCTTTGAGGAATATCAGATAGTGATTTTATCCGTTTACACTCTATTTCAGATACGCAAGACCACTCTGTACCAAAATCAGGTAGGTGATTCCTATCAGAAGTTACGAGGAAACGTTCTGAGTAGCGACAGAAATCTCTTGAGGAAATTGGTTGTTCCTTGTAATCCTTTCCAGTAATTGCCTTTTCAATAGCACTTAGAAGATGTGATTTACCAGACTCATTTGCACCAACGACAGCTGTTATTTTAGAGTCTATTGGTACTTGAATGTAGGGATACCACATTTCAGCATCGCCAGATTTAATGATCTCCCAGGGCTTTTTCTGAACCCTGGAATCATGTTGCCTCATGTAGTCAACGTTAAATGATTTGTAAAACCTGATGAAAACGGAGTCAAGACGCATAGGTTCTATATGCTACCAGATTGTTATACAAACCTGAGAGTGTGACAAGCATCTATTAACCCCTTAGTAAGTGCGGGGTTGACAGATTGTCACCAAAAAATACAGAGCCTGTATTCTAACTAATCCTACCACAGTTATCGACTGTGTGCATGACTATTTCAGCTGCTGCTCAATAGACTTCTCCAATAATTAGGTTTTCGTCTAGACAGGACAAGGGTTCTAGATTCTTTGTTGGAGAGGTCTAATATACTTCGTCATGACTCCCAATATCTACAAACACAGCTTTTCCATCTTCTGTAAAGTAGAACAATACTCTTTCGTCGTAATCTACGCTAAAACTCCAAAATTCCTTGAGCCTGCCTGACAATTTATGAGTTTTCAAACCCGGCTCAAACGGTTCTAAGATGAACTGTTCTAACTTCTGCCAAAATTTCGCCTCCAAATCGGCATTACCTTTGATGCGCTTTTTGAAAGCCCGCTTGAATGAAGAACTGAAACTGACTTCCACGATTATTCCTCTATTAGTTGTCTCAGTTCATTAATATTGGCGGAAAATATCAATTCACCTTTTTGTTGTTCAAGCTGGGCTGACTTAAAGTTTTCGTACATCTCTTCACGACGCTCTTCACGAATATATTGCTTCAATAACAGTTGAAGCTCTTGCTTTTCGTCAGTAGAGAGACTCTTGATTGTTTCGACCACATCACTGAAAGTCATATTCTACAAAACTCTATTGTGCTTACCACACCAATTTAACACACCGCTCGTTCTCAGAATTGTGCCATATCAGCACAACTATTTCCGCCTTCGGTGGTCAAACGGAAGATGAAGGAATCGAACCTTTACAAGTGTTACCTGTACCCCAGTTTTCGAGACTGGTTGCCGTCCAATCAGCGGCATCTTCCCCATGCACCAGGGAGGTACTGCCCCTCCTAAAACACAGTTATCGGCTGTGCGCGTCACTATTTCCGCCTCTGGTGCGAAACTTAGATTCAGCTCTTGCATCATTCTCATAACCCGCCCAGAAATAAATTTCCGGCTAATAGCTAAAGTCAGTTGAAACTGACTGAAAGATCTCATTTATCTAGAAATCCCAACCCGTTTTAACGGGTTTTAGCTTTGAGCCGGAACTTTAGTTCACGGGCAAATTTGCAAGATAGAAGGAAGGTGGAAGAATCGAACTTCTACAGTTAACCCGTACCACGGCTTTCAAGGCCGCTTGCCGTCCATTCGGCGGCACCTTCCATTCAAAGGTGTCTGACGGGCCTCGAACCCGCTAATTACCAGGGTCACAGCCTGGTGTCTCGACCACTTCGACTTCAGACACCATATTTAGTAGAAAAAACTAGGTTTGTGCGAAACATAGTTTTTCCCACAAAGTGGAGACTAGGGGAGTTGAACCCCTGTAGCAATCTTGCAAGGATCGCATGTTCCCGTTACATCAAGTCCCCATGAAAACTATCAGTACTAGGTCATAGAAGCAGAGAATTAGCAATTAGCAATTAGCAATTAGCAATTAGCAATTCTCAATTCCTCGCGCACTGCCATTAAAATCTGCCCTAATTTATTTTTACCGCTGCCATCTTTGCCGCAACCCCAGTAGTAATCTCCCGGTGCATTTTCCACAATTAATTCATCGCCTGTAGCGAGAAGAATATCGCGGATGTCGGCATGGGTTTCAAATTTCCGCAATACTGCTTGTTGCATGATTGTGTCTTTGACTTGTTCCCAATCGCTACGCAAAGGGTGAGAGCGATCGCGTCCCATTCGAGCCGCATCTTTCGGATTGTTGACTTCGCGAATTTTTTCAAACCAATCGCGGTCAGTGGTCACAAACTTTTGCGCTTGAAAATAATGTTCGCTCGTCGCCCACCAAGCACCATCTAGCTCAAAACCGTGGCGAGAAAAGTTAGAAAAACAACCATATTCACCCCTCGTGCTGTAAAAATAAATCGGCATAATTTTCAGCAATTGATAATTTGGTGGATACTGGTCGGAATCGAACCGACATCTTTTTAGCAGCCAGCTAAACGCTTTACCTAATTAAGCTACAGACCCATTTAGTGAAATTCCGCAAGCGATCGCGAAGCGTGCGCGGTAGCGCAATCGCACCAGATAAAATAGCGTGCAAGTTACCAGAGCATTGCGCTTTCTCAGATACTAGGGGGACTCCGCTGGTGAGTTACTACACACTCTTTAAAGGATGGCTACCTTCAAGCCAACCTCCCAGGTTTTTCGCACTCCCCGTTCCCACGCGCCTACCGTTTTGACGGTAGTACTTTTCCTCTCGTACTAAAGTATGTAGGCTCAAAGGATGTTAGGGCACGCTTTGTGGGTGCGATCGCACAGGCTCTTAGTTATTGCCGTTCCGCAACCTACAAAGATTTAGCCTTTTCCTGATACCATTCCTTAGCAGATTTCATCACAGCTTTATTAACATCTTTCCAAGAGAGTTGAGCCACCTCTAATTCAGCAGCACTTTCTTTTTGCACGTCAGCCATAAACCACTGCAAAAATGCTCCGATTTTTGCCATATCAAACCGATCGCAGCCAACTGCTGTTACCGCTTGTTCTAGGCGAGCAGGTGTGACAAAAAGATTCACAAAATCTTCAATACTTTGAGCAACTTCTGGGTCAATTTGAACTGGTGCTTTCGTTTTTACTGCTTGGTGTTTTTCACCTTTAGCTTTGAACAGCAGTTCCGCATAAGACAGCCGTTCTGAAAGTTCGCCGCTTTCTGGGAACATTACCAATCCCTCGCCAAGCCCTTCGATGCCAAAAGTTTCTTTCACCCAAGGATCGACTTTTTCTACAGTATCAACCGCTTGATTGAGGGTGTCAACAACTGATGCCAGTTGCTCGCGAGCGCCAAAATCCAAAATAAACGGTTCTCCATAAAAAGGCAAGACAAAAATATCGGGATGCTTTGGCAAAAACTCAGCGATTTTGTCGGGGCAAATTTCCAGTTTTGCTAACTTTCCATCTACGCCGCCGAATTGAACCGCAAACACCGCAAAGATTTTGCGATCGACCTGAGATACAGCCGTGCGTTTTTGAATGCCTTTACCGCACCATTCCCCAAAAATAGTCGCATGTTCGGGACTTGCCAACCGAGCAAAAACATCGATGTTTTGACTTACCCAATTAGCGAAGCCGAGATTGTCGTTTTCTGGTGAAATTATCTGCGACCGACTTTGGACGGCAACTCTACCATCGGTAAAGATTTGAATGCCACCATTCGTCCCGTCGAGTTTAACTTTAGCTCGATAAGTTATCTTAGGAGCTTCCCCGACTGCTTCTAAACTGCGGCGGAGATTGTACAGCAGTTCGATGCTAGGCCATGTTTGTATGACTGCCGATTGCGCCACTGTTTCTTGACAGTAAATAGCCGACAGCTCGGTGCCAATAGTTTCCTCAACCTTGCCGAGAGCCATGCCAAAAGAGTAAACGCCTCGCAGCTTTACAGGTTTGATTTTCGTGCCATCTTTCAGCACTGAATCAGTTAAAGCGATCGCAACGATATCGCCCACCTCATAAATGTTTTCTGAGTTAGCAACTATTTGCACGGATTCCCACCCCGGAGCTGCAAAACTATAGAGACGCAGCGCATCAGCATTCGGATGATTTTGCGCGGTTTTTACTTCCATAGCAATTACAGGCATGGGAAAACTCCTTGATTTGTAAGATGCAGGCTCAGAGGATGTTAGGGTACGCTTTGGTAGGTGCGATCGCTCTTTGTACAGAAAATTAGCCAGTGAATGGAACCACCTCCTTTAATTAATTACTAATTGAACTAACGCCTCCACCAGGATTTGAACCTGGGGCCATCTCTTTAGAAGAGAGCTGCTCTGTCCCCTGAGCTATGGAGGCTTTTTCAGCGAGAGTGGAAGGACTCGAACCCACAACATCTGCGTCCGAAGCGCAGCGCTCTATCCATTGAGCTACACTCCCATAAATCTGAAATCTGAAATCTAAAATCTAAAGTCAAATAGTCCTGGCAGGATTTGAACCCGTGGCATCCTCTTTGTAAGAGAGGCGCTCTCCCAACTGAGCTACAGGACTACAAAAGCGGATGATGGGACAAGGGACCCATGCGCTGATTGAGCCACACCCCGCGATAAATCAACGGGGATTCACGCTAGGAGTCCGAATCAACTTTTCGTCCTAATCTGTTTGCACAGAATGACTATCTGGTTGATTTTTCCTAGCTTTGCGAACAACCGCTCTAAGAGGTATTAGGACATCTGCTTTCAGACTCGCCTACTTGCTTGCGGTTTTGTCGTTATCATTTGGCTAGTTCGCTCGGAACGGCTCCGTCCCTAGTATTACCACATCACCAAACAACGCCTAATATGTCCCCGAAGGGATTTTTAGAATATGCTCCAGCACTTTCAGCCGTGAGGGAAATTCAGAAACTTAATTCTGATATGCTCTAATCATACACATGATTAGAGATTATGTCAAGAACAAGAAGACTCCAAATGTTGTTATCAGAATTGGAATATCAGGCTTTAAAAATTACATCACACCCGCATAATTGAAAAAGCGGATAACGAGGCTCGAACTCGTGCCCAGAGTTTGGAAGACTCACATGCTGCCACTACACCATATCCGCATTTTGAAAAGAGCAGATGGCGAGATTTGAACTCGCAAGAAAGCTTTACAAGAGCCTCATGTTGCCAATTACATCACACCTGCATTTTGAAAGCAGACGGCGGGAGTTGAACCCACATCCAGAACATACCAAATTCTGATGCTAACCACTTACACCACATCTGCATTACAACTAATTCAGGACTATATGTAGGGTGCGTTACGCTTCGCTAACGCACCAGCAACCCTATATATTGACACGCGCTTTACCAGGCAACTAAAATAGCATTCTAAGCGGAGGTAATCGCAAAATTTGAAACTAATACTGGTAGCACCTAGTTCGCAACTATTTGCAGCTTTCCAACAGCATTTCAGCTATTTACCCAACGTTGAAATAGTCAATAACTATTTCGATTGGTTGCCAGAATTTGACTGTTTAGTTAGCCCTGCCAATTCATTTGGCATGATGGATGGTGGCATGGATGCAGCAATTGTCAGATTCTTTGGTGACTCTCTGATGACAAAAGTTCAGCAATACATCTTGGAAGAATTCCTGGGCGAACAACCTGTAGGAACATCATTTATCGTCGAAACAGATTGTCCAAAACATCCTTTTCTAGCTCACACACCCACCATGCGAGTGCCAATGTCTATTGCTGGCACCGACATTCCATACATAGCCATGTGGGCAATGCTGCTTGCAGTTCGACGACACAATCAATATGCCGAACGCAAAATTAATAGCATTGCCTGTCCTGGTTTAGGTACGGGAATAGGGCGAGTTCCCTATAACGAAGCTGCCAGACAGATGGCATTAGCTTATGACAACTTCCTGCATCCACCCAAGTTTCTGAATTGCATAGTTGCTGCTGATAGACAACTGCAAATTTGGGAGGGAGGAAATCGCAGCTTTAATTAAGATGCGATCGCTCATATACTCCCAAGCAGGTGGCGAGATTTGAACTCGCATCAGAAGGTTACGACGCTCCTATGCTAGCCATTGCACCACACCTGCAATTTTGGTGGCGGGGGCAGGAATTGAACCTGTCTGATATTCAGGTTATGAGCCTGATGAGCCACCGTTGCTCCATCCCCGCAACGTCACCAAATGCCCTTGACTGGAGTCGAACCAGCAACCTCTTCCTTCTAAGGGAAGCGCCTGCTTCCAATTGGGCTACAAGGGCAAAAATCGATTTAAAATTGCTCTACTTTTGGCGATGAACTGATACGCGCTTACCAGGATCTTGCTTCCTAACCCAAGATAGAAATTTCTGCATTTGAGGCTCGTGCCTGAGCTTTTCTTTCCTGTTTAATTCTTGAGCCAGCCGTTTGTTGTCAAATAAGACATGAATTTGTCGATGGCAAGCTGAACAAATATCAATTGTCGGGCCAGGTTCTAACTTTTTGCGTTTGGTATTTTGTCTGGTAACTAGGTGATGGACTGTTAAATTTTCCATCTCTCTTTCACACAGTTCGCATTGCATAGTTAGTTTAATAAATGCTTCTTTCTCCATTATGACAAATCAACACAAATAGAATCTGAGTGGCTGGGATTGAACCAGCGACCTGGAGTACCCGAAACTCCCGCGCTCCCAACTGCGCCACACCCAGATTAATCCGAGTGACTGGATTTGAACCAGCGACATAAAAGCCCCCCAGACAGACGCGCTTAACCAAACTGCGCCACACCCGGATAATTCATGCTCCTGGCAGAATTTGATGGGCGCTACAGGGGTCGAACCTGTGTCAGCCTGATTAAGAGTCAGGAGCATAACCGTTCTGCCAAACGCCCATAATTGGTGGGTCGCCCAGGGGTTGAACCTGGATAAGTCTGCTTAAAAGGCAGCTGCATATCCGCTCTGCCAACGACCCAAAGTAGTACAGTACTCCCGACAGGAATTGAAAATTTAAAATTATGTTATAAATCTTTTATTGCCATACCTCACGGCTATGATTAAAAAAGTAGAAGTTGTGTGCGATTACTGCCAAAAACGATTTACTCGGTGTGTTAGTAAGTACAATCAGGATGTAAAAAAAGGTTGGAGGCAGTTCTGTTCTAACGAATGTCATTGGTTAGCTCAGAATAAAAGAAAACAGGTCGTTTGCGCCTGGTGCAACACTACATTTATCAAAGAAGAAGCCCAGATTAGGCAAACAAAGAATAATTTTTGTTCTCGCTCCTGCTCTGCTAGTTATTCAAACCGAAATAAAACCAAAGGTAATCGCCGATCAAAACTTGAAATTTGGCTTGAATCTCAGCTATCCATAATCTATCCCCATTTAGAAATACATTACAATCGTAAAAATGCTATTAACGCTGAGTTAGACATCTATATTCCATCCATCGGCCTAGCCATAGAGTTAAACGGTATTTTCCATTATGAGGCTATCTATGGAGAAGAAAAACTATCGCAAATTCAAAACAATGATGAAAGAAAATTTCAGGCTTGCTTAGAAAATGGTATAGAACTGTGTATTATTGATACTTCATGGTTTACATACTTTAAGGTAGATAAAGCTCGCAAGTACCTGCAAATAGTTACTCAGGTTATCGATAACAAATTGGCTTACCTTGAAATCTAAAGGAAGTTGACTTATTACGATTTGAGTACTGAAGTTTCCACACTTGACGGATTTAGGTTTAATACCTAATACCCCTGACAGGCATCGAACCTGTAAGACGCTTATCCTGAGTAAGCGATGTTTTCCAATTACATCACAGGGGTTTATCGGGATGGCAGGATTTGAACCCGCAACCTTCTCCTCCCAAAGGAGCCGCGCTACCAAGTTGCGCCACATCCCGTTTATGCTCCTGGAGGGACTCGAACCCTCACAAAAAAACAGATTTTAAATCTGCCGCCTACTACCAATTGGGCTACAGGAGCAAGATTGAATGCTCCTGGTGAGATTTGAACTCACATCCTGCTAATTTTGAATTAGCCGCCTCTTCCAGTTGGGCTACAGGAGCAAAAATTTATTGTTCTCTGTGCGATCGCTTTCCTTGAGAGAACTAACTGAGGAGGCAGGGATCGAACCTGCATTTTTCCGCTTTCAAAGAGCGGTGCCATACCTATTAGGCGACTCCTCAATCTAATAACTTAGATTGATTCAACATTATGCTTGGGGATTGATTATGTTTATTCCAATATCCCCTGGGTGGTTTTTGGATTTCATAAGCTTTGCACCATTTTTCTATTGCCTTACTACTGACACCAAAATCTTTAGCTATGTGAGTGGTTGGTTTTTCCCATATCATTTTTGCCAGTTCCTCCTTAGAGGGGCGCTCAACTTTTCTGGCTTTCATGTGGGGAACTTTCTTATTTGGTTGCGATACATATTTCTTTCTTTCTACTTGTCGGCGCTTATTTCCATAGGTTGCAGTTTGTCTGTGACAATTAGGACAAAGAAATCTTACATTCCCTGGGCGGTTATCTTGCCAGTTCCCATTTATGTGGTCAACGTCTAAAACTATCTTGCGTCCTAACCACTCACTTTGAATGGAACATTTGGGATTTTCGCATTTATACTCCCTCCCCATCTCTAGCAATGCTTGTCTCAGTTGAACGCCTCGCGTTCTTTTGTTACTCAAATTTAAGACCAAAACTTCTTGCCAAGGCTTTTTGGGGCGGAACTCTTTCAAGTTTTCGCCGTGTTTTTTAAAGTGAGATGTATCAATACATAACTCTTTAATACGCCTAGTTATGTAGCCATGACTTCCTCCACCTGCGATACCAAGTTTCCTCAAAACCTCACTTACAGAGAAGGACTGTTTAACAGCTTCTTCCAAAACTTCTTTGGTGTATTTCATTGGAATAAGTACAGGAATCAACCAATTATTATTATAAATGGAAGGCTACAGTGTGACTTGCCAATTCGTCCACCTGGCAAGAACTGCCCCAGTAGGACTTGAACCTACAACCCCCGCGTTAACAGCGCGTCGCTCTGCCATTGAGCTATGAGGCAATAACAGCCCCCCAGGTCAGTATCGAACTGACGACCTCTTGATTTTCAGTCAAGCGCTCTGACCAAACTGAGCTACCGGGGGAAAACGAGAGCGGAGGGATTTGAACCCTCAAGTCTTCAGTTTCGTAGACTGAGATGTTATCCGATTACACCACGCTCTCAAAACGGAGAGGACAGGATTTGAACCTGCGACGTGCATTAACTGCCCGTTTCCTCTTAGCAGGAGGATGCTTTTAACCACTCAGCCACCTCTCCAAAACGAGAGCGGATTGTTAACTGTTTCAACTACGCTCTCTTGTATTGCAATTGCACCCAACAATTGCTAATGGGTCGAGCTGGATTTGAACCAGCGAACTCCGCAGAGGATGGTTTTACAGACCACCGCTTTTAACCTGACTCAGCCACCGACCCAAACTTAACTATTTTGGATTTTAGATTTTAGATTTTAGATTTTAGATTGATGAAATGCTCGCGATTGAGTGATTTCATAACTTAAAACCTTGCTTTCTTTAGCCAAAATAGCCTTCATTCCCTCGACGGGGGTCGAACCCGCAACCTCCGCTTTGAAAGAGCAGCGACTTAACCATTCGTCCACGAGGGCATATATCTACCGCGTGCAAGTTTGAGCAGCTATTTTTCAGCCCCCATGTTGGCGGAGGCTGTAGGAATCGAACCTACTTACTGATGTTTGGAAGATCAGTTTTACCAGTTTGTAAGCTTCTCATGTTAGGACACGCAGTAGAACGCAGAGACTAGGATTTGAACCCAGACCAAAGGCTTTGGAGACCCCTATGCTGCCGTTACACCATCCCTGCATTTGGTCGCAGCGGCGGGATTTGAACCCGTATAAACCAAGTTATGAAGCTCTGGGACTTTACCATTAAGTTACGCTGCAATATTTGGAGACTGAGGTGAGATTTGAACTCACGCATAGGAGTTTTGCAGACTCCCCCCTTCAACCACTTGGGTACTCAGTCGTTAATACTCCCAACCAGATTGGGGTTATATGGATTATTTAGTTAAGACCATTTTTTTAGTAAACTAAAGGTCGTAACTAAAATATCTGATATCATGTCCGTTGAATTGCCCATAATAAAAAAACCTCACCTCGTCGTTGCGTAGGGACACGGCATCATAGATATCTCGGACAAACAGATAACGTTAATCGTGCCGTGTCCCGGCTGATGATTATGGGTAATCTTAAGGACATGATATGATTGCCATGCCTAGAAAAAAAACAAGCGTTGTCTGGACAATTCCGACCCATGAGCTAATTAGACTATTGGAGGAAACTGGTAGTCTGTCTGGAGTGTTGCGATCGCTCGGTTTCAAAGCAGTTACTGGTACTTGCAGTGAAGCTCTCAAAACTCGTCTTGCTCAGGAAGGTATTAATTACAAAGACTATTACGTACCTCCCAAACCACCACTGCGAACCCGAAAGTCTCACCTAAACGACATTCTGGTGGAAAACGCAACCTACATTTGGCGCAAACACATTAAAAGTCGATTGTTTGAGGCAGGGCTTTTAGAAAACCGTTGTTATGAGTGTGGTATTGAGCCAACCTGGAACGGTAAACCGCTTACCCTACACCTAGATCATATTAACGGTGTTAACAATGACAATCGGCTAGAAAACTTGCGTTTACTTTGTCCTAACTGCCATAGTCAAACCCATACCTATGCTGGTCGGAACACCAGAAAACAAATATTATTTTCGTCTACAGGACTAGATCAACGAGGCTGACGGGTTTCGATCCCGCTACCTTGGCTTTGACAGATCCACGCTCTCCCGATTGAGCTACAACCTCATGAATTCTGCTATTTTAATTTGTGGTTAGAATGGCGATCGCCTAACTCCTATGTGTCTGTTTCGATCTATTGCTAGTTGCTTTCGATCTTCCAGATTCCGAGTTCATCTCATATCTTTTACGCAAAAATATGGATTTTTTCGGCTCAGCTTAGTTTCGCTCTAACTCTACCAATTTGGGGCTGATTCAACCTGATAAACCGGAGGCGATCGCTCAAATTTGGCTGAGTTTTTGTTTCACTTTTGCCGCTCTGAGGTGTTAGACGATCTTGGGTGAACTCTCGACTTTTCTAGTAACTAGAATCGTCGCTGGTTCGGATGGTCTAACCACTTTTGCTCGGTCTTGGATTGTCCTCCACTTTCCGGTTGTTTGTTTGAAAGTGGTGGCATCCAAGCTTAATAAAATGGGTGACATATTTAGTTTTCAAGGTTCTGCGTCAGGCTTGAGGCTTGCCTTTCGGCTGTTTCCCTCTCGTCCTACACTTACATACTACATACTTACTACAAAGCTTGTCAAGGGTGTGGGAAAATTTTTTTGAGATTGTCTCAAAGCCTTGCTAGAGCTAGATTTCAAGCTGCTAAAGCTTACGGGGGTGTATGGGAGTCGTAATATTAGAGCAGTTTGAGGGTGAAGGCGATGGAGAAGTACTTGGGAAAGCGACACAGGATATTAAAGGTTGTAGCGATCGCATCTATCGGTTTTGGGCTGGGTATGCTGTTGCACCTGAAACTGGAAACCGATCCGCCGAATCAGCCAGCGCCAGAAAAGCAGGCATTAAGTAGTGCGGATGCGATCGCGCCCATCCAACAGCCAGCCAAAACGCTACCAATAGCGTTTCCCGTACCGGCTAAATTTGCTGGAAAAACGTTTTATGACGTGAAACTAGACAATAAAGAGAAAGTAGTGACGTTAACGATTGATGATGGCCCACAAGTCCCTGAAACGCCCCAATTTTTGGATATTCTCAAATCCCACAACGTCAAAGCCACATTTTTTGTAGTTGGGAAAGCTGTAGAAGCCCATCCCGAAATCTTCCAGCGGATAGTTGCAGAAGGACATGCCATTGGCAATCATACCTGGCATCACAGGTATCGTCGCATGAGTCGAGCAACTGCCAGAAGCGAAATTGAACGCACAGCGGAGATAATACACAAAACTACAGGTGTGAAAACCGAGTTCTTTCGTCCACCCGGAGGCTTTTTAAACAATGGATTAGCAGCTTATGCCAAAAGCCAGAAACAGGCTGTAGTAATGTGGTCGGTGACGACAGCAGATACCGATCCTCGCGCCAAACCAGAAGCATTTGTGAATAACGTACTCAAGAGTACGAAACCGGGTTCTATTATATTGATGCACGATGGAGGCGGCGATCGCTCTCGCAGTGTCAAAGCTTTACCGGGAATTATCAGCGGACTTAAACAGAAAGGCTACCGTTTTGTGACCCTTCCCGAACTGCTGGAAATGTCAAGTCGGTAAGCGATCGCTCTTTCGACTCAACCTGAGTATAATCTTTAACATCAACAGGACTTACGCACAAAGATCCTATCACCTTTGTTTCTGCGTAGATCTCCAGTTCCAAAACGACGATTTTTCATAGAAACCCGGTTTCTTTGTGTAAGTCCCGATCAATAAAAGGCAGTTAAAATAATGAATCTGGGTGTTGTTCTAGTTGCTTTTCTGTTGGCTTCAATCGTAGTTGCGATTATTTTTCGGATTTGGGGAGCCGGTTACGTAGCGTCCCAGCCAGTCTTTAGTTGGGATGTGCGCGTTGTCGAAAAACGCAAGCAAGGGATTAGCGGACAATACGATACTGAAACAGATTATTACATCACGTTTGAATTCGCCGATGGAAGTAAAAAAGAATACAAAGTAGATGTAGAAGACTATAGGCGATTACAAAACGGTGATGTAGGCAAACTTTACACCCAAGCCAATCTATTTAAAGGATTTGAACAACAATAAAACGATCGATTGCATAAATAATGCTCTCCCATTTAAGCTGAGGATTTTACGAATGGGAATTGACTAAGTGAAATAACATTTATTGTCAAGGCGGGTTGAGCGATCGCTCCAGTTACATCAGCAACAATACCTCACTGCCTGTACGCTATAGAGCGTTAGATCGCCGCGAGTTTAGAGTAGTAACATCTGTATTAACTCTACCAGAGGTGCTAGTTTATCCATTGCGGCAGGGAAACACAACACCAGCTCAAGAATATCTTGACATCCTGTTTTACCAAGAAGGTTTAACTACCGTGGAAGTTTCTACAGATATCGCTGAAACTGCCGCACAATTACGGGCTGTTCACAACTTAAGAACGCCCGATGCTATTCAAATGGCTGCGGCTATTCGTGCAGGTGCTTCCTTTTTTCTGACAAATGATGCACGTTTGCCTTCTTTGCCAGGGTTGACTGTGTTAGTGTTAGAAGAATTGAGAGTTTGAAAGATTGTCAAGGGAGGCGATCGCGAAGTGTGGCGTTAGCCATATCGCCTAAAAGTTTCCAGCCCTTTCGATCGTCTAAAATAGTAACGGCAGGCTCAAAGCAGGCGATCGCACAGTATGACTCAAGCAGCCGACAAAATTGCTCTTCCTCCTCCGTTTCCCGACCACACCCAACTCCCAGAGGAAGATGGTACTTTCGTGAAAAACTTTCAAGAACATCCCCAAAGCATTATTCTAACCGATTCCCTTGGCCCATTGTTGCAGCAACTTCATCCTGACGGACAATATGCCATCGGTCAAGATTGCGGCATTTATTGGCGAGAAACCGAACCACCAGAAAAAGGTGCAGAAGCACCTGACTGGTTTTATGTCCCCAACGTACCAGCAATGCTAGAAGGTGAATATCGCCGTTCTTACGTGCTGTGGCGAGAATTTATGGCACCGTTAATTGCTTTGGAATTCGCTTCGGGTGATGGTTCGGAAGAAAGAGACAAAACGCCGCTATCTTACACCGATGGGAAGACAACAAAACCAGGTAAGTTTTGGGTGTACGAGCGAATTATGCGAATTCCCTATTATGGGATTTATGAGGTGAAAACTGGTCGTTTAGAAGTTTATAACCTGGTCAATGGTTTTTACCAATTGTTAACGCCCAATCAGCAAGAGCGCTATCGCATTCTGCCAATAGATATAGAATTAGGACTGTGGCAAGGCAGCTATCAAAATCAAACCATGCTGTGGCTGCGGTGGTGGGATAACGAGGGAAATTTGTTGCTCACAGGTGCAGAACGTGCCGCTGTTGCAGAGCAAGCTTTGGCATCAACAGAGCAAGCTTTAGCATCAACAGAGCAAGCTTTAGCAGCAGAAACACAAGCGCGGAGGGATGCTATACCAAAGTTGTTAGCGATGGGATTAAGCGTCCCACAAATAGCAGAAGCATTCGGTTTATCTGTGGAGGAAGTGGAGCAGTTTTTGCGATCGCAATAAGCGATGATATTGAGTGCGATCGCTACGCCTTCCCCTTCTCTCTAGCTTCTAATGCCTCAAGAATCAGTATCTCAATCAGCACGCTGACCGATCGCTTATCCTTTTCCGCTATGAAGGCTAAGCGATCTTTTAGATCTTGAGGCAGGTATACAGTAATTCTGGCTTTATCTGTCGCCATGCTAACCTCGAAGAGTTTTGATCGTTCCAGCAGGAAAGTAACTCCTAATTCTCCTTGATTTCATCAATTTTGTGGTACTCGATTAAATCTAGGTTGTCAGGTTTGGCAAAGTGTTCCTCTAACTCGATCTGTACAGTTTCACTAATGCTCTGATTCTTGATAGCACTTAGAACCCTCAGAATTCTCTCAATGTCCGAGGTCAGATATATTCTGAGACTTTTCTTGTCGGCAGGCATAAGAAGCATAAAGTTATACCTTCCCATAATCCCACACAGCTTGAGGTACTTGTGACTAAATTTCTATGGGGCGATCGCTACGCCTTTCCCTTATCTCTAGCTTCCAGAGCCTCAAGAATCAGTATCTCAATCAATACGCTGACCGATCGCTTGTCCTTTTCCGCTATGAAGGCTAAGCGATCTTTTAGATCTTGAGGCAGATACACGGTAATTCTGGCTTTATCTGTCGCCACGCAAACACAGGCATTAACAGGAATGCTAAAGATTTTATCACCTCACTGTCTTGTCACGGTAACGCTATGGTTCCGTTATAAGTGGGTACAGTGAGGTTTTGACTTATGGTTACACTGTCCGATGATGAGGTCGCCCTGATCCGCTCGCTGCTGACTGCCCTTCGAGGCATCAAAGTCCGGGATATTGATAAAGCTTTGGTCATCCTGTCTAAAGGCGACAGAGGAGGGCGCTAAATGATTGTGCTAACAGACTCTCAAGCGATTACCGTTCATCGCTTGCTGACTTGCATCCTGCTGAAGGAAACCTACCGAATAGCGGATGTAGAAGACGCGCTCTTGTGGTTGTCTCCTGAAAACCGACAAATCCTCTGTCCTTTTGATTCCGTGTGGTCTAAAAATCTCGCTTTTGGAAATCGTCCGGGAGTTGAGAAATCAGGGCTGAAATTGAACTACGGTTTAGCTGTTTCCTCGATCGACAGGTGCAAATAGCCCTTTTCTCTTGCCGGAAGAGGGCTGATTTGAGCAAGTTGGCGATGCCCATAACGATCGCGATCAAACGATCCAACATACTAACGCTCATCTTAACTGGTTGCGGCTGCTTGCTTGCCATTGGTGTTGACGTTGATCTTGCTGCGATCGCTCGGATGAATGCGCGAATTACTGAAATCAGAAAGCAAATAGGCAAAATTAGCAAGTTTTCTGCCGTTTCGCTTGCGGAAAATACTAAAATGAATGCGCGAAACACTGAAATGAGTAAGCAAAAAGGCAAAATTAGAAAGTAAATTGCCATTTTGCTGGCGGAAAATACCAAAATGAATATACGAATGACTCAAATGAGAAAGCAAACAGGCTTCAGGAGAAAGCAGATCGCCTATGACGGGTGAAATTACGCTGCGCCAGAAAGGGTTACCCATAGGCGGAATCGGTGAAAAAGTGTTGGCTGCCTGTAGAGGGGCGATCGCTCAGGCTACCTATAGCCAATGGCGATTGATTTGTTCTTGGGTTTCAAGCTCAGCACGTTTTATCAGGGGCTTGGGAAGTTTAAGTGGGGTGGCTAAAATGAGGAAGTACGTTGTAGAAAGTTCGCTATTGTGGGATTCCTATGAATATTACTCTCAAGCCTGAACAAGAAATTGTTGTACAAAATTTGCTAGCTCAGGGTGAGTTCCAAACAGTCGATGAGGTGATCAACGCGGCGTTAGCCCTGCTAGAAACTGAGCGACTGGCTTACCAAGCCTGGTTAGTTGATACTCGCGCCAAGGTGGAAGAGGGAATCGCGGCTTTGGAACGGGGCGAAGTTGTCGATGGCGAAACGTTTGTAAATCAGTTGCGGGCTAAATTACAACAAGCAAGAGAGGCGCAGTAGTTGTGCGGTATGTAATTTCGCTGCCTGCATCGCGAGATTTGCAGGCGATCGCAGATTATTTTGCTTCTGTGAATGTTGCAGCAGGTGAGCGGTTTTTAGATGAATTCGAGCGGCGATGTCAGCAGATCGTCTCTTTTCCAAATTCCGGTCGTAGTTACCCTTAGTTAAGGGCTAACTTGCTGGGTTTACCCTTGGAGGGGTACATCATCCTGTATCAAGTCATGACCGATCGGGTTGAAATTGTCCGAGTGGTGAATGGGAAACGAGATTTGCGATCGCTCTTCACCAACTCGTAGGTAGTGATATCGATTCTGGTTGCATCGGAATTACAGCAGTTTTCAATTAGGTGCAACCCAGTTATTGTAGGGGCACGGCAGCAGAAAACCTTCTACTTAAAGACAAAGCCTATTGATGCCGTGCCCGTACCACCAATTTTAATCATTCAGATGCAACCTGAATAGAGATTAATAATGCAAAGGCGATCGCATTTTTCCCATCCATCGGGAAACAGTACAACTTTCCTCGTCAGCGGCTACCAACACCAACAACCTTTACAACACCACAGGCAGCTTCGGTCAGTCCGCTGCACCAGGGTTGTTAGGTGGCGTTGATTTTCTGCTTCTGCATTTGATATTCCTTCGTTTCAAATAAAAAGTCGCACAGTGTTTTAGCCGAATTAACTGCTAGCCTTGCGTGATGCTCCAGTGGTTTATACGAGATGACATGAGAATCACTCATTGTATTTCGCAAAGTGGCTAAGCCAGAAACTATGCTTGTTAACCCAGAAAGGATTTGTCGCAAACATTCTGCAAGGCTTTCCTGCCCTGGGCAAAGATTCAAATGTTTTTGAACCCTTCTATATAGCTTTGGGAGGTTCCCATCATACTCTGGTGGATTAGGATCAAACTCTTTTTCAATTGCAGACAAAACTGCCTCGACGAGAGAGCGTGCATTAGTGATTGCTCCATCAAAGTCGCCTTCGGCAAGCTTCTTGTCACATTTATTGATTTGCTCCTCGATAAAGATGTGTGTTATCTCAACCGAATTTTCATAAGGATGTGACATTTTGATTTGAGAAACACCTAATTTATAAACTTCCCATTGCTTTCCTAATGGTCGGAATTCATAATTGTCAAATTCGAGAAATTGGTTGAGATGTTCAACTGCAACGTTAATATCGAGTTCCTTTCCCAGAAAATGACGAGGAGCAACAGCCGCAACCAGTATGCACTTCATGGTTGGCGTATCATTAAATTGACGTAACTTTTCCTCGACGTAATACCAACGTGAAGGAAAACCATTACCGTATGTATCCTGAGAACCAAATTCATTAAAAAATGAAACCAGTTGTGAACCAGTTCGATAAGGTGAACGCCCTCCATCACCCGTAATAATAGATCCAAGATCCGATATCGTTTGTTCTGATAATTTCACACTCTATTACCCCAACAATTATCCAGTCAATGTCCACATCGTTACTAATAATGGGGCGGGCTATTCTGCCCACCCCACAATTACTCACTCATGCAAGAGGCGTAGGTTTGAGAGAGTTGCCAGAGTTTGAACAAGAAGAACTCGACGCGATCGCTCAACGTCACCACAAACACGCCTTCATCACTTTCGGCACTCGTAGAAACCCAAGTTCCTCGCAAGCTGACTTCGACGCATTCCGCATCGCCAACGCACAGATCGATAATTTCCGCATCTTCGCGCCGCACTTCCGCTTGCAAGCGCTCGATCCCAGGCAGATCGGCAGGTAACAAGAACGAAGCGGTGCTAGCACCGATGCAGATTTGCCACCCAGCGCGCACAGACAGCATCACTCTTGCCGTCAACCAATCTTCTAGGGATTGTGCCAGACGCTCTAGATAAAATCCATTTTCGGTATAGGTGAGTTTCAGCATCGTCGGGTATCTCCCATTTTTCTAGTGCTGAGTGGGGATGGGCGATTGGCGATCGATGATTGGTAGTTGGGAAAGTTTTGCCCAGTTACCAATTACCAATTACCAATTCCCACTCCCTAAAGTTGCTGTTCCTGCCAGAATTGCTCGGCAAAAGCAACTGCTGGGTGGAGGGGGGCTTTTGGCTGGGTGCCCAGAAGCATTCCAGCTTGCTCAGGAGTGCGATCGCCTTTTTTGGTATTGCACCTTTCGCAGGCAATAACTACGTTGTCCCAGGAGTGTTTTCCGCCTTTTGACCGTGGAATTACGTGATCCAGCGTTAAGTTTTTTGTACAGCCGCAGTATTGGCAACTGTGGCGATCTCGTCGCAAAACTTCACGCCGATTCACTGGCGGCACTTTCCACAGTCGTTCGTTACTGGTAAACGTCAGGCGAATCTGTTGCGGCACGTAAAATAAATGGCTCGCCGATTTCACCTGCCACGCCGCCGTCTGATCAATGCTCAGCGGTTCCGCTTTACCCGTTATCAGCAGGGTAATTGCCCGCTTAATATTGACTCGACTCATCGGCAGATAGTTCTTGGAGAACACTACCACCGACTGGGCTAACACTTCTGTTGGTCTTTGCCTGTGAGGTTGCGATGTTGATGTCACGATCTAAACTCCTTAAACAAGAACCCCCGCCTCTGGTTACTTAGAAGCGGGGGTTAGAAGGCTTTGGGTTCTTCTCGTTCTATATAGGTACAGTCACTTTAAGCCTGTACCTCCCGCTTCGTCTTAATGAATCTGCCGATCCGTTATGCCCGTTAAACACTAGGGCAAAATTAGGTTTGACCTCTTTACCTCGATCTTGCAAGCCATACCAAAGTTCCAACAAACAATCCACTGCAATTCCCCTGGTGACGCCCCAAATGGCGTCTGCACCGTCGTCTAAGCGACTGGTGACGGGCATTGAAGTGGAAAGGGATTGCTGGTGAATCACGTTGGTAGTTCTTGAAGGCTCTAGATTAGAAATCTTACTAATAAAATACTACACTTGTATTATTAGATCTGTCTACCCCTTAAAGGAGAAAAGTAAAATGTTCGCGAATAACACTGCTACCCGGATCCCCACCACCGAGATGGACGTTACCAGCATACGCCTGGAGCGAGATTTGAAAGATAGACTGAAAGATTTGGCTGGAAACCAAGGCTATCAAGCGCTAATCCGGGAAATCCTCTGGAATTACGTGCAACAGAAATCTGGAGCGTTTAAACCGCAGTTTTCGCGCTCTGACATTCGCGCCAGCATTCCCGCCACAGCCGAACGAGAAGAACGCTGCGTGCTTACAGGAGAGTTTATCCGACCTCAGGAACCAATGTTATTAGGACTGACGCGACATGGAGAATTAGTCCCGCTGAGTATTGGCAGTTTGTCAGAAGGTTAAGATTCGGGATTTGCGCCGCACCAAAACCCGCCCCATCCATCCGGGGCGGGTTGATATTCGTTATATCTGGTATCTGGTATCTCGTTCCCAGGCTCCAGCCTGGGAACGCTATCCTAGAGGCAGAGCCTCTGTTAAATTCTTCCATAACCGGAGGCAAGAGCCTCCCATCGGCATTCCCAGGTAGAACCTGGGAACGAGAGAAACGAGAGAACGAGAGACGAGAGAACGAGAGAACGAGAGAACGAGACAAAAAACCCCTCGCTCTCCATCCCCTATGCAACTAATCAAACGGACAACCCTGCACTACCAGGAAGGAACTTCCGACAAAGTATACGAAGTCGATTTATGCCAAACTGGTGAAAATCGATATGTGGTTAACTTCTGCTACGGACGGCGAGGTGCAAATCTAAAAGAAGGGGTAAAGACAACTCAAGCCGTACCATTGGCAGAAGCGGAGAAAGTTTTCGCTAAATTAGTAGCAGAAAAGACCAAAAAAGGCTATCAAGATGTCAGCACTCCCCCCCTAGAAGAAACTTTAGCTAAACCAGAAAAACCAGCCACGCGCCAGGAAGCAATATTAAATCGTCTAGCTAATCAAAGTCCCAGCAAATGGCCTTTAGAAAGAGCAATTTGGCGCGCCGGAGAACTAAAAATACCGGAAGCAACCCCTCTAATTATCCCACTAATTGGCAGCGGCGATGCCCTGAGAGATTATTGCATAGCTTGGGCATTAGGTTGGTGTGGCGGCGAGGGTGCTGTTCCTGCACTTGTTCGCCTTCGCAGTAACAATAAAACGCCAGAATTTGTTAGCATAATTGCCTTTGAAGCATTACTCAAACTCGCCGATGCACAAACAAAAGCCGGGTGGCAATCTGAAATGATAGAAAATCTGCCGCCAGAACTTACCAGCGCCAAATCGGCAGATGAATTTTCTCATACCTTACGCACCTATCTTAATAATGGAGATTACAAGCGGTTTGCCCTTCTCGATACTATTTATCAAATCGATAACGAGAATGTCCGTCCAGCACTTATAGATATATTGAAAACTGCGCCGTTACGTCCGAATTATTTCCTGCGGTTTCGACATATTTTTAAAATGGCGGAATATCGCCACGATGCAGAAGTTTTCGCTATCCTTGCTTACCGCTTTGAGAAACAAGGAGCAACCTACCGCAGTGACTCTTACGCTGTCCGAAATTTTGGATCTTTGAGAAAATATGAATCTAAATATAACAATTCAACCAGTCGGTGGGAAACAATTGAAAGCAGTCAATTTCGAGATTACATGCAACGTCCTGATGCAAGAATTGCTTACAGTAGTCATACTCGCGACTATTTTTTGAGGCGGGTGTGGCGTACTCTAAAAACCTTGGGCGAATTGGGCGACACTGAATATGTAAAAATGGCTGTCGGAGTTCTTCTTCAGTATTCAGATGCTGATGCTGAAACAATTAGGCAAACTACTGTTTATCGATGGGATCGCTCTAACTGGAATCGCATCTCATTTACTCATAATTGGGATGCTTTCGGTGGGGATCTAACTTTCAACCATATCCTTTATGAAAATAGTCCGCGGTATGAATTAAAGGAAAACTCGAAAGCATGGCGTTGTCGAGATTCCTACAAACCTGGAGATGCAGAACCGGATGTAAGAGAAGAAGCTTTTCCCCAACTTTGGAACAACCTGCTGAATTATTGCGATTGCTTTTAGAAAGTAACTGTCGTCCCGTGCATCATTTTGCGGTTAAAGCGGCGCGTGCTTGTCCGCAGTTTGGTGCAGAATTAGATGAAAGTACGATAATTAGATTGCTCAATAAACCTTACGAAGTGACGGCGCAATTGGGATTTGAAATAGCGCGCGATCGCTACACCCCCACCAACCCCAATTTTACCCTAGTTTTAGCTATAGCAAATTGTGCCTTTGCACCCGCGCGCGCCGAGGCATATCGGTGGATTGAGGCAGGGAGCGATCGCATCAAGTCCGATAACAATTTTATCATCGCCTTAATCGCCAGTCCCCAATCCGAAACCCGCCAATTCGCCCGCCAATTCCTAAGTTCAGTTACCCTGAGCGATAATCAAGCAAAAATCTTAATCGTACAGCTATTTGCCTCACTATTAGGATTAAACGCAACAGGGGCACCAATCGCAAAAGATATTTCCGAAACCTTGCTTACTTGCTTCCCTAACCAACTCGGCACATTAGGTTTATCCGTTGTACTTGACTTGCTGCAAAACCCATTATTAGAAATCCAATAATTCGGCGCAAGAATCCTCCTCAATCACGAAACCAGTGCGGCAAATTTACCATCAGGATTAATCGACTCTCTCATGACATCACCCCACGAGTCAATCCGCAACATTGGGATGCAAATTTTCGGAAACCTCCCCGACGCAACGCTTTTGAATCAATACCCGCTGCTAGTCACAACGATTGTTCACGAACAAGCAGATATCCGCAACGCAATTCGCCCAGCAATTCAAAGATTAGCCACCAATCATCCAGATTTCGCCGCCAGATTAGCAACAGAATTAATCGGTATTTTGTGGCAACCCAAAACGCAAGAAGGTATCCACGCCGCGATCGTACTTTTGCTCAAAGAAGATTTACCAGAGTGGATGACCAATGTTACCAAAGATACAGCCTTGCGCCTGTTGAAAGCCAAATCTTCCGCAGCACAAGAATTAGTCGGATATGTACTGAGTGCAAACCGCGACAGATGGGCAAAGGAATTCGAGACATTAGAAATAGTCAAACTTGCCGATAACGAAATTCTTGCTGTGCGCGAAGCAGCGCGGGAAATATTCTTGCACAATCTAAATCGCCAGCGCGGAAACGAACGGGAAATGTTAGCGGCAGTAAAGTTAGTAGAATGCCAGTGGGATGATACGCGGGAATTTGGTTTCCGAGTATGCGGTACATGCTTCACCGACACCGATTTAACTCCTAGTATTCTGGTTAATTTATGCGATAGCGTCAGACAAGATGTCCGCAAATTTGGGCGCGACATGGTAACCCGGTATTTCAAAGAAGCGTATGGACAAGAATATCTGATCAAATTCAGCGAACATCCCTCAACAGATATGCAGTTATTTGCCACGAATTATCTGGAGAGTTATGCTATTAATAATCCCGAACGCTTGCCGGAATTGCTACCCTATTTTATCACCGTGCTATCGCAAGTAAATCGAGGCAGAGTTGCCAAGCAGCGCATCTTTGCCTTTTTAGATAAAGAAGCACAAAAAAGTGAGGAAGCAGCAAGGGTAGTGGCAGAAATTATCACGCGACAATTGGCGATAGAAACGATGGTGAAAATTCATAAACTTTATCCTCATCTCGCTTTACCAATTCAGGTAAAAGCAGTTGCAGAAATTAGAACCGCAGATAGAGACAGATAAACCCAGAATTCATCTCTCTACATCTGTGTGTATCTGTGGTTAAAATACAGCGGATTGCCAGCGAGTGAGGTACAGCCTTTTGGCTTGGTGTACCATCAACGGCTGCAATCCGCTATATTAGGCAGATTGACTCATATCATGTCCGGTCGATTACCCATAATTAGGAGTAGGGAACACGATCAACGTTATCTGTTTGTCCGAGATATCTATTATGTTCCCTACGCAACGACGCGGTGAGGTTTTACTATTATGGGCAATTCAACGGACATGATATCAAGCCAAAAACAAAGGTGATGCGTCAATCTCGCGACTAATCACCCACTATTTTTCGGATCGCCCTTTGTTTTTTTGCGTAAGTCCTGGATCAGAAATCGCGGCTATACAAACAAAGTCCGCCAGGGCGGAATAACGTAAAATCAAGGGTTTTGAACCGGCGGCGGCTGGTTTTGTCTGTATAGCTGCGACTTACAGTCGTCAGGTGTAAGGTCTCATAGCGCTCGATGAATTGGCGACCGCAATATACAAAAGTGTATTTTATGACTTATAAGTTTAGATTATTACGGATATAGAGAGTTGCAATCAGAGCATTGCATGGAAATTAGTCTTAGTTAATAAACTGATTATGCAACGCCCCCAAAAACCGCTATTTTTGAACCATGCCAGATTTTGTATAAGTCAGATAAAAAGACTTGACATTTACTCGTTCAAGTGGGAATTTGAGAAATGGATTTAACTCAAGTTGAGGACTCTGCTTCAAATGACCCAAGAAACCAGCCAAATTCTCTTAAAAAATACAGCAAACGGCGTAACTATACACTTGGACGGTGAAAAAGGCAATATATTGGCGGGCGGTAGCGGTACCGAAGGAGACATCGCACTGCTAAAACCAGATGGCACAGAGACTGTCCACATTGATGGTGGAAATGGCAACATCACTCTGGGTGGCAATGGGTCCGAAGGGGATGTCACACTGCTAAAACCAGATGGCAAACAGACTGTCCACATAGATGGTGGAAATGGCAACATCACTCTGGGTGGCAATGGGTCCGAAGGGGATGTCACACTGCTAAAACCAGATGGCAAACAGACTGTCCACATAGATGGTGGAAATGGCAACATCACCCTGGGTGGAAATGGGTCCGAAGGGGATGTCACACTGCTAAAACCAGATGGCACACAGACTGTCCACATAGATGGTGGAAATGGCAAC
>NZ_BLAY01000079.1 GCF_020521235.1 Microseira wollei NIES-4236 | reverse complement strand
GCGCTATATGCTGTTGATGCGGCTTTTTGTCTTCACTCCCAGGCTGGGGCGGTAGTGTTGCCCTTAAGCATAGGCGATTTCCTCTTTGGCGCACCTGCACGCCGATATTTGCCGCTTTGAGTTCGGCGTTGATCTCTGCCAATCGATCCTTCTGTGCCACTTAAGTGTCCTAAAGTTGATCTAATTCTGTAGGGCTATTAGGGCTTGATTAAAGTCCTATAGAGTTGCGAAAAACATAGAATTATTCTACCCAAAGGCTTAAGGAGCGGGGGTTGGAAAGATCTAAAAGAAGGGCGAACGATGGGACTCGAACCCACGAATGGTGGAACCACAAAGGTGAACTCGCTGTCTCAATGCCCTTGTATGTAGGCTCTTTCAATTTTGAAGCCAATTTTTTCCCTAAATTTGACCTAATTTCTCACCGGGACAACTAAGGTAAAAAATTGTTACAAGTGCAAGCTCTATGGTCGCGGTCAAGCTGCTGCCTTCACAGCGTTTAGTGGTTGGTACATCGCACCCAAGAACGGGCGCTCCTCCTGCGGCATCTGTACTGTCATGTGGCAGAGCAAGCGGAACTGGAGTGGTGCAGGAGGCATATTGATGCGCTCAACTTCCACATCCATTAAAGAGGGAGATTGACCCGACACCTCAAAGCCAACATCGGACAAATACCGGGGACAATAGCCTACTAAATCATCATCTTCAGTACACAACATCAAGGCACGGCGGTCATACGGATTTTCAGGGTCGCCAACTATACGCAACAACTCGCCCATCTGTAAGCGGCTAATTCGACTAGCACTTAATGGTGGCAAATTAAGCAGTTCTTGAGCAAAGAAGTGGAAGTGGTAGAATCCATTCTCATCTAGCTCTGGACAGGGGAAGACAAACAAGGTGTCTGTAGCCCGTTGCCCTCCGCTTTTCGCTAGCATTGCCATTGGGTCGTCTCGATCGGTTGGGATGTTCAACCACCGCAAGAAATCTGCGTAGTCGGGTCGGCTGCGACGCAAGAGACGATTGGCGAATAATGGAAACAGTTCTGGCGATTGATAAACTAAGTCTAATTCTGGGAACGACGGCAACGACCTGAAGCCGTATTGCTGTTGTGCTGCTAGTATGCCTTGGATATAAAGGAATTGATAGGTAGTGCCGTCAAAGGTTAACCGCCCAATCGGAAACCAAGTGCGATCCAGTGGGTTTTGCCAAGCTAGAAATATTGTCTTCATGGTAGTTCTTTTTGCAGGTCAAGCAGTCGTTGTTGGTTGATTTCTAAGATTTTTTGAGCAAAGGCGATCGCTACTTCTGAAATGAACTCGTTGGGAATTCGGTTAAACAGCGCCTGTGTGTCTCTCATAGATACGCCAGCTAGGTGTTCTAGCCATACCCTAGCAGCAAGAGGATAACGTTGTGCAGCTAATCGAAAGGCATCCAAAGGTTTGAGGGCATTTCTGTCTCCTACTTGAATATATAGTGCGGATCTGCATTTTTCTGCGTAGGCTAAGACGGAACGATTGTTAAGCTTTTCTTGCCGCTTGACATCCAACAATTCCCGCCCCAAGCTGGAGGCGTGGTCGTAGGTGGGGGCTAAATTTAGCGTTGCTGGCGATGTGGATGAGGTTATAGGGGTTTCAATAAATGCCCAGTTTTCATGATGGCGATCGCTATTACCAATCCAAGCATCCAATAGTAAGTAACCGACGAAGGTTTCCACTGCTGTTGTGATGCCCTGTGGAGGTATCCAGGAAAGGGGCAGTTGCACCACCTTATTGCTGATGGCTGTTAGCACGATATCGAGGGTATGTTGCGACACATTAAAGGTTTGGAATTGTGGGTAGTCTGGCACCATTGGGCCAAGAATCTCATTTCCCTGAATCAGAGTGCCAGCATCGGGTACAAAGGAAGGGGAAACCGTGCCGCGATTGTGATTCCAGGTGGCTAGTTCAATTCGGGCATGAGGCAGTCCGAGTAACTCGCACAACTGGGAAGCTATCTTTTCTGCCCAATCTTCCCCGGTGTTTGGTCGGGCTTGTTTGTATAGGCAATAGCCCAATTCCGGGTGGTGGAACCAGAATTTGAATTTGGTTCCCATCGCCTCGGTGGCAACGGCTGCATCTGTTGGAACTACGATAATCGGAAAAGGTGGACTCATGAGGTCATCTGTTCGCTGAAAGCTTGCGCTCCCCTGCTACAACGTTAAAAAATTCAATCTGCCTGTGTCAGTCGATGGTTAAAAATCCGCCTTGTCAGGCGGATTTTTGCACAAACTTTTCCTACTTCGCTGCCACAAGAGCCAATGCAGTGTGTCGTTTTTAATTCACCAGCTGGCGATCGCGACGAAATACAAACAGATTCCCTGTTGCTCCTCGCCCAATTCTAATTTCTGCATCCAAGTAGGAAGTTGTCCACAAAGCTTCTTTTCGGAGGAATTCCAATACTGGGATTTTTAATGACGGTAAATTCCAGCTAGAGGAACCAAAAGGTTTGGTGGCTCGGATTGAAAATGTGCCAAAAGTCACCTTTGCCACCTGCTCATCTTGTCCCCAATCCCAAGTTCCGTAAGCCTGCAACTGCCACTCACCTAGCAAGGGTAAGTTAAGAAAAGCACCGTTAGCAGCTGAAATTTTCCCAGTATTACCTGCAACCAACTTTTGCCACACCCGTTCGAGTTGGATTCCTCCCCAAATATTTGGCATCGATGCGATCGTTCGCGTGACGACCGTTCCCCTGGAGGCGTAGACTAATTGCCAGTCACCAAGTAGAGAAGGGAGATGGTTAGGACTTAGCGGGCGTGGAATGGGATTAAGACTCTCTAACTGTTGGACAATTTGATCGATTGGCGGTGCTGGTGATGGAAATAGGGCATGATTTGTGCCTAATGCTTCCACTCGTTGCAACAGTTCAGTTTTCAAGGCTAATCTGGTTGTTTCATCCCCGATCGTGTTTTGCTTTTCCACTTGTATGCTTTGAAATGACTAAATCTGTTTGTCAACAGCAGGAACCGACATGTTTTGACATACTCCCCGGCGTGAACGCACGGGGATTCTAAGCTCAAACAGCAATTGCAGGCGGAGCCTGTCTTACATCGCCTAACTTAGCGGTTGATGCCCCAACCGCACAAATATTTTTAGCTGCGTTCTCGTCTCTACCGTTCACGGTCTGACACGACGGACAACGCCACTCACGCACCGATAGATCAAGGCTTTCTAGCACATGACCACAATGCGAACAGGTTTTAGAGGACGGATACCACCGATCAATAAAAACGACTTGCTTGCCTTTCTTGGTGGCAACCCATTCGAGAATTTGCAAAAATTCCCCAAACGCCAGATCTGAGATCTTACGTCCCCATAATCGCTGCATTCCTTTCAGGTTCAGCGTCTCAAAACAAAGCACATCGAATCGATTTGTCAACTCATGCGCGAGTTTCCAGAACCAATCTGAGCGACGATTCACCACGTCCTCATGCTGGCGAACCAAATTCTTTCTGGCTCGTTCCCGATTGACTGAACCTTTCTTTTTCTTGGAATGGGTGCGACTAGCTTTCTTGATGGCATTGATGGAGTGTTTCAGGAATTGCGGCGATTCAATTTTCGTTCCGTCTGAGCAAGTGAGAAACGTCTTGAGTCCAAAATCAAATCCAGCGATTTTACCCGTCTCGAATTTGGTTTCTCTTTCTTCAACAATGTCAACAACTACAACCATAAACAACTCTCCTAGTGGAGTCCGCTTAACGGTTAATGTCTTGACCGTTCCCTCTACTTCTCTGGAATTCCAATACTGATAAACGCGACTTCCAATCTTGATCCGATTGCCAAAGAGAAACTTATATCCTGCTTGCTTCAGGGTGAACGATTTGTAAGCTCTAACTTTCTTGAATGATGGCGGTCTAACTCCTTTTTTGTGATGCTTGAAGAAAAATTGATAGGCTTTCTCGATGCGTTGACAGATATCCTGTACTGCCTGAGAGCCAACCTGTTGCCAGAATGGTTTACGTTTTCGCAGCTTGGCAATATGACTCTGAAGCTGGTTGCAATTCAAATGCTTTCCCCACATCCGGTAGTACCGTTTGTGGAGTGCGATGCAATGGTTATAAATCACCCCGGCAGCATTGATAGACCGCTTGAGGTGCTTATTGCGATGCGATTCGTATAGCTTGAACTTCAGAGTTTTCATGGCACAAGTATATCATTCCGATATACTTGTGCCATGAAAAAAAGTGTATTTTTTAGGCTAACCGATGAAGAATTTCAGCAGCTAGAAACGTATTGCGAATTTACCGGAAGATCGCGCATCAGATGTTTTAAGGGAACTCATTAGAAGCCTTAAGATAAAGAAAAAGCCGTCCTAGAAGGACGGGGCTTTATACCCATTTCTTTGGTAATCTATAATCGACGCTGCCAACAAGCTGGGAGAGCATCAAATGCCAATTCCCAACCTCAACGAAGCCACGATTCGCCACCACGCCACAAGCCAATCCTTTGAGCGCGGTGAAGCTTACTACCGCTCCCATGCTGTTGCCACCCTAACTCAGCGCGGCAACACATTACAAGCTGAAGTAGAAGGCAGCGAAGTTCACCCCTATCGCGTCACCTTCCAATTCGACAGTGCAGGATTCACCTTCGCTGACTGCACCTGCGCCTACAATTATGGAGGATGGTGCAAGCATATTGTCGCTGCCGCACTCGTCTGTCTGCATCAGCCAGAAAAAATCGAGCAGCGTCTTCCTCTAGAAAGGTTGTTAGATCGTCTAGATCATCTGCAAACTCAACGGTTAGTGCAAAATTTAGTAGAGGATTACCCAGAACTAATTGAAACTATCGAGCGCTACGTTAACCTAATTGCAACTCCTACCCCTTCAAAAGGGCCTTCCCCATCGTCCAATCGCACAACGATCGATCCAACTCCCTTCCGACGCCAAGTGCAGCAGATTTTACGGGATAGCGTGCGTCGTTTAGAGGAAGGATGGGAAGAAGACCCAATTACAGATGATATTTTGCCATTAATCCAGCAAGCAGAAGAATTGATCGAACGGGGAGATAGTTATAATGCCTTGGTGGTGTTACAAGCGATCGCATCTAGTTGTGTGGATTCTTGGGATGAGGTTGCAGATTATGGTGCGGACAATGATGCGATCGCACAAGAATTAGATGCCGCCATTACCGAAGCCATTCTCTGTGCAGATTTAACACCCCAAGAACAGGTTGACCTCCAAATAAATCTAGAAGCATTGCAGGATGAGTGGAATGTAGATTTTGGCATGAGTTTGGAGGCATTGCGCCAAGGTTGGGATGACCCGCAACTTCAGCGCATTCTCCAGGGAGAGACACAGTTGGAGTTATGGGAAAATTATCCACCCATCTATGCCGATGATTTAATTTTGACGCGCCTGTTTATTCTCGCTCGTCAAGAGCGCTATCAGGAATATTTGTACCTCGCGCAAGCCACCGGACAAACGCAACCCTATATAACCATGTTGGCTCGCTTGGGTCGCATTTCAGAAGCGATGGATGCTGCCCAAAATCAAATGGAGACAAAGGAGGAAGCCTTTGCTTTAGCCCAAATGTTGAGGCAACAAGAGGCCATTCAGGAAGCTCTAGAAATTGCTCAAAACGGGCTGGATTTACCGGGTAATTGTCAGTACGATCTGGCAAATTGGACGAGCGAATTAGCACAAAGTTTGGGCGATCGCGAAACTACATTTAATACCAGAATCCTCGCCTTTCAAGCCAGACCTTCCTTTGAAGATTACACCAAAGTGGAAGAATTGGCTCTTCAAGCTTGGTCAAATATCAAGACAGATTTATTAAACCATCTGCGGAGTCAGACTGGATGGGCAACTCAGAGGGCGAAGGTGGATATCTTTTTGCATGAAGGGTTGATTGATGAAGCGATCGCTACCGTCAACGAGGCTTATTTTGACCATAAATTGGTTCATCGGGTTATGAAGGCAGCCGTTGCTCAACGTCCGGATTGGGTCATAAAAAATGCTCGCGATCGCGCTGAGGAAATTATAGAGAGAGGCAAGGCAGATGCTTATCATTATGCAGTAGAGTGGCTTCAGTATGTCCGTGCTGCCTACATGCAATCGGGACGCCAATCTGAGTGGTCGGTTTATAAGAATCAGTTAATGCAAATTCACGCTCGTAAATACAAACTAATAGGATTGCTCAAAGTGAGGGATTTGGAATAAGGAAACTTCAATTTTTTCATTCTTTCAGGCAAAATGTTCTAAATGGTAGAGAAGAGAATCACTCCCTGTACAGTCCAGAATTATGTCAAACGGCTGCAAATAAGACTTCTGTTCTTCTCCAATCCAAGCGAATTCACAGCTGTAGGTATTTGGGAGGAATACTTGATGAGTTACCCAATACAGCTATCTTGGTAAAATAATTTAATCGATTGTTGCCAAAGATAGCTCAGTTATTAGATTTGGGGTAACTAATTTCAGTCTTCAGCTTCCGAGTTTTTGGTTGATTGATACCGCCTCATGCACGATATTCATCCACTCTTGTTCGACTTGCCTGCGTTCTTCTAACTCCTGAAGTTCAGTTCACACTTGGGTTTGGTTAAACTCTTGTCTTAACTGATTTCGCAGTCCCTCAATACTGTTATAAAGGTCTTCCATAAAAAAGACAGATTATGCACTTGTCGTCTAGTTTGCTATTTACTTCTGCTTATGTCCCATAGTTCCGTAGACTCTTGGAAAATTAGAGGGTATGGTGGTATAATAATACCTTTTCTAATTAATCGACGTGGTATCGGCCCTGCTATTATTGGCTCTTGATTAGGAATTTGGGCGCGTTGGAATATGTAAGACATCCACGCTGTTTTATGGGTAAGTATCAACAAATTAAAAGGTCGCAAATCGTCATTTTTTAGCCATAAAATTCCGGCTTTCTTAACTCGTTTATGAAATTCATCAACATCGCTCAAATCTTGAGGTAACAATAAAGGTGATTGCCAGATGTAATGCTTGGGTAGAGAGTAGTTTGCTGATACATCTGCCATATATAATTCATTTGCTAGAGTTTTCGATAGTAATTCACTCATTTACTAACTCCGGTTAATTCAGCTATTTTAGCAATGTCTTGAGCCATTTTATGACTAATTTTGTGATGTTCTCTTTCATAACAAATACTTTGAACATCTAAACAAGCGATCGCATTTGTAATATCGAATAATGTCTGTGCTGATATATCGTCACCATGACTATCTCGATAATAATTGAAATCCGAATTATACTCATAGCCACCGACATGACAGCGTAGTTCAGGCACCCCTTTTAATAAATCTATCCAATCTGTTAAACCTGTAAATTCATTGTATTCTGCAACTCTCGCATTAGAAATATCAAATAAAACTCCGCATCCTGTCTTAGTCAACATCGTCTGGAAAAATTCTATTTGTTTGTAACCCTCAGATGTCATCGAAGCAAAGTTTTCTAAAAGAACTTGTCTGCCTATAGAATTTTGATAACGCTCGATTCTGCGCCAAACTTCTTCTTGATTTTCATAGTTAAATTCTAAGGCTGATTTGACATATACGTTTCCTTGATGGAAAGTACAGACGCGATCCGAGACATAGAGAGGTTGAACTTCATCAACATGAAATTTCAGTCTTTGCAGAAATTCAGTAAATTCGTCGTCAGTGCGATCGAGAAATCTTGACCACATGATATGAAAAGCAATGCGAGCGCTAAAACTAGATAAATATTCTACTAATTTATCTGGAGATAAGTGACAATAATTATCCCAGAGTATTTCGACAAAAGGTAATTTACCTTGATGTCGAATAGCCTGACTAGCCTCCTCATATATAGAAAACTCTGTAAGATTATTAACGCTTAAACTCAGTTCAATAGCCATTGGCGAAACCCTGATTTTTAATATTCACATTAGCACTCATTACCCAGTCATCCAAAAGCCCCGATTTCTTAAAGAAACCGGGGAGTTTATTAGGGACTGCAACCATTGGTACTGTAGCTGCAAGTATTAAAAGAGCCATCACAGGTTCCAGAGTTGGGGTCCCAGAAAAGTACCTTGGGTTCACCCTGTTCGTTAAACAGACTCCAATCATAGGTTCCATCTTCTTTCAGATAGTATCCACCTAGTAAACGGGGAGGATACTCCTCTCCAGCAAATACATAATCTTTCATAAATTCATACTTTTCTGGGTTGTAAAACTGGAGCTTTTCGGGATCGCCAATGTAGGTCATATAAGTATCAGCAAAATCCTCATACTGGTTTGTGCGTGCGTATTCTGTGACAAACCCAAAACCATCTTGCTGATAGGTTGCTAAACTTTCTTGGTGTAAATTTGACCACTTCTCGGCAAGTTCGGGATTGTTAGCGATAATATTTTCATGCACAGGCCGACTTCGTGAGTCAGAGTTGCAATGAGTTCTTGGGGGCCAGCAAATTGTTCACCCCAAATACAAATTTGATGGGGATCTCGTTCAAAAGTGCCTTTAGCATTCGGATAGAGTTCGTTAGGTACGGGTTCATAACGAATAGCTGGACAGTTTTCTAAATGAGATAAGGGTATAGTTTCGCTAATATAGTCAGCGATGTCTTCAGTCGCTGCTATATTACTCAGTTCAAATTTACTAATCTCTGTCTGATTAATGATTTCAGGTGAAATTACTTCGCCTGTCTCAAGCTTTTGAGAAAAAGATTCTAAGTTACTCATGGTTATTAGCTCCTCGCGTTAATTTTTTAGAAACTTTTAGTAGTCTCTAGGGAGAATTCATAAATTATCCCTACCTAAGCTATTTAGTTTGGCTGAATTAAACCAAAAACTCTCTGAACCCCAAATTTTAATTGTCCGATCGCTTGCGACAAAGCTTCCAAAAACATTTCATGATCTGGGCCAATGGTGATTTGTTCATCTACCATTAAATTGGCTTGAGGTTGACCACCTTGACGGTAGGGAATACCCCTTTGTTTAGCTTGAACCAGAAGTGCATTGAGATCGGTTTCACTTTTAGGGTCAAAGACTTCAACGGTCAACTGGTTAGGAGATTCCCAACCAATCGAGGCGATCGCTTGTTTTTGAGAATTAACAATTTTTAGTGTTTTCATGGTTTTTTCTCCTAATCTTTCACTTGTATCCAAGCAGCAGCATCGTCTAAGTCACCATAAGCGATCGCTTGTCCCGGCCTTAATCTATTAATCATCGCAGACTGTTCGGGATTTAACCCCATACAATCCCCCATTGTTTGCCGATCGTCGGCTGCTACCAAGCGATGCACTATTTTCAAATTCGTATTTTTAATCGCATCAGGTATCAGCCGAGATGGAACTTGATCGACCACTAATAAACCTTGTCCATAAGCTCTAATTTCTGAGAGAATATTAGAAAACATTTCAGCGACTTTAGCTTGAGGATTAGCTTGTTCCATTGTCGCTTGACCTGTACGCAACATGATTCTATGTGCTTCCTCAATAATCAGTAAATGAGATAGCGCTCCTGCTGATGTTTTCGGAACTCTGGGAGAATCTCGTTGTGCTTGCCGATATTCATACAGAAATTGCAGAATTAAAGCCATTATAAACGATTTATCTGCATCATCCCCTAGATAGGAAATGTTGATTACCGCCGGAGGATCGAATAAATTTGACCAAGGAGTTGATTGAGATTGGTCAAATAACTTTTTCTTCCACCCCTGACGCAAACTTTGAATTCGCGTGGTTAAAGCCGCGATTAAATTATCGGCAATTTTTTCTTCATAACCTTTTCCCTTAATTACAGGTCTAATTTTATCCAACATCTGCGTCAGAGTGGGGCGGGGGGTACTAAAATCCGGTAAAGGATCGCCAAGCCAATCAAAGGGTTTTCTATAAGTAGCAAACAGAACTTCCTCCAATAACACTGGTAAAACCTCCTGCATGGGGAAGGAAGCATTAAATATGGATTTTAATCGATCTATATGAGCTAAAACTTGAGGGATTTCTTCCGTACCCAACCAGATGATATCAAAAGGATTGAGAATTAGTGGATCTAATTCTTTCATTCTCTGAGCAGAATGTTCACCAGGCATATAGATGGCGATTCTGTCAGGACTTTCTGGAGGTAATTTTTGATTGTGCGCGAGCGCCCACTCTACATACTCAGTCTTAGCAGGTTCAATCACTAAAAAAGGTATATTCAATCTTAGCATTTCGCGGATAATTTTTAAACAAGTAGTAGATTTACCACTTCCGTTAATACCCGTCACCAAAGTATGCTTTGTCAAGGTTTTCAAAGATAACTTGTATTTTAAAGGTGTCGGTTCTCCTCCATCTAATAAATCTCCTAATTGAATTTCTGCCGCATCTGAAGTAACAGGAGGATTGAGGCTAAAACTAGCTGTTGGCATTACCCGCACTCCGGGTATTTCTTGACGGGGGAGATTCACTAACAATGCTAATTCTTCCGTATTTAAAGGAGTTGTCAAGCCATTAAATAAATTTCCCAAAGGATGTTGTACATCTTTTCCCTGTTGGAGATTAACCACAGATATTTCTATCTCTGATTGTCTCAAGTCGCTGAGAGCAACTTGTACACCATTTGCCCAAACTGGATTAAGGTCATGCAGTCGCATTGGCTCAAAGCAACTTTTTTCACCATTCAAGAGAGATGTTAATTGAGTTGCTCCTTGTTGGGCTGTTATTGGGTCTTGAGCTAGTAAGTAAACACCTACATTCCAGCAGCCCATATTTCCCGACTGTTCAAAACGAGTTGTATATCTTTGTAATTGAGCTTCTACTGCTTGAGCGTGGGCGTTAATATACTCTTTGCCGATTGTGCGGGACAGACTAAAATTTTTACTAAAGCTATTGCCCCAATTAATATTTTCACTGTCCGATTGTGTTTGTTGCCAGCCTAATTTAGAGCTTAAAAAAGGTAAACCCACTGACGCAAAAGCTGCTAATAATCCAGCCGGAGGAAAGATATCAGCTAATCCGTTGGCTCCCAGCAATAAGCTGGTAGTAAAATCTGTATTGATGCCACTGATACTTTTACCTTTACTGCCACCAGAATTAGTACTTTCACTGGTTCCCTCTGTCTCTGCTAAGGAAAGGTTCATTTTAGTCAGAGAATGTACCAAACTCAATAAATTGCGGCATTGATAAATTACCCCATCAACTTCGGTTCTCTTAACAGGTTCAGCAATGACAACATAGGCATATTTTTTGCCTCTCATTCCCCGCATTAGACGATCTAAAGTTTGTGGGTAGCCTTGTCCATCGCCAGGTTTGAGAGAAGGTACACCTGTGAGCGCAACAGCATAATCCATATTATGCAAACTGGTAACAAGTGGTGATTCTTGATTATTACACCGTTTCAGCCTAGTTCCTGACCAGTTTCCTTGGATAAAATTTCCCAGGTTTTCTACAAATTGATAGGAATTGTTAATGGAACTATGACCGCGAACCCCAAAATATATGCGATTTTGCACGCCGTCACTGGTGACAATAAAAATTAGGGAATATTGTTTAGGTGCATGACAAGCTGATAAAGCAGTTTGCAAGGCTGTTAACGGTTGTTGGGTGGCAATAGCTACAGGATTACCTACCTGTTCCAACAACAGAAAGTGTGGTGTTTCTAAGAGGGTTGTTGGTGTATTGATATTCCAGATCGGATTACTTTTATCAAAAGGAATATCTAAGTAATAGCGTCCTAAACTAAACAGCAATGACAGAGACATAACATCGGCTTGTTGAATAGCCTCTGACACGGGGTGAGTGTTGTGTAATTCTATAGAATTGGGATATAGCATCGGTTTATTGAATTATTTTCGATTGTTTATGTGAGAGTTAATTAAAGATTCTAGAGCTTCTATTCTGGGTGGTTGCCTAATTCCTCTAGCGAGGGGTGCTGAAGCTCCAAATACTACTTTGTGAGAGGGTATCCATTGGCTGACTTGGTTTCTAATTAAATTAGCTTCCTGCTGAATAGTTTTGCTATCCATAGTAAATTGCTTGACATCTTCCCTATTCACATAAAGTGCTAATTGGCGATGTCCAATTGTCTCAGAATCTTTATCCCACTGGATCTGACTTTCGCGGATGCGTTGGACAATTTCTAATTCTTGCCGATAAAGTTGACCATCTCCGGTTACATAGATGACTAATTCACTATCTTGGATAGCTTCCCAAACAACTCCATTGAAGTTAGTATCATCCATTAACCCCGGTGTATCTCTGAGCGAATAACCTCTGATGTAATCTTTTTGGTTGACTTGTGTTGTTGTCCCATGTTCAGCGCCAACAGAGAAAGCTTCATAACCTAATAAAGCATTAGCTGTGCTAGATTTACCTGCGCTTGTAGCTCCTACTAAAGTAATGATTTACTTAGGGGGTTTAATTTCGACAATTTCAATTGTCTGGGTTTTAAATGTAACTGTGGAAGTTGGGGAAAACTGGGCATCTTTATTTTCGTAATAGCTAATAATTGCCTCTCCTAATGCTTTGATGATGCCACCTGCGATCGCGCCTTTAGCAGCCCATCCCGCCCAAGGTACTAAGGTTAATGCTTCCAAGGCGACGATTTGACCTGCTACGGCTGCTAAACCGACACTTGCAGCGATCGCGCCTGCTTCTTTCATCGAAAAGTCATCACCGCGATAAATTCTGCCGATGTGAAAGCACATTGTCGCTTCTATCGCCATCAAAGCAACCGAAGTAGATCCAGGAACAATTGCTGCAACGACTATTCCTGTTCCTGTTATCGCATAGTTATTGACCCATTCTCTGGCGCGCTCTTGTTTAGACATCATCAGTACCTCATCACTAATTGAATCGAGCGTGTGATTACTTATTTTTCTTTTGAATACTGAAGTAATGCTGTGAAGCAATTTCTTTACAACGTCGGATTGTGGCTCCCTTATCACCCACCCATTGGAAGTCATTACGAGCATATTCAATGGCAACTTCACCTAGAATCACAGAGCGACGATAGTGAAAAGCTGACTAGAATTAATTCGTGCTTGTTGACTCAGATTCTCCTTAAACTTGCGACCATAATAGCGTAATTGTCTATCTAATGATAGTTGTTGCGAGCTATCTAAATTTAACCTCTCAGCGATAGAGTCTGCAATTACCCGATCGAAATGATTCCCCCCATAAGCTGCACCGAAATAGCGAATATCCTGCAAACCTTCAGCCGTCAAATTTCCCGCTACCAGATCGGTAGTGCCACCACCAATATCAACAATCAGAGTATATCCTGTTGCTAATTCTTGTAATTGGTTAGTCTGAAATAAACTAATCAAAGCTGCCTCTGGTTCCGCTACAAAATGGATATTGTCGTGCAATCTAGCGGGAAAATAAGCTCTAATTGTTACAGCAAAATCATTGAGGATTTCTCCTTCAATTTCACCATTACTTTTTGTTTTACCCCAATGTACGGGGTGAGTAAAAATAAACTGGTTATTAGTTGCTAAACAGTTGGGTTTTTCCTCTTGGAGTCGCTCTACTACTTTTGAGAGCAGTTTTCCTGTATAGCTTAATGCTTCTTGGTGAGTGTAACGTCTATTCGGGTCAGATGCTACAACCGTTTGAGTGTTACCCAAACATAATTTAAAAGCATCTAGCAAATTTACGCCTATAGACGATTCATGGTGAGCTATTTCTTCATAGGCTCTTTCTCCACAAGCTAAAATTTTGCTACCTTTATCCAGCAATAAAGCAGCAGATAAGTAATGTCGGGCTGGATCGCAAATTGTTAGAGATAAAGGTTGTGGAGCTTGAGATTTGTCTGACGCATTGAACTGGAAAAAGCGCCAGTGAGTTGTACCCAAATCAATACCATAATTATTGCGATAATTCAAGAGGTTACCTCACTTTGAATTAGGTTTTTTACAGAACTAATTTGAGATAGAGAAATCCTTCAGCCAAAGCACTTAAAGTAAAATGCTTAGTGCGTTGGCTCTTAGTGGATTGTCTCTCTCAGCTTTCCTGCTACTCCTATATCGGGCTAGGTTTGGAGAAATATGCAGGACAGCTAAAAAAATTTTTCGTTAGGCCGCAAAATCTTCTGTATGGCTAGCATTCCCCGCAGCGACTTTGACACTGAAGCGCTCTTCGGCGAATTAGATCCTTGAGTCGGCATAAGTTTGTATTTCTCCTGTATTTCAAACTAAAGTTGGCACAGGAAGCTAATTTCTGTATGTATCCTGACTTTCCCACAGAAGTAGTCGTGTCTATCAGCTTGCCTGTTATCTATGTATCGGATCGGGTTTGGAGAAATATGCAGCCTCAATCAAAAAAATTTTTGGCCTTAACTCACAAAGTCCTCTGTGTAGCTAGCGTCCCCTAACGCAACTTTGACACTGAAGCGATCGCCAACTTCGACGCTAAACTCTAATTAAATCCAGTTATCAGCACTTCTAGCCTGTGCGCGATCAAAAACTTCTCCTGATTCATCCAGTTATCTTGCTCCGGGCGTAAAAAGTCGAGTAAAGGAAGAATAGCTATTGATTTGTTAAAAACATGCGGGATGATTCAACAGCCTAAATAATGGCTCGATTTTATCATAAAATGCTCGAAGAAAAATTGCCACCCGCAGCAGCGCTGAGAGCGGCACAAATATCGATGTGGCAGGAGAAACGCCAAGCTTATTCTTGGGTGGCTTTTATTCTTCAGGGCGAGTAGAAATACGAGGGTTTTTCAAATTACTACTACGTCCTGATTGCAATATCTACACTCGTCTGACACTGGTTACTGCTGCTGATTGGCCTGTGCGTTCATTGATGATAGTAATCCACTTATCGTCTTTGTCGATAATTACAGTTACCGTGTCACCAACTTCCGCACCAATACGACCTGCATAGTAAACATCATAGACATTGCCCGTAGCAGAACTCTTGATGTAAATTGAGTCACTCCAAGTTTTTGTGACAGTGAAGGATCGGCGGGATTGGGCAATTAGGAATGTAGGTGTATTTTGCCGGAAGGCTTCTGTTGTGCGATCGCGAGAAATTTCACCGTAATTAGCCAGTGCAGGCAAAGTAACTAAAGAAGTAGAAACGCTGGTTGCCAACAGAGCAGAAATAGCCACAAATTTGGTGTTTAACATGGGATAATTTACTCCTTTTTGGAGTGCAATCAAGTTGTTTCTACTTTTTTATCGGGATAGGTTGAATAGATTATGCAGTATATAGGAAAATTTTTATCCTATAGCTGTTCTGCACAGCCCAGAATCGGAAATAGCGCATCTATGACAGCTAGAGATGCGCTCAATCCAATATTTATCCGGCAGCAAGTCAGTTTTGCAAATCCACGCCGACACCCACCGCCAGCGGGCACAAAAACGAAGCCCACGAAGGCGGGCTAAAGCTTTTAAAGCCTGCGAAGGCAGGCTTTGTCTGTGTAGCGACACCCTTTAGGGTGTCCGCTACTCTATGAGACAATGTTCATGAGTTTCTCAACCAGGTGCTTCTGCAAGTTTGAGAAAGTCTCGAAATCCCTCTCCAGTTGCTTAATTCTGAGTTCCCTTATCTTATCGTTCGATATTGTCGCTGCTGCCTCCAATTTTTTTCGCACAATAGTTTCAATCAAATCCTCAAAGGTTCTGTCAATTTGCTCTTGCGCTGCTTTTGCTCTGCTCATCTTGGATTCTAGAGCTTTTGTATCTCTATCCTCCTTCGATCTCTGGCGATAATTCTCACAGTAGTCAGCAAGATCCTGAAGTTGCGTTTTTCTGACAAGAGTTAATGCCGATCTGAGGAAGTCGAGTTCAACTTGTACAGAATTGGCATCCCCGATAGCGATCGCACGTTTCACAGACGCAGGAAGTGACATATTTCCGTAGCTTAAAGAGCCACTTCTACGAGGTATAATCTGGCTGGCATACTCTACAGCCCTGTCAACTGCGGATGAGTTGTTTGCGTTTAAGTCGCGGATTATGCTTGAGTTTTCCCGATCTAAATTGTTGTCGTTCATGGTTATATTTCTCCATTAAATTAATCAATACTTAAAACATTGAATTGAATTGACTGAAGTCTAGGAGACTTCATGTTCTTTTATTCCAAATTTACCATTTTCCGGCTTTTCCTCCTGTTTAAAATCATTAACCTGCTGGGTGAAGTCATCAATACCTTTGCGTACATCTTCAAATTGTGCGTCAGTTCTAGAATTCCTAAGCTGATCGGACAAAATTTCATCTTGTATGCCCTCTTGAAATTGCTTAATTTTTTCTTGTATCTCTCGACCTGAAATACTTATCTCATGAGAGTAGTTAGACAATACATTCTCAATTTGTTTCTCGACTCGAGCGAGGACTTTTTCCCTAATAGACTTCAAGCTTTCGCTTTTCTCCGACAAAAGTTCTTGTAACATCAGGTTAAACCGATCCAAAATAATCTGGGTGACCTGTCCGCGCATTTCTAGGTATACAATCTTTTTCTTCTCAGCTTCAAAGTCTTTGATTTCCTTCATGATGCGGAAATTAGCCTCAACTTCATAGTCAATCAATTCCAAATCTTTCTCAGTGGATTTCCCATAACGGTGAATCGAACTTTTTTCATGACTTTCCATTGCTGCATCATAAATCCCATAGGGAGACATGATTTTGACAAGGATTGGCGAAGTCTCAATCATTAGGAAAATCAAGGTTACAAAGAGGTTAATGTTAGCAATGTTTGGGTCTTTTTTACCGAGACTTTCAAGAGTCTTGAGTCGCATCAATAGGCCATCCGATTTTTGTTGTTTCGCTGCAATTTCTGCTAGGTTTTTCTGGATATCTTGCTCAACTTTATCGATCTCAGCTTGGATATCTGCCACCTCTTTATCAAGCTTTGCATTCTCAGCCGAAATTTCTGTTTCAATTTTGTATAAGTTTCTTTCTAGCCCTTGTGCAATGGCACCAATTCCCTGCTTTCCTGAAGTTCCAAGTTGCTGACACTTTTGTGAAGAACTACCGGAAATTTCACAGTTATAGGCTTGACGAGCTTGTGCAATTCGTTCGTTATTCCGCTCTTTTTCTTGATTTTTCCGCTCTAGGGCAGCGTGGAGTTCTGCTAGCCGCGAATTCTTGCCAATTTCTCTCTCCTTTTCTCCAAAAATTAAGGCATTGTTATTGGCAATTTCTGAATCAATTTCTTTCTCAAAAAACTTTATTTACAGAGGCTTAGTAATCACTAGGGCTAGTATTATAGCAAGACCTAAGCGAGGTACAGCAGTTGTTAGGATATCTACCAAGCCCAGGATATTCCTCCAGCCTTTTCGTTGTTTCTTTTTAAGATTGATGATGAAAAGCCGATCGAGGTTACCGATTATTCCTAAACCCCAAAACGCACCAAACATTGCTGAAAACAACAAAGAACGAAACACTGTAAAGAAGGCATAGCCGCCTGAAAAAGATGCTAAAATTGCGGTGAATAATACTGTCAAACCAAATGAAGCATTGATAACGGCGTTTTGACTTCCGCAGAAGTGCAGATACCGATTTATCGTTTACCCAGGCAGCAAGGGGTTTTGCAGGTTATCCCATTTATTGATTTCGGCATGGCTTGGAATAGTTCCGGCAGACAGAATCCAGACTCCAACACCCTGCTGGGTGTCGGACTTGGGGTACAGTGGCGACAGAGCGATCGCTTTATTGCCCGATTTGAGTATGGCATTCCTCTAATTGAAGTTGATTCAAGCGACAGAACGTTGCAAGAAAAAGGTTTATATTTCTCCGTACAATACAGTCCCTTTTGAGGCCAGAGGTAAGATGCGACAACTACTAGGTAGCGGACAGGGGGGCAACATTGATATTAAGGCGCGATCGCTCTCAGTCACCAATGGTGCTTTTTTAGGCACTAGCACTGTGGGAAAAGGAGACGCAGGAGATATCACGATTCAGACTGAAGATAAAGTATCTTTTGATGGATTAGTATTTATTAATGACATACCTGCTGTTAGTGGAGCATTTACTGAAGTTGAGAGAAGTAGCGGTTTAGCAGAGGAATTAGTCGGTACTGGTAAAGGAGGTGATATCAGAATTACGGTTACGGCTGGTTCACTTTCACTTACCAATGGCGCTCAATTAGCGACCGCTACAGCCGGAAAAATAGGTGAACGAGGGTCAGCTGATGCTGGAAATATTGATATTGATGTTTCAGATACTCTGTTAGTTAGCGATGGCTCAGTGCTGCGCTCTAATACTACGGGAGAAGGAAGAGCAGGAAGAATAACCATTCAAGCCGAAAAAGGTGTAAACATTTTTGGTGTAGGTATGACTGAACTGCCTAGAATCGGTGCAACAAACGGAGTTTCCAGCGGTCTATACACAACTACCGAAGCCGATGCTATTGGTCAGGGTGGTGAAATTAAAGTGACTACAAATACATTTCGCCTTGCTGATGCAGCCGTTTTGAGCGCACGCACCAGAAGTTCTTTTAGAGGCGGTGATATTACAGTTAATGCCAATAACCTTGAGCTAACAGGTGGCGGACAAATTTTGGCAACTACTTTCAGTAGTGGAGATGCAGGGAGCATCAACCTCAATGTTGACGATAACATAACAATTGCTGGCAGCGATCCTAGCTTCTCTCAAAGAATAGAAACATTCGGTCAGCAAATAGTTGCCAATGATAGCTCAGCTAGTGGCTTGTTTGTTCGTTCTCAACTCAACATGCAAGCGCAAAAGCCAGGAAATGCAGGTCAAATCAATGTTACAGTTCCTTCTTTAAATTTAGAAAACCAAGGAATTATTTCCGCTGCCACTGCATCAGGCCAAGGTGGGAATATCAACTTGCAAGTACAAGACATATTGGTATTGCGTCGTGGTAGTCAAATAACTACCACCGCAGGCACCGCACAAGCAGGTGGAGATGGCGGTAATATTACTATCAACACAGATGTTTTAGTTGGACTTAATAATAGCGATATTACAGCCAATGCCTTCGGTGGGTTAGGAGGTAAAATAGAAATCACAGCTCAAGGCATTTTTGGAATACAACAACGTACAAGAGAAGAATTACAAACTCAATTAGGGATCGACGACCCTGTAAAATTAGACCCCACTCAGCTGTCTAGCAGCGACATCACTGCTATTTCGCAAACCAATCCTGCACTCAACGGTCAGATTATCTTCAATACCCCCGATGTTGACCCCAGTTCTGGATTAATCGAATTACCACAAACCATTGTAGACCCAGATGCTCTCATCGCCCAAAACCCCTGTACCTTGGGCAGAGGCAGTGAATTTATTGTCACAGGTCGCGGCGGACTTCCCCCCAGTCCTGGCGAAGCTCTTTCCAGTAGAACCGTGAGGGTAAGTTTAGTCGAACCAACTCAACCTAGCACAACTGGCTCAAACATAGACATGACCGTGCGATCGCCCCGTTCTGCTTCTCTCCCCATCGTCCCTGCACAAGGTTGGATACTGAACGAGAAAGGTCAAGTAGTTTTCACAGCTTACGATCCAACCGGCACCGCAAGCAACCGAATGAGACAAAATCCTCCTACCTGTCCGGCACGTTGAATCAGAACAAATTAACGACATTTTTCCGATTTTTTTTAACAGGAGGAAGAGCAAGTGAAAAATAATCACCCTGACCTTGATAGGAAATTAAAAAATAATAAACCAACAGGTTGGCTGAAGGCTGTCAAAAGATTATACAGACGGCGATCGCTAATTATAGCAGCATTATTATTTGTTCTTTCACTTGGTTTACCATCTGTTGTTGCCCAAGTTTCTGCACAAATACCAATAGTCGAAACTCAGCCATCGGGATTACAACTGGTACAACAGGCTAAACGCAGCTACGAAACAAAAAACTTTGCCGAAGCAGCGCGTATTTGGCAGCAGGCAGCTTCTACTTTTGCCGCAGCAGGCGATGTGTTGAACCAGGCAATGGCATTAAGCAATTTATCTTTAACATATCAGCAACTAGCAGAATGGGATAAAGCAGAGCAAGCGATCGCCCAAAGCCTTAACCTCCTGCAAACACAACAAACGACACCAGAAAAATTAAGAATCCTTGCTCAATCCCTCGATATTCAAGGACAATTACAACTAACAACCGGACAGACAGAAACAGCCCTAGAAACTTGGCAACAAGCTGCTAACACTTATGAGCAAGTTAACGACGAAGGCAGAATGGCGCAAAGCTTACTCAACCTTGCCCAAGCTCAACAAGACTTAGGTCTTTACCCTCGTTCTTGCAAAACTTTAATACAAGCTTTAGCGGTTGAAAATATAGCCTGCGAAACCTTGTCTAAAGCTACCAAATCCACCCCAGAAAAACCAGATTCTTTACTCTCCACTTTTGAAGCCTTACCAGATTCACCTATAAAAGCAACAGGGTTACGTTTACTAGGTGATTTTCTGCGCGTATCTGGTAATTTAGACCGCTCTCAAAAAGTATTACAGCTAAGTTTAGAGGTAGCACAAAGATTGCCATCTCCTATTGATGAGAATGAAGCACATATAAGTTTAGGAAATACTGCCCGCGCCCAGCGAAATACCGAGCAGGCATTAACACATTATAAACGGGCAGCTACCTCTACCTTTCCTATAATTAAAGTTCAAGCACAGCTGAATGAACTGAGTTGGCGAATTGAGAACAGAGAGCAGTTATCTGAAGCACAAGCTTTGTGGCCTCAAATCGAATCCGAACTTACTAAATTACCTGCTAGTAGAGAAGCTATCTATGCGCGAATCAACTTGGCTCAAAGTCTAATTTGCCTACAACAGCAAGCAGTTGAAAACGAAACTACAGAATCGTCATCTCCCATTATTCAGCAGTGTAATTCATTGCATAAACAAGTCCAAAAAACCAAATAATTGCCGCTATCAAATACTCCTTCAAGGTCAAAAATTGATGAAATTTTAGATAAAATTTTAATTGATGCCTTTGAACAGGCTCAAAATTTAAAAGATCGACGCGCTTCTGCTTATGCTCTTGGATATCGCGGTGCGGTATACCAACAGAGAGGAGATTTGCCTAAAGCTGAAGAATTCACAAGACAAGCTTTGAGCCTAACTTCGTCAATTAAAGCCCCTGACATTGCCTATCGCTGGCAATGGCAGTTAGGACGCCTCCGTAGAACTGAGGGAGACCCAAATGGTGCGATCGCTGCTTACACTTCAGCCTTTAAAAACCTTCAGTCATTACGAGGAGATTTAGTTAGCATTAATCCAGAAGTCCAATTTAATTTTAGGGATGGTGTGGAACCCGTTTACCGTGAGTTAGTCGATCTACTACTACAAGGTGAGGAACCTAGTCAAATTAACCTCAAGCAAGCTCGTGAGACAATTGAAGCACTCCAGTTAGCTGAATTAGATAACTTTTTCCGTGAAGCTTGCGTAAATGCAAAACCACAACAAATCGATTTATTAGTTGACTCATCACAACCTTTAACAGCTGTTTTTTATGCCATTTTTTTGAAAAACCGTTTAGAGATAATTGTTAAGTTACCTGGCAAAGATAAACCACTACAGCACTATACCACTTTTGTTAGTCAAGAAAAAGCCGAAAGCATTCTGCGAGAATTGCAGCAAGCACTCCCACAAGTTGATCGAGCTAAAGATGTTCGTAATTTATCGCAACAAGTTTACCAATGGTTAATTCAACCTGCCGAAGCAGAACTCGCGAAAAGTAACGTAAAAACCTTAGTATTTGTGCTGGATGGCTTGTTACGAAATATTCCAATGGCTGTTCTCTATAATGGGAAACAGTATCTCATTGAAAAATATGCAGTAGCACTTACTCCTGGGTTGCAGCTATTAACCCCTCGGTCTTTAGCACAAATTAAGTTAAATGCTTTGACGGCTGGAATTAGTGAAGAACTTGAAATTGAAGGAAAGGAATTTAGTAAACTGGAAAACGTCGAGTCAGAGTTAAAAGGGGTTCAGTCATCAGTATCTAGTAGTGATGAACTTGTAAATCAAAAATTTACGAACTCAGAATTCCAAAATAAACTCAACGAAGCTACTTTCTCTATAGTTCACTTGGCTACGCATGGGCAATTTAGTTCTAACCCAGAAGAAACTTTTATTCTCCTCTGGGATAGACTTCTCAAAGTTAGGGATTTAGATAACTTAGTCCGGATTAGCAACCAAAGCGGACGTCGAAATATCGAATTACTCGTACTTAGTGCTTGCCAAACTGCTGAGGGAGATAATCGAGCAGTTTTGGGACTAGCAGGAGTGGCTGTCCGTGCAGGGGCGCGCAGTACCTTGGCAACTTTATGGCCGGTGGACGATCCTTTTACTACCTTTTTTATGAGTCAATTCTACCAACAGTTAACCAAGCCAAATGTCACTAAAGCTGAAGCACTTCAAAGGGCACAGATATCTCTTTTAGCAAAGGAAAAACGACCTTATTTCTGGGCACCTTACACTTTGGTGGGAAACTGGCTTTAGTAGTATCTATTGTGAGTTGTCAGGTGTACAACAGGACAACAATGGCTCTTCGACAAGCTTTTCTAAGCCAACCTCTTTCAATAAATTAGTCCAGTCCTCCCTTAAATTAGCATTCTCAGGAGCAGTCCGACGCCGAGCGGCTAAATTGGTCAGTAAATCGTACCAAATACTATTAGCAGCGTAAGCATTTTCTGGAACCCGTTCTATTTGCCCTTCAACAAAAAAATACAAATATGTATTCTTAGGTAGGCAATAAATTTTGAAGTACCAACGATACCTTTCGCCAATTTTTAGAGATATTGGTTGGATTGAAGGCAGACTAACCTTAATAATACCCGATGTTTCAGGAAGAGTAAAACTGGTTTTATATATATCGCTCTCGCTACTATCCTGCAATATAAATTCCGCAGAGCGTGCGTTTTCTGGCAGCGCAGGAACATGAAACCAAAAAGTAGGGTAGTTAGATACAGTTAACCCCAAGTTATTGCCAGGTACTAAGGCAATCAGAGGCTTATCCGTATTAATTATAGGACAACCGCTGCGGCTTGCTGCTCCTTTACGCCGCCCGCTGGGTGCCCCTCGGTCTGGTAATTGTGGCGGAACGAAGCGTACTGGTGTCTGAGCTATAGTGTTCTCGGAATTAGGGGACTGCGATCCTAATGTGGGGTGTAAAGCTGCTAAGCTTACAAGTATCAACGCTAATGTTAAGATAATTCCTGATTGCTGATATAGCCACTTCATAGCGATCGTTCCCCCATTCGGCTGTTTATGATTGTTGCTTGTTTTGTGCTGCCATGTAAGCTAGTATGACACCGCCTGTTCCCACTAAAGCTAGTGCAGCTGGTACTAACGGTATCCACCCAGCTTGTGTAAAAATGGACCAGCAAATTAGGAGTAATGTCCCTAGTGCCGCACCCCCACCCAGTGCTTGATATCGGAGGAGTAGACGGCTCGAACTTACAATTCCTCCTACCAGTGACCATCCCCATATCCATAGAGATTCGCCCCACAAAGGCCATACCCATATCAGTGACCTATTATCCAAAGCTGCACTAATAATTTGACTTACCATCTGTGCTTGAATGATTACACCGGGTATTTTCTGGTTAGGTTTAGCACCATAGGGTGTAGACCAATAGTCACCAGCGTTGGTGGTAGTAACACCAATCACAACGATTCGATCTTTAACAGCATTTGGGTCAATTCCATTAGTCAAAAATTCTCTGAGACTGATTTGGGGAGCTATGTTTTGAGGAGAGCGGTAAGAGCGGTAGTTAAGCAGTACTTGATAACCCCAAGCATCCACTCTTTTGTAACCCCCTGTGCGAGTTTCCAACGGTTTAAAAGAGATTTTACCAAATTGCAAATAACCTTCTGGAGTGACTTGGGGCTGAATACCTTGCTTGGCGAGATAGTGCATAGCTAACTGAAGACTCAGGGCATATTTTGTACGACAAGGAGATGCGGGGTCTGGAGTCAAATGTAAAAGTTGGCGGCGGAGAACATCATCATCATCAACTACCACATCGCTAAAACCTAGACGCTCTTCTGAAACTTCATGAGGAGGTCTAATACCAGGAGCGTTGGCTTCAGGGTCGCTGTGCTTGCAAACAGCAATAAAGTTATTATTCTGCCGTAACTGCTTTGCTAACTCTACCTGCTCGCGTCTTACAGGAAAATCCCGATAGATATCTAAACCAATAACTCGTGGTTGATAGACTTCTAGTTTCTTCAATAGTTGATTAAGTGCTGCATCAGCTAGCGACCACCGCTTTTCCATCCCCATCCGATCCTGATATTGCAGGTCGGCTTCATCAATTGTGATAACCAAAAGGCGACGGTCTGGCCCTTCATCTGGTCGCAGTCTCATCATCCGGTCATAAGCCTTTAACTCCAGTGGTTGCAACCATCCCAATTGTCGCACCCCCAGCACTAAGGCTGTAATTGCTACACTAGCAACCAAGGCGGGATGTGTGAGAATTCTTGTTACTGGGTGGGGTTTTGGGGGGTCGCTTTCTATATTGATTGGTGGAATAGTGCGATCGCTTTCTATCCCATCGCGCAACTGTTGCCAAGTTGGAGGCACAGAGGCAGGATGCTGACAAATAATTGGCAACCAACTAGCAGCAGGAAAGTCATCTTCTAACCCTTGTAGTCTTTCCCGTGCCGCTCTCACTGCCAAATATAAAGGCTTACCATCAGCAAATTCTTGCAAGAAATACTTCAAAAATTCTTGTGCCACTAAATCCGGTACAGGCTCTCGCATGACAATAATTTGGGGAATATGCAAATCTGCCAAAGCGCGTGCTAACCCCAACCCATCACAAGAGTTAAAAATTGCCAGTTTCAAACCCCGCTTAACTGCTTTTTGGAGCGCATACTTTAACTCTTGAATCGTTAAACTATCAGTCTGGTTGATCTCAATTCGACCCGTTTCACCCTCAGTTTGACTATGCCCAGCAAAGAATAAGATATCCCAGCTTTTTTCCCACAGATGGTCATTTAACGACTTGCGTTGCGGCTCCACGAGAAATTCTGATTTTGCTCCCTGTAAATTTTCCAGCATTTCTCTGTCTTTTTGAACATCAATTCCTTTACTATTTCCCAAAATCGCCAAAATGTTTATTTGACCCTCACTCCTATATTGCCGAGGAATGACACGATACTCCGAGCTACTTAAAGCTATTTCTGCCTTCGAGTAATCTTTAAAAAAATTCCACAAATGCCAGGGAAGCCGCTGCGTTAAATCATCATCCACTTGAATCAAAAACCTAATTTTTGATCCTGTATTTAATTCCCTGCCTAATTCGCGGTCGATCTGCTGAAATTCTTCCGATTTTAACCAACTATTCAGCAATTTCTCTAATTGCTCACATAAATTTTAAAAATCCTTGTCAGAAACATTAGTTACACCCTCTTCTTCAATTTCCAGCGCCGAACGACTCCTCAAACGTTGAGAAAGTCCTTCATAGAGTAACTTCCATTTCTCATAAGTCTTAAGCAGTTCTGGTGCAGCACGTAAACTGCCTTTAAATTGACCCACAACAGAGGTGTTAGTTCTCCATATCTGGGCAATTACTGACGGAAAACCAACATTCAGATCGCCATTCCCCAGATTTAAGACAACTAACACACTCATTGCTATTCCTCGCAGAGAAAGTTAAATTTCAAACTCTTCCGTCAGACTAACATCACCGAGAGCTACTTGAACGCTAAATGATGTTCCGGGTATGCCTTTAAACCGCTTGAGTTGAATGAAGTTATCTAGGTTTCTCGATTGCACTTCCTGGCGAATTTCTCCTGATTCAAGTAAAGCTAGTCTGACATAGGATGGTAAATGCTTTTCACCTTCCGGCGGATGCACTTGTACCCGGATACCTACTTTATCATCCGCATCGGCTGTAAGAGCAACCAGCATTACAAGAGATTTATTTCCTAATTGTACGCCCAAATCGATTAGTTTAGCCTGCCTTACAGTATTTTCTTCCGTAACAGAACTACTCCTGTATCTCAAAGCTAACTTCTGTTGTTCGGGTGCTAATAAAGCTTCAATTGTTTGCCACCCAGCTTGAACTGTGTTGACAAAGTTGTTTTGTAACCAGTTGCTTAATTTCACAACCTTTTTGTTACGTAAATTGTACAACTGTTGCCTAGATTTAGGCTCTGACAATATTGCAGCCCATTGTTCAAAGTTTATTTTTAAACGAGGAGAACAAGGAGAGGGACGACTAAGTTGCTGCACAAGTTTTTCCGCTTCCTTCGTTGACAAAATAGGGAGAGACTTTACCAAGGCTTTTTCATCCGCGCCCAGTTCCAACGCTATCCATAACACTTCCAAATCAGCAATTAAATCCTGCCCTTCTAGACAATAGGTGCGAGCAAGCCTATCGTAATTTTCCGGCTGTTTTAACTGTTGATGAGTAGCATATCCCCACACCCGCAACCAACCGTCATCTGGGTGAATTTGTACGGCTAAATAATAGTCTGCTGCCCAACTAGGAATATCTACCCATTCTTGAGTAACGCAGAACTCTTCTGTATTATTAGCTTCACTGGGAATCAAAACAATTCTCTTTTCTCCAATATTTATGGCTGTACCATTGACAAATTCCCAAAAATTTGGTAACGCTTTATCACTGGGAAATACTTTTACTTCTGCTTCCGTATTTTCTGGGAACCAATGAATTAGTTTACTCAAGCAAAGTTGATTTAGATAAGCATTCCACCTAGCTGAATCATTAGAGTATTCGTTCTCAGAAGGCCATGCTTTATCCTGGTCTTGGCTAGAAAATTCTAGACAAAGTTGATCTGAATAAATTAGGTTTAATTCTGTTAGACTGAATTTCATGACTATACCCCCGCTTTGTCTTTGGTCAACCATTCTTCAACAAATTTAGCGATATCTTGATTTTCTTCATCTAAAAATTCAGCCTTAGCTCGAACAACTGAAGTCATAAACTCAGCTAGTCTTTGATTGACTAAATCTACAGCCAATGTTTTCGCTAAATTTAGCGTACTCAAGGCTTCATACAGAATTTGATCCACCTCTGCTGTTAATTGACTGCCCACATAGTCTGTCAATCGATATCCCAGATGTTCCTTAAGTTTCTCAAGTCTTTGACTGACTTCAGTTTCGGGGATTTTTAGGTAATTAGCTCCAGCCTTCAGATCAAACTTACCCTTGTTATAGCACTTTTGTACCAGTTGTACATCGCCATTGAGTTCGTTATTAAGGGTATTGGATAAAAAATATACGAACTGATCTCTGCAATAATCCTCCAACCACAAATCCATCTTTTTTGACTTCTGATTAATTTCTTGAGCAGTCATTGACTGACCCAAATATTTGATCAAATACCGTAATAACGAGCTACGCCAAGCTTTGATTTTGTTAGCAATTTGATTCCGTTCAATTCCAAACAACTCCCCAACATCACGCTGATTAAATCCTAAGCCATGCCAAAGTCTCAACATGATTTGAGCCTCTTTTGGTAGGGCGGTAAAGGCATTTGATAGGCATTCTCCGATCTCTGCATTCTCAAGCACCTCAATTCCTGCCTCAGTTTCAAAAATCGTTTCTCGATCGGGAATCGAACTAAACTCGTCTAGCTCAGATATCTGAATTTCGCTACTATTTCGTAAGGCTCTAACGCAGGTTTTCAGCAATCCATCAATGCTTTGAGCAGTCATTGACGGGGTCAGTTTATGCTGTATTGCTTTCTGATTGTATTCATCAGCAATGTTGTTCAGATGCTCGGCATTAGGCCACAATAGTTTCTTCCTGCCTCTAGGTGTAGTAGGAGTATAAACTTTATAAAAGCTTTTCCAAGCTAGGAGACAGCGTGCTAGTTGGGTTTCATTAACACCAGCCCTTAGTAATAATTCCTCATTCAGCGAACTAATCCCCTCTTGTTGCAAAGCTTGTTCCATCGAAGTTTCAGTCTGCCGTCTCAGCAATCCAGCATCAGAATAGGTCTTTTCACCTGTGATTTCTGAGATAGCTGTTGTGAGTTTTAACTGACTCCAGTTTTTGATGCTTTTGAGGCTATTACTACGGCTAGAGTCGTAGCCTTGCAAAATATTTTCTGGTTTAGCAGCTATGACTCTCGCCATTTGAAAGTATTCCTGAAACAAATAGGAATAGGATGATTTACCCGCTCGCTTTAGGGCTAATTTGTGGGCAACCCAAAAGCAACTTTCTTCAAAATAAGCTGCTAAATGCAATCTAGCTAGTGAATTAGGCTGTTTTTGGGATTCATTCATCCAGTATTCAGCCAAATTTCGCTCGTTAGCTGTCGGGGTTAACTGAATAATTATCCTAGCATTATGTTGTAATTATCGGTGCGATCGCCAAGGAGCATCTGGAACAACGAGATGATTATTCGCCCATTTAAGTTGGAGATAAGCCGAAAACATTTTCTCCTCATTTTCTCGTTCAATTTTCATCGCCTTTCTTATCCTCACAACGATTGGTATTAACCCAAAAGTAAATCCATCTAACCATCAACTAATTCCTCTTTGCTTGCGGGCGGCGATCGCTTGTTCCAACAAACCCAGCGCTCCATTTGGTAAAATCTCTTGTAGATTCAACAATAATCTTTCCCCCAACTCTTTTTCACCCGGATCTTCGCCTATTTCCAACACTGTTTTGAGTCGTGGCATAGCCAGTTCATCCACCAAGCGAATCAAACTATCTAAACATCTGTCAAACTGTCTTTGCGTCAGTATACCATCCTCCAAAGGAAAATCAATTGATGCGCGAACTTCCCCATCCACTAAGTCATACTCCCACCGCACCATCTTAGTATCCCAAGAGAGTGCTAGTAGAGTTTGAAACAACACACCTTTATATATGTGGTCTTTTATCCCCGTCAGTAGTTCGGGCGCTACCATCTGGAAATACTCGCCGTTCTCTTTTAAGTTAATGAAAATCCAAAAATCTTCGACGTTTTCAGCTTTTACGCCTGTAATAATGCGCTCATTCTCTTCATCGAGTTTGTATTTCCAGGCACGTTCATCGAGATACTGTGCAATCTGTGGTAAAGTCGTTCCCATAATCACCTCTTGTCTTAACCCCGTTACTTTCTGTCTGTATATCGGGAGAGGTTTAGAGAAATATGTAACCCCTTTCTCATTTCGCTTCGCCAATGAGGGTAAAAGCTGCCCAGTCCTTGGGGTTGGAGTGTGTTTTGATGGTGGTAAGCATCGCCTGACACAGTGCTTGTGCTTTACCAGGACTCCTCTGCATCTGGCGATAGAATTCGGTCATCAAGGATACTGTCGGTGCATGAACTTGTAATTATCCACAGTATTCCCCAAATTGCTGACCTTGCTCGCAAAAAACCTGCATATTCTCCTCACGCTATCCCGATAAATAAACAGCAAAGCTTCCCCGCCGACTAGATTTGGTCTCCAAAACAGTGGTGTAGAAGTGCTGAAAGGCTTTCATCGTAAGGAGTAGCGACTATGAATTCTCTAAAATTAACCTATCATGCGATCGCCTTAGCTGGTGCTGGGGCATCTTTGTTTTTCACCACCCCTGTGCTAGCACAACAGCCTGGGATAAGTCCTACTCGCATTCATCCTACCATTGAACAGTCCCCATCAGGCTCTATCTCCCTGCCCCAACAGATAGCACAACAGTTCATCCCAGCCATAAGTTGCCCTAACATGGTTCGCTACGTTTTCGCCGAAACCAGAAACTTTTTGGTTTACATTTGCGGCAGAAATTGTAGACCCTTAATGTACGTTGCAGTTGACAAAAATGGTAGAATCGGAGGCATTATTTTACCTCTCAGAAGTTACAACGGTTCCCAATTTGTCGCAGCTAACGGAAATGTCCATTACATCCTTACAGCCCAAGAGCTAATTGTTATAGAAGGTCGCCGAATCATCCTCAGAGAAAGAATTTGACCAAGGGGGCTTTGGAAACATGGATTGAGAAAAATCAGTTACCATTGAAACCAGCGGTTAGGATGAGTCTGCGTCGTCGTCTTTATAAGTTGGAGGATGATGATCAACCTTTTAAATTGCCTTTTTATTGGGCGGCATTTTGTGCAGGAGAGGAACAATGAACGAAGAACGTCTTGAAGCTTATTTAAGTTTAATTGATTGTCTAATAAACTGTGATGATGGAGAAGAAATGCAAATTTTAGAAAATCATAAAAATTTGTTGGATTATGATTTTATCAAATTTATTAAAAAATATTCATAATTGTTTGAACAAAATGGAGGTGAAGATGTAGCTTATTATCTCAATAATCTCACATCTGCATTGGAAGATGCTATTGAAAATGCTGCCAATAGTTATACGAAAGAAATAGAAGCAAGGCAACTGTTTAATCAAGGAATGGAAAAATACAAAGCCAATTTATTTGAAGATGCAATTCTTTTATGGGAACAAGCTATAGTCAAGTATCAAGAACTTGATAACTCCAAAGCAGAAGGAGCGACTCTGGGGAATTTAGGTTTTACATATTTCAGTTTGGGAAAATATCAAGAAGCTATTGAATACCACAAACGACAGTTAGCTATTGCTCAAAAGATAGATAATGATGGACTTAAATCTAATGCGTTAAATGGTTTAGGTAACAGCTACTATTCTTTAGGAAAATTTGAGCTAGCAATTGAAAAATATAAACAAGAGTTAGCAATAGCTGAAAAGTACAGCAATCGCCATCGGGAAGGTCGCGCCTTAAATAACCTTGGTAATGTTTTTGAATCACTAGGAGAATATCAGCAAGCCATTGAGTATTACCAACAATCTCTGCTGATTAGACGGGAACTTAACGATTTAGAAGGAGAAGCCTCTGCTTTAGGAAATTTGGGGGTTGTATATTACTCTTTAGGAGAATACCAAGAATCAATTGATTATCATCAACAGTCTTTATGCATCAAACAGAAAATTGGCGCTCGCCAAGGAGAGGCTAATAGTCTTGGTAATTTAAGTTTGGTATTTGATGCTTTAGGAAAGTTTCCGGAAGCGATCGCATACAACCAAGAATGCCAAAAAATTATGGCGGAGGTAAACAATCGGGTAGGTGAGTCTCAAGCACTAGCTAATTTAGGTAATATTTTCTATACTTTGGGGCAGTATCAAAAAGCGGTGGATTATTTTACAAAATTTTTGGATATTGCCAGAGAGATAGGCGATCGCTATGGAGAAGCTGCATTTTTAGGTAATTTAGGTAACGCATTTGATTCACTTTCAGAATATGAAGAAGCTGTCAAATATTATGAAATGTCGCTACTGCATAAAGAAATAGGTAATCGTTCAGGTGAAGCTGATGTTTTAGGTAATTTAGGTAATACATATTGTGCTTTAGGTGAATATAATAAAGCTATTAAGTATTATGAGCAATCAGTGGCACTTCGCAAACTATTAGGGAACATTCATAAAGAAGCAAATACAATTGCTGGATTGGGAACAGTATTTTATTTTATGGGTCAGTATCAACTGGCTATTAATAATTTTCAAAAACAGTTAAATATTGCACGAGAGATAGGAGAAGCAGATGGAGAAGGAACAGCCCTAAATAATATTGGAGCCGCTTTACTAAAATCCAATACTTTGCCTGACAAAAATCAACTGTTAGAAGTTGAAAGTATTCTACGTAGCGCTGTAGAAGTATGGGACAATTTCCGAATAAACCTGGAAGATGCAGATAAAATTTCTCTCTTTGAAGAACACGCTCGTACTTATAGACTATTGCAAGAAGTTTTGATTAACCAGAATAAAAAAGAAGAGGGTTTAGAAATTGCAGAAAGGGGTAGAACTCGCGCTTTCGTTGATTTATTACTTAAGCAAATATCTAGTAAACAGGGAAAAAACATCTCCTTTTATCTAGCTATATACAAATAGAACAAATTATCGAAATTTGTAATAAAAACAACTTAACTATAGTTGAGTATTCAATTATTTATGATGAATTTATTATTCAAGGGCGGAAGCAAACAAAGGAATCTAATTTATTAATTTGGGTTGTTAAACCTCAAAAACAAATTAAATTTCATAAAATCAGCCTGGAAAGCTTACACATCAGCAATATTTCACTAGCTAAATTAATTATTGAAGCCCGTAGGAGTTTAGGTGTAGAGGAAACTGAAACTAAGGCGAGTGAATCTGCGAGATCTAACTCCTTAATCGACAAGAATAAAAAAAATAAAGAATTACAACAACTTTATCAAATACTAATTCAACCTATCACTAAGTATTTACCACCTGACCCCAACTCTACGGTTGTTTTTATTCCTCAAGAAAGCTTATTTTTAACACCTTTTCCGGCGCTGCAAGACCATGAGTGTAAATTCCTGATCGAAAAACACACTATTATTACCGCACCTTCCATTCAGGTACTAGAGCTAACTCAAAAACGAAATACTAAAGAACAAGAAACTTCCCTAGAAGGGCTGGTTGTGGGAAATCCGAAAATGCCAACAATTCCCTTAACTGAACCACCTGTGCAGTTGCAGGATTTAGCCTGGGCAAAAACTGAAGCAAATGCAATAGCTCCCCTTCTCAACACGCAAGCCATCACGGGTGCAGATGCAACCAAAGCATATATTACACAACTTCTTCCCAAAGCACGATTGATACACATCGCAACCCACGGTTTATTAGATGATATCCGACAATTGGGCATACCAGGAGCGATCGCTCTTGCTCCCAGCGACGAAGATAATGGCTTTCTTACTGCTGGCGAAATCTACGACATGAAACTAAACGCCGAACTGGTTGTGCTGAGTGCTTGCAGTACCGGACAGGGTAAAATCACCGGAGATGGAGTAGTGGGGCTATCTCGTTGTTTGATAGCTGCTGGGGTCAAAAGTGTAATTGTCTCTCTCTGGTCAGTAGGTGATTTGTCCACCGCCTTGTTAATGGTGAAGTTCTACCAAATTTTTCAGCAGGGAGTGGCGGCTGCGATCGCGCTTAATGAAGCCCAGCGCTGGTTACTGGGTATTAACAAGACAGAATTGGCAGCTTGGGTGAAAACAAATGAAAGATTTTTCGATGCCACTCTGAAAATGAATCTACGCCACAGGTTACATCAGTTAGATGATAACGCCAAACCATTTGAAAATCCTCGGCATTGGGCTGCGTTTTGTGCGATCGGGCAGTAATGAAACAATATCAATAGAAGCGCAAACCCGATATGACCAGTCCAAGCTGCCCAAATCATGAGCGAAATTCCCCAGACGATGGGACTGCATAGCCCCAGCCTTACCCTCTATGCGTTCCATCTTCGCAACAGCATCAATCAGGGACTACAGCCAACCGTAGCAGCAGCCCCCCGGTTGTGGGAACAGTTAGTCGATTTGGGAAATACACTCAACATTCCGGAACTACAAACTCTACGACAAAAACTGATATGTTATGAAGGCGATCGCTATTTCCCAGAAGCCGAAGATTTTTTGGGAACTGAATACTTAACCTTATTACAAAATAACGAACCCAGTCTACACTTCCAAGTCCCTCCTCAACCGGGCGGATTGGAAATTCAGGGATTGCTTTGTCCTTTTCGCTTGCACGATACTTATGCGATCGATCTGACCCTATTTTCTCAAGATACTCCGACCCTACCGCAATTAAACGATCTCAACCCTAACAACCTGATATCACAAAATATTCAGGCTTCTTTGGGACAAACACTATTGCTGTTTGGTCAACCATCTTTAGAAATACAAGAAGATAGCGAGCGAGTTTTAGCAGATGCTTGCGTCGCCCAATTATTTCCAGGGAAACATTCAATCGATTTAGTCGATCCCGGAAGTTTGTTGGGCAATCCAATTTTTGAGTATGAAAGTAGACTATCCAATCCCGGCAATAAACTTCATATCCTAATCTGGCTCAAATGTCAGGAGATGAAACCCCATCACATGGATAGAGTATCTGAAATCCTCCTTCATCTGCTGTGGTGTCGCCATAAAATTCTCTATGTTTATCAACAATCGCGCGGGTGTGTCGATCGGGCTAAGAAACTTTACGGTAGTTTGGAACAGTATACAAGCAATTTTCGTCAAATTTCTGAAACACCAAATCGGCGATCGCATCTGATAGACTTGTTAGCCAAATTACGTCAAATGGAGCTGGACTATGCTAACTACCTAGATGATTTGACAGAACAGGAAAAGACGATCGCCATTAACGAAATCAATTACAAAACTTACTTGGAAAAGCTGGAGAATTTTCCAGGCACTAAGTTGAGTTTTTGTCAAGAGTTTTTGCGGTACGTCGGCAAAAAATTGCAAGGGCAAATTCGAGCGGATCGAGAGTATTTGGGGATAGGGGGCGATCGCCTGCAACGTCTAAAAGCTACAGTTCAGGAAAGTATTGCTACTGAACCCGTTGCTAGCGAACCTCCGTCTGCTAAGCAGTCTGGGGAGCCGGAGCGTAAATCGGGACTTGCTTTGCCAAAAACGCGACATTATCATGGGAATAATGCCTTAAAAAGTAATATGTCTGGGATTCCTCCTGAAATCTACGATCGATTGTATGAAGCGTTGTTAGATTGCGACCAGTTTGACGACGCTGGAACATTGCGGAAATTCTTTAAGGGGAACGCTCCACTCAACCCTTGGCGAAACCATTGGCAGCAAGGCAGCCCATCTAAACTGGTTGAAGAGGCGATCGGCTACCTATGTGATAAACATCGCGATGATACTAAGGAAAATGCGCTAGTTATCTTGGTACGTCTACTAGCAAATCGAATAGACTCAGCAGATAGTCGTCATCAAATATTAGATAAACTAGCACAGGAACTTAATAGTGTTCTTTCAGGTTCTAATAACAACTCCAAAATTGTACCTTTTACAAAGAAACCTGATATTGCCCATTCTGAAAGTTCACCGACAGATCGCTTGGCACAAGAAGCTAATCCCCAAGGTGAGTCAATGGTTTTTATTTCATAATATGAAAAAATCTTAACTTGTGCTGCTTCAGTTGCCCGGATCAGCGTGCCGAAAATTATTAATGGATGCATAGATAAAGTTCCTACAGTTCCTACAGGTACAGCTTGGTTAGTAACTCCTGAATTAGCCTTTACCTGTTGGCACGTTATCGAAGCCAGAAGTTACAGAGAAGATTGGATTAGCGAGTCCGATATTCAAGCACAACTTGCCAATACCTTGCTATTTTTTGACAATATATTACCCGGTCAAGGAACTGAATATGGCGTAAAAAAGTTGGAACATTACAATCGAGATTTGGACTATGCTTTGCTGCGATTAAAGGATGAAGATTCCTCTTTAGAGTCAAGAGGCTTTTTGAACTTAGAAACGAATCAAAATGCTCCGCTTACAGTTCAAACCCAACTATTTGTTATTCAACATCCAAAAGGTGAGCCTAAGCAGGGAAGTAGTGGATATTTTGTAAAGATTGCTCCAGATACTAACTGCATTCTCTATAATGCTCCTACTGATAAAGGAACTTCTGGATCGCCCGTGCTAAAAATCAACAACTGGCAGGTAATAGCGCTGCATAATGGGGAAAAGAAAAATGAAGCTCTGCGGGAGGCTACTCTAATAAGTCATATATTATCCGATCTGAAACAGAATCGTCTTCAATTGTACGAAGAAATCATGAAAGCACAAAAATCCGACAAGGAGTGAATTATGGCAACAGGTGCTAGTCAGCTTTTTTACCCAAACCAACCTATTCCTTTATTCAACCTAGAAAGAGAAAACAGTTACTTTTTGGTCAAGCTGCACGATACCCAGGCATTCTTTCAAACTAATTGGCTGGGTAAAGCTGGTTTATTGACCTTAAGTTCCTCAGTTACTAGCTCATTGAAGCAAAACTCTCCCACCCAAAGTCTACATAAAATTTCTACGATCCAAAAAAACACTCCTTGCCGCTTGGGTATCGGTACTAATTTAACAGATTGGTTGCCTGCCAGTCCTGCTAATTCATTGCGGATTGACATTAAGTACACAGTATTTCAAGAGCAACCTATACGGAATTTTATAACTCACATGGAACAGGCAGATTTGGTTGCCAAGTTATCTTTACGACCTGATTGGGCTGTGGCTCTCAAGGTGAGTAATGTGGTTGGCAAGTTGTTGAGTTATTTGGTGCAGGAAGGGAGTCAACATGAAATCTTTTCATTGACAATCGATCTTAACGTAGCGGATTTAAAGACGGGTTACTATGTTGCTATTGGCTCTCATAGTGATGAGGTTTGGACTCCACCTAAATTTTTACAAATTGATGACAATGGACGCTTAATAGATAAAACGGCGGAAAGTTCACTTTCTTGCCTTTCTTATGCTGTTATTCAAGTTTTGGGAATTAAGCGATTGCAGGAACAAATGTTCCGCGATGAACCTTGGTGGGATTTATTGCAAACTGTCAAAGATGATATATTAGACTCGGACATACCTAATGCCGAACAGCGTCAAAAACTACTAGGTAAATGGCGGTTTGCTCTGGAACAAGTCAAGCGATTAACTCGCAACCGTTCAGAGTATTTGTTGCCAGAAATAAGAGAGATTATTGCAGCATATCAAGATGAGGTAGATCAAAAATTACTACCGCAAGTTACAAAAGAATCCTTTGGTCTTGATGAGGAATTACCTGCTGATATTCAAGAAATATTGGAGGTTAAAACTGAGGGAGAATTGCGCCAGTTAGCCAACAATTATCGAGCCGCAGTAAAAAATTCTAAGTATTTGCTTGAACAGTATCAACTGTCTGGAGATTGATTGACTGTGGAAGGATTACCTTATGAACTGTGCGACCTATGCGAGGAGGTCTTTTTGATCTGCGACGAATTTGAGAGTTACGACAGCCTCCGTTCATTTTGTAGAGTGCGAGAAGAGTTTCATTTTTTGACTTTTAAACTAAAAGGCAAAGACGCTAGTCCATCATCTTTATTTAACCTCAATTTACCGCTTTTACTTGAAAGTAAACATCAACGATATGGCTGGATATTACCTATTTTTGTGAAAGCTTTGGCATCCCGTTATAAAGATGACGATCGTCAAAGCAGACTGAATGACTTATATTCTAAGATACAGTCATGTAGCAATCAGCCTCAAGTACAGTATTCCCAAACATATCGGCGTGACCAAAGACTCTTTAACTCCATTCTCGAAATTGACTTTGAAGAACAGCAAGAAGAGGTAACAAACGCTCTAAAATTACAACAATCGCTCAAGAGAGCAGCCGCATTTCTGATTCATGGTGAGGAAAAGTTTGGACAAGAAACTTTAGTTCATCGGCTTTCTCAATTATCAGAGTTGCGGAACGGTCGGCGCATCAAGATTAAACTGGCTGGTATGGGTGATGTTTCCGATTTATGGAAGGCAGTTGCTGCTTCATTTAAGGGTTTCAACCAGGTAAGTTACTTGTCGCCAGACCAAGTGATGGCTTTAATTCTTGAATGTTTGCAAACTCAGCACTTAATTTTTATCTTTACTGAAGTTCACCGTACTTGTATTGGGTTTCTGCCTGAATTAATTGAACAATTTTGGCAACCTCTTGTAGAGAAAGTAAGTTTAAAAGAGACATATTTAGTCATGTTTCTAGTTGATAGTGAGGGAAAAGTCTGTAAATCAGGAATACCTTTAGCTTGGCAAGCTGGTCAGCAGGAATACCCCAAAATTCCCCTGCACTTGCCTCCCACAAATAGATTTTTGCATAAGAAAATCGATGAATGGTTGGACCGACCAACAGTGGCAGAATTCGTACCAGAAAGTTTATCATCCGAAACATTGCTGCAAGAGTCTCAAGGTGGTGTTCCAGAACTTGTTTATCAAAGGATTTGTTATCACTGTGGTTGTAGTTGGGAAGGAGGATTAGCACAATGGTTGATTCAGTGATTCCTCGCGTCTATACGGGTACAAAGCAACCGTCTCCAGAAGAGCGGGAACTTTATGGAATTCAGCCTTACTACCCTTCAGAAGAATTAATTGAAGCGGTCAACCTGACTATCTTTTTACAGAAACGTCCTCTATTGCTGAAAGGCGAACCTGGATGCGGTAAAACTCGACTAGCAGAGGCAGTTGCTCGCGAGTTAGGCTTACCTTATGAAGCTTGGTATATCAAGTCTACAACTAGGGCAAAAGATGGACTCTACACTTACGATGCAGTTGGTCGCCTTCACGATGCTCAACTAGCAAGATTTGATGGCGAACAAAGCTCTAAAGTAAAAAAGATCGGTGAGTACATTAAATCAGGTCCTTTGGGTCGTGCTTTTCAAAACGATCGACGAACCGTGCTACTAATTGATGAGATTGATAAAGCCGATATTGACTTTCCCAACGACTTACTACAGGAATTAGATGAAGGACGGTTTATCATCCAGGAAACAGGAGAGGAAATTAAGGCCAAGCAGCCGCCTATTATCTTTATCACCAGTAACGACGAAAAAGATTTACCGGATGCCTTTTTACGCCGTTGCTTGTTCCACTATATTGAATTTCCTTCTGAATCACAATTGGTTAAGATTCTTCAGGCTCACTTTCCCGATTCATCATCAGAAGTCATCCAAAAAGCAGTTTCCCGCTTTAAAATACTCCGAGGACATATGGAAAGAGACTATAGCGGAACAGGTAAAAAGGTGAGTACCAGTGAGTTAATTGATTGGTTTACTATCCTGCGCCAATATCCTGAAGACCAAGCCTTAGCTAAACTCAATGGAGAACTGCCTTTTGCTGGCGCTTTGCTGAAGTCTTGGAAAGATTATCGGAACTACTTACGCAAGCCAGGGGAGGAGAAAACATGAATCCCGCTGAAGTGCGTTTACTGAATGTTTTGCTGAGTCTTTTTAAGGAGTTGCGAAAGTGGGGTCTTCCTCTAGGTGTGGAAGAGTATATGTTGGCGCTGCGATCGCTCCAAGCTGGTTTTGGTATCGGCGATCGCAACTCCCTAGAACGACTTTGCTGTACGCTGTGGACTAAATCTGAAACAGAAGCTCGTTTGTTAAAACGACTGCTAGATGAAGTCATAAAGCAACCTGTGAAAATTCCTCAATCCACCCCTACTGAATCGCCACAAACATTTCCAGAAACATCTCAGCAATCTCAACCTCAAACCCCATCAAAGGAACCTGAAAAATCTGCAACTTCTTCCACACCTTCACCCGTTTCAGAAATATCAGAACCATCCTCATCTGAAGCTTTATTAGAAGAACCAGAACAAACTGTATCTCAACCCACTTCGCCTGCTGAAATTCCCCTAGACATAGACGAACCAGAACAGGTCATTCAAGCGATTCGGCAAAATTGGGATAACAGCTTAGAAATGAGCTACTACCGCCAAAATTCCGTTGATGAATACTTGCCTGTTACCCCCCGACAGATAAAGCAAAGTTGGCGTTTTCTCCGCCGTCGAGTGCGGGAAGGTTCGCTAGCAGAATTGGATGTGGAAGGTACGGTAGAAAAAATTTGTCAGCAAGGGGTTTTATTAGAACCCGTGATGATGCCAAGCTATAAAAACCGAGCCGAACTCGTGTTACTCGTTGACCAAGGCGGTTCGATGGTGCCTTTTCATCATTTGTCCCGTCAATTAATAGATAAAGCGCAGCAGGGTGGAAATCTTACACAAATCGGCGTTTACTACTTTTATAACTATCCTGAAAAATATCTATATACTGACCCCAATCGGCTCAAATATCAGCTAGTTACAAGCATTTTAGAATCAATCGATAGCAGGACAGGGGTATTGATAGTCAGCGATGCAGGAGCGGCACGGGGAAATTTGAATGAAGTACGAGTGGAGTATACGGTAAAATTTTTAAAACAGCTCGAACAGTCAGTCCGTTATTATGCCTGGTTGAATCCCATGCCGAACGATAGCTGGCAGGATACTACTGCTGGCGAAATTGCCCGTTTCGTACCAATGTTTGAAATGAGCCGCGAGGGATTGAATGCGGCTATTAATACTTTGCGAGGACGCTATGTTTATTGGGAGCGTCCTTATCAGGGGACGGTGTATTAATGATGAGTGAAGCGAGTACAACAGATTATGAAATTGCTGTCGAGCGAGTTGTAGGGTTTCTGCAACAATTCGATCGCGCGCATTTCGACTTAGCTTGTCATGCCGCATTTCCACTGGTAATCACGCCCGACTTACTTTACCAAATATGGCTGCGCTTCGTACCAAAAGCACCTTGGACAGCAGTTGCTCGCATACTTTTATCTCGTTTATGTCGTGAGGTAGGGTATGAGCTTTACGAGATGGATATTTCTGTCCGCAATTTGTTGTTAACAGAACTCAAGGATAATGAGGAGTTTAATCAAAACAAGCCCAGATTAGAAGAATTGGCAGATTTTTTGACCAGCTATGTAACACAACAGTTTGTTGGGGACAATCCCCATACAAAAAATTTAGCACAGGGACAGTATTGGACAGCACTTGCTTATACAAAACCAGAGCGACTTAGCCGCGAACTATTAGAAGCAATTAACTTTAGGTTGCAAGATAAAAACTATAAAGAATTATTTCGCCTATCCTCATTAGTAGAAACTTTTGCCGAACCACTGGCTAAATTCGCTCCACTATTGATTACTTACGCTCGTGGAATAGAAAGGTTAACTTGTGGCGACCAAATCATTGCTGAAGAATTATTCAGAAGATTGCCAAAGCCGAAGCGATACATTGAGATTCATGGAGTCAATGTCCCACTTTTAGAGCGAGTTTATATTTCTAGTTTTGGACAAGGTAATTCCAGTCTTACCCTCTATGCGTTCCATCTTCGCAATAGCATCAATCAGGGACTACAGCCAACCGTACCAGCAGCACCTCGGTTGTGGGAACAGTTAGTCGATTTGGGAAATGCCCTCCATATTCCGGAATTACAAAATCTACGACAAAAACTGATATGTTATGAAGGCGATCGCTATTTTCCAGAAGCTGAAGATACTTTGGGAGCCGAATACTTAACTTTATTACAAAATCACGAACCCAGCCTAAACTTCCAAGTTCCTTCTCAACCGGGCGGATTGGAACTTCAGGGATTGCTCTGTCCTTTTCGCTTGCACGATACTTATGCGATCGATTTAACTTTGTTTTCTCAAGATACTTTGAATATCCCACAATTAAGTTATCTCAATCCTCAAAATCTTATATTACAAAATATTCAGCCTTCTTTGGGAAAAACACTATTGCTATTTGGTCAACCATCAGAAACACAAGAAGATAACTATCAAGCTTTAGCAGATGCTTGTGTTGCTCAATTACTCCCAGAAGCAGCAGATATAACTAAATTAGTTGGGACGGGTAGTTTATTAGGAAATCCGATTTTTGAGTATGAAAACAACCAGTCTGATTCAGCTCAAAAACTTCACATACTGGTTTGGTTCAAATGCCAGGATATGAATCCAACTCACATGGATAGAGTAGCTGAAATCTTGTTTCATCTGCTGTGGTGTCGCCATAAAATTCTCTATGTCTATCAACAGTCGCGCTGGTGTGTAAATCAAGCTAAGAAACTTTACGGTAGTTTAGAACAGTATACAAGCAATTTTAGTCAAATTAATGAAACACCAAATCGGCGATCGCATATAATAAACTTGCACGCTAAGTTACAGAAGATTGATCTGGATTATACGAACTACCTAAATGATTTGGTCGAACACGAAAAGACGATCGCTATCAACTAAACCAATTACAAAACCTACTTGGAAAAGCTAGAGAATTTCCCATTCACTAAATTGAGCTTTTGTCAATAGTTTTTGCGGCACGTCAGCAAAAAATTGCAAGGGCAAATTCGAGCGGATCTAGAGTATTTGGGGATAGGAGGCGATCGCCTGCAACGTCTAAAGGCTACAGTCGGAGAAAGTATTGCTACTGAACCCGTTGCCAGCGAACCTCCGTCTGAAATCTATCCCCGACTGCGAGAAGCTTTGTCAGATTGCGATCAATTTAAGAGTCATGGCAGACTATTAGATTTCTTTGATGCCAATGAGCCGCTAAAACCGTGGTGCGATGATTTGCCGGAAGTTGATAATCGAACTGAGAGAGCAGAAAGAGTTATTGGCTTGCTAGTTAATCAATTCCGGAGCGATACTCAAGAGAATGTGTTACTAATACTGCTAGGTTTATTAAAAGACCAGATAAACCCGATTAAACCGCTCCATCAAACTTTATCCGGTTTATTACAAGAACTTGCTCCCCTGCTTTCAGGTTCTCAGAGCAACTCGAGATTGTACCTTAATAGGAGTGAAAAAATGGCACTGTCCCCTTACGAAGAAACTATCCTAGATTTTATCTATATCGCCCAAAAGCAACCCGAATTATTCACAGCAGAAGACCGTGCCGATTTTGCCAAATTGGTGGCAACACTCCCAAAGGATGTAGAAGCAATTTCCAATGCGATCGCGCTTTGGTGCGACACCCGTCCCCACATCCTAGATGCCATTTTTGCCCTACCCGTTGAAGAATTAGCCAGTGTTCGAGCAGCAGGGGGTCGCGGTACTCCCCTCACGGGTAAAGAGGCTAAGGATGCGATCGAAAATACAGTTCGGGAGAGCATTCCACCAGAGAAATCACCACCCCCTCTACCCAAGAAATGAAGCAACAGTGCCTTAACCATCTATACAGTATCCGAAAAACTCCAGGAACTGAGATCTCATACTAAATCCGCTTTCATTACCCCCGTGGAAGCCGAACGACTAAAGTCGCGGCTACACAAACAAAGACCGCCTGCGCGGTCTGTAAGAATAACAGGGGTCGTTAACCCGGATTTGGTATCAAAGAAAAACAATAACTCAAGCCGATGACTCTGAAATATTGAATTAAGATTTTGCGATCGCTTTATATGATAACTACCCAATAAAGCTGGGAAAGCTGACTGTGCCATATCTGCGTCAAAACCACTGTCAAGACAATGACAAACAGCATAAAAAATTATTCAGTAGAGCTATAGCAATGGCGTGGTAATATAACAAAAACAACTTCGAGCGCAACGTGGCAGTCATCATCGGCATCGATCGCTACAACAGCGATCGCATTCATAACCTGAGTACACATAATTTACCAAATTTTTGCCATCTGCAAGACGAATCCTGGTAGCACTGGATCGCCGCTCACTATTTCGGGATTATCCAAAATTTCAGGTTCTCGATTGGGACGATAGATGTAGACTTTTCTGTTCTTGCGATCGATTAATAAGCCTAGTAATGCACCGTTGTCAATATATTCCTGCATCTTGTCTTGCAATCCCCTGAGAGTATCCCTAGAAGACCGTAATTCAATTACGAAGTCTGGACAAATCGGTGCAAATGAGGCTTTTTGTTCTTCAGTTAAGGCATTCCAGCGTTCTAGTTTAATCCATGAGGCATCGGGGGAGCGGATTGCTCCATTTGGCAGGGTAAAGCCTGCACTGGAGTCAAAAGTTTCACCTGTGCCATCTTGTTCTGCCCAGTTCCCCAGTTGTACAGCAATCTTGAAGTTGCGATTGCCTGTATCTGAAAAGACTGGTGACATAATAATAACTTCCCCACTGGCAGTACGCTCAATTCTCAAATCGCGATTGGCTAGACAGAATTCATAGAACTGTTCAACAGTCATCGATTTGAGCGCAGGAAGATTAACCGTCAGTGGGACGCTTTCGGTTTGAATTAATAGCGTCGTCATTGTTTGTCTCTCGTTTTGTTGAAGAGTGGAGCAAGCACAGGCTACCTTGAGTTTATACGCTTTAAACGATACTTGTACGTGGTTTGTACTTAGCTTGAAAATCCGCCTGAGCAGGCGGATTTTTGCAAAAACACCTCTTCGGGATAACTGCCTACCTGATAGACTTCGCCTAACCCATAAAACTGGACTTACGCAACGAGACAGGCGCTTACGCGCCTGTGAATAACAAAGGGTTTGAGTCGATAGACATCCGCGCCTCTCCTTAAACAGCCTAATAGAGGCAATAACAAAGATAGAAAAAAAAACCTATCAAAGCGGATTCAACTGAGTTAACCTTAATTAACCCAAGCCGGGATTCAAGCAATGAACAACTGGCAACCCACAGCGTGCATCTTATGTTCGCGCAATTGCGGTCTACTCGTTCAGGTAAAAGATGGTCATCTAGCAAAAATCCGTGGCGACCAACGCCACCCAGTTAGCGCCGGATATCTCTGCCAAAAAGCAACACAACTCGATTACTACCAAAACCACGCTGACCGCCTGCGGACTCCACTGCGCCGCAAAGCCGATGGCAGCTTTGAACCAGTCTCCTGGGATAGAGCAATTGCAGAGATTGCTGAGAGCCTGCTCAAGCTGCGCGACGCCCACAGCAGCGACTGTCTGGCTTACTACGGCGGTGGCGGACAAGGCAATCATTTAGGAGCCATGTACAGCAGTGCGTTTCGCGACGCAATGGGAATTCGTTACTACTACTCCGCCCTCGCCCAAGAAAAAACTGGGGACTTCTGGGTTAACGGTCAGCTGTTTGGCAAACAGAACTGTCACATCAGTGAAGATGTCGAACATGCTGATTGCGTCATGTTCATCGGTACGAATCCCTGGCAAGCTCATGGAATTCGCAATGCTCGCCGCACCTTAAAGCAAATCGCCCAAAACTCCAACCGTACCCTAATCGTAATAGACCCGCGCCGCACTGAAACGGCTCAGCTAGCTGATATTCATCTCCAGTTGCGTCCCGGTACCGATGCGTTTCTGCTTTCGGCTATGCTAGCGATCGCTATCCGCCAGGGATGGGAAGACCAATCGTTTCTCCAGCAGCATACAGTCGGTTTTGAGCAACTGCGTGAGGTGCTGTTGCAGGTTCCCATCGACGACTACATCCATCGAGCGGGTGTCGATAGTCACCAGGTATATGAAGCAGTCCGGCGCTTTGCCACAGCCCCAAGAGCTGCCGTGCGGGTTGACCTGGGTCTACAACAAAGTCGCAACAGCACGCTCAATTCCTATTTAGCTATTCGGCGGGAAGCCCCGCGCTCTACCTGTACTCAGGTGAGCGTCGGGATGAGAGCCTTCTTCAGTGATGAATTGTGCCCTTGAACGATGTGAAGCGTAGCTGAACAAGAGATTGGGCACTTCGGAAGAACTGCCAATCTCCTATAAACGAAGCGAACACAAGTACCTATACTGTGT
>NZ_BLAY01000078.1 GCF_020521235.1 Microseira wollei NIES-4236 | reverse complement strand
TATCGAAGCTTATATTAATGATCCACATCACTCAAAATAATACTGACTGCGATTAAAATCGCACGGGTCGCGTTTCCACCCCGCAATAAATTGACGGGGCTACCACGCTCCCGGATGAAGAAGGTGTAAAGTTAACCCCTGATCTATTCGCCAACAGCATGATTAATTTCCGGGCGGTTGGGTGGAAAGGTGCAAGCTCTGAGGCAGGTAACAAACCTTGCCCCTTGCCGCATCGCCCCATAAGAGGTTGGTTTTTCTTGTGGGATAGGCAACATCAGCTGTCCCACCAATTCCAGGTGCTTTCGCTGCCAAACCCACTATTTTTCAGAGAAACCGCTTTAATCGAGCGCCTATCGATCGCGTTTTTGGCTCCCGGACACGACAAGCTTTAATCGCTTTTCAGCGGCAGCGGGGCCTTTTGGCTAATGGGATTGCGAGTGCAAATACCTGGAATGCTCTTCGTCGTTAGGGCAGTCACTATGCCACAATACCTGACCTAAGTAACAAGCGCTTCCAAAGCTTGATACCTTTAGCAGATTTTTAACAGAGCGATCGCATTCATTAAACCAACAGATGCGATCGCTTTCCCATGTCTAGGAGCGAGCGATCGCTTCCGCTTCTTCCATGCTACATTAAGTAAAGAGGTAGTAATACATCGACCAACCTGTAGTTCGGGTTCTGTATGCCCGACTGGTGCGCCACCCTCTGGAGTTGTGCGTATACCGCCCAAGCGATGCGTCACTATTTCACAGTTTGATTAGCTCAGTGGTAGAGCAGCCGAATTTGATCGGTGCGACGTAGGTTCAAATCCTACATCAAACGCCCCGAAAGTTAGCTCAATTGGTAGAGCGATCGCTGTATCGGCGATTTGTCGCAGGTTCGATTCCTGCACTTTCCACCAACGCACCCTCGCCCTGGGTAAGGGCACCTTGTTTTTCACAAGGCAGCTTCACAGCAAAACATACGTTTCGGGAGAAATCCCAAGACGGTTCGAGTCCGTTATCTGACAAACTCTCGCGATGTAGGTGTTCCGCTACCGATCGTCACCTCGCGATCAAAGGTAGTGACAGTAAAGGTGCTAGCGCGATACTCATACCAAGGGTAGCGAGCGATCGCATTCCTCCCTAACTTGAGTATGTCCCTTCGCTTTCCACATTCGGCAAAACGAACGGCTTGCTTTGAGCGCTCTTGTTCTTTTCTGGATTGCCTTTGGGTAGTTTCAGAAAGGTAAGAGCAATCTTAATCCAGTTTTCGAGATGCGAACTGCTTCGCTCCTGCCGCAGGCATTCGCCCGCGCCTAACTGTAAACACCTACATTGGAGAGTTTTAAAATATATGTATTATAAATGTAATAAAAACTTAATTGTTGTGCTATAAATGTTTTTATCAAACCTTCTGCGTCGGTTAATAATGCCCAATTTATCTCGGAAAATTTTTATGTGGAAAACCTTTTATATCAAACCCAACGAAATTGGAATATTATATCACCGCAGCGATTTTAAGAAGATTTTGCAGCCGGGTACTTACACATACTTTGGTTGGCATTGGCAAGTCAAAACCTATGACCTCAACCAACCAGAAGCAAAGATTGAAAACCTGGAATTATTGCTGCGAAATAACAGTTCCGAGTTAGAAGAATATCTCGTAGTGCGAACGGGATTCAATCAAACTGCATTAGTACGCTTGGGGCAAAATTGGGTCGGCGTTGCACCGAATCAACTGCGGGCTTTTTGGCGGGGTTTTATTGAGGTAGAATCCCATCTCTTTAACTTAGAAGAAAGCTTGGAATTACCCGCCCAGTTCGTGCAGCAAGTACGCGGAGTTACCTTAAATGGATTGAAAAAGTTTCAAATCTCAGAGTATGAGATTGGTTTACTATACGTCGAGAATAATTTTGTCCGACCTCTAGAACCTGGCGAGTATGCTTTCTGGTCTGTAGACAGGGATGTTAAAGTTCAGACTCTCAGCCGGATTGTGCCAAATCCAACTTTCCCCCTCGAAGATGTACTGATTGAAAAGCATCCTGACTTTGTACAATCTTACTGCGAAATGGTTCAATTATTGAACCAGCAAGTTGCGATCGTGCGCTATCAAAGTAAGGTTATTTGCATCCTACCGCCTGGAAGTCGCAAGTTGTTTTGGCAAGGAGTTGAAGTGGAAATTATTGATATTTCTGCTGATGCCAAGTTACCACCTCGCTTAGTTGCTGAGTTAGTTTCCGGTGTGCCAGAGGTGTTAAATTTGAGCTGCAAAAGCTTGCATATTTGCGAAGTAGCGGCACAGCATGTAGGATTGCTGTACGTTAATCTTGAATTTCAAGCACAACTAGACCCAGGAATACACGCATGGTGGATATTTGGTCGCTCTTTGAAGGCGGAAGTATTTGACCGGCGCCAACAAACTATGGAAGTATCCGGTCAAGACATTCTTTCTAAAGACAAAGTACCTTTGCGCTTGAATTTAACAGCGGGTTTCCGCATACTCGATCCCCTCAGAGCTAAAAATGGTTTGTCGGATATTTCTGGGTACTTGTACAAAGAATTGCAGTTTGCTTTGCGCGCTGCGGTTGGGGAAAAAACCCTAGATGCCTTGCTGGAGGATAAAGGCGCAATTGATAGAAGTATTGCTGAATCGATTCGCAGCAAAACCGCAGACTATGGAATTGCAGTCGATTCGGTTGGCGTGAAAGATATCATTCTTCCTGGTGAGATTAAAACTATTTTGAGCAAGGTAGTGGAAGCGGAAAAAGCTGCCCAAGCAAACGTAGTCCGGCGTCGCGAAGAAACTGCTGCTACTCGCAGTATGTTGAATACTGCCAGAGTTATGGAGGATAATCCCGTAGCATTGCGTTTGAAGGAACTGGAAGTACTGGAACGAATTGCAGAGAAGATTGAGAAAATTCAAGTCAACGGCAGTTTGGATAGTATCTTGACCGAGTTGATTCGGATTAATCGGCAATAAACCTGCCTTGCCAAACACTCAAGCTTTCGAGTTCTGCACTCCAACAATCGAGCTTGGAACACCATTGTCCCAGATCCTAACTGCAATTACCAGGGTCAGAACTCGATCTTCCGAGTCATGAGCTGGAAAGTTCGAGGTCAGAACTCGATCTTCCGAGTCATGAGCTGGAAAGTTTGAGGTCAGAACTCGATCTTCCGAGTCATGAGCTTGAAAGTTTGAGTAATCAGGTTCGAGTTTTGAGCAAAAAGTATCAATGAGCTAGCGATCGCACTAAGTGCCTTTGATATCGTGTCCGCTTGAATACTCATAGTTAGAACTGACGCGGTGACAAGGGAGAGCGGTGACGCGGTGAGTTTTAATTAAGGGTGAAAAGCCTGACATCATATGACCCATTTTGACAGAGCGGGGGAAGCGATTCTGGCGCGGGAGACGCTTCGCGATCGCGCAGTTCACGACAAAATTATTCGATTGCGCCTTCCACGGCATAAACCTCTCACTGCACTGGAGGTGCGATCGCCCCGCCTGGGGTGCGATCGCGCACCCGATCCGTCACAGCAATCCGCGATAGCGAATAAAAACCAAAATCACCGCCCACGACCCCAACGCGACTTTTACTGCGACCAGGATGTTGAGGATGGGGACAATACCGCCGCTGAAAAGCGCTCCGAACTCTCCGTGGGGTAGTTCGTATCCCGCTAGGGTGATAACCGACAGAACAATGAAAACCAGAACCGACACCTTCTCCCATGTAGCGGCGTGCCAGCGCTTGTAGATCTTCTGCATCAACTGCGGTGATGAGGTAATCGCCACCAGTCCGATTGCCGTTCCCCCCGCCACCCCGGCGGCAAAACCACCGCCCGGACTTAAATGCCCCCGAATCGCCAGTTCGATACCCACCAACGCGGAAATGGTCGCTCCCAGACGCGCCAGCACAATTGATGGTTCATCTTTGAACTGATAAATCGCGCAGGACTGTCTTTCATTCGCCAGCAGAAAACTGGCTCCCAAGATCGCGATCGTAAACACCACCACTTCGTAGATCGTGTCATACAGGCGATTGCGAAAAATGATACCCGAAACCGCATTGGGCAACCCACAGTCTTTTACCACCAATTCGGTGATAGACATCTGCTGGGATAAGTCCGGTGCCGGATTTTGCAGGAGTAGCATTTTGACGTACAGCGCTATCCCCGCTGCAATGTATAACCATTTCATGAATGCTGCTCCTCTAATGCTGGTTTAGTTACATTTGTTGCAATATCATCTGGTATATTTACGTAATCGAGGGTTGTCCCTGCCGACCAAAGTTCGGCTTCCATGATTTCATAGATGCGTTTAATCCTAGTCGCGGTGTGATAGGGTTGCCTTTCTTCCTCATACTCTGAGCTGTCCGGAGCGCTGAATTCCGATGGGATACAGGTAGCATGGATTTCTTTCTCGATGAGCGCGCGGTGTAAAGCTTGGGTATTAGTGTAGGGCACCAGTTCCAGACGCATATAGCGTTTGGCAAAAATGGTGCGTAACTTTTCCAGCAATTGCCCAAAATCTGGATCCCTGTGTGCCTCGTGTTTCACTTCATCTTCGAGTACGCCGAGGCGGAGTACCAGGGATGAACGAACGGCGATCGCATAGAGACTAATCGCCAGCAAGGTTCCTACCAATGCTTCGGTCAAAGCCACATCCGCCGCGCCCAAAATTGAATATATCAAGGCTGCCACCGCTCCCAGTATGCCGCGAATTACCAAGGCATGGAATGGATTGACCTGAAACACCAACATGCAAGCGGACAACGGCATCAGAGCGACTATGGCATAGATATAGTATTCATTCGTAGGTATCATTGACAGTCTCCCCGCTATTGGAACAGTATGCCAACACATACCCCAACATTGTGTTCCAAACCGCCAACCAGATGAGGGCGAGGATCAGCAAGGGCCATACATTGGGTATCTTTAGCAGCAGTCCGACGATGATAGCCATCGATCCGAGGGTATCTGAAACCGAAAGACTATGCAGCTTGAATAATACCGAGCGGTTGCCCAGCAAGAAAGAGGTTCCCCAAAACCAGAAGACCATACCTACGCCGATGCAGGTATAACTAATTACGTTTATTATCATGCATCATTCATCCTTTTGAGAATATGCGCCAGCAACATTAATCCAGCATTACCCACACTCAGAACGATTACCCCGACAACGCCCACCATCCAATCCCCGCGCAAGACGGATACGAATAGAATCATCACCGCCGCCTTGGTGGAAAAACTGGCAAGTGCCAACATTGTCTGCCAGATATCATCTTCCTTCCATGCCTCGTAGAAAGGTATGAGCATTGCCACAATCATGGCGATTACTATCAGGTTCATCAATTTTTCCTCCGTACAACTCGGTGTACTTCGTACCAGCCTTCTTCGTTGTATTTCAAGACAATTGTCTTGGGGGTAAAGGTGATGAGAAATACATCCAAGAATATGAGCCGGGGCGATCGCTTTGATGGCACCCGTTCCAGGATCACGTCTTCATATTTATGGGGACGCAGGAGGAGTTCAAATGCCTCCATATATGCCTGTGGAATCGCCAAAAGGATTTTACCCAGTACAGGTAGCAAATCCTTTAATCTTTCCGGGGTTGTGTAGGTGCGCGGCAATAAAACAGCGATCGCGATGCCGATAATGATATTTTCCACGCTCCAATTGGCGGTGAGCAGAAACCACAAGGTCAGTCGGAATATTAGATGTCCAATCATGCCAGTGCCAACCAGAATAGTAGGATCGAAATCAGCGTCATAAAACCGATCAGATTGTCAAATTCTTCGAGTAAACGCGGCAGTTTGATTGCTGTCCGGCGAAAAATCAAAAAATACGCCACCCATCCAACGGCGATGGTTGCGAGTGGTTTGATGATATTCTCAAAGGTATAGGCATCGTAATACACACCATTTGCCGCCATCAGCCCGCCGAGCAACAAAATCGTCGCTACCCAGAAACCGAGTTTTACTTCTTCATGTCCCCCACGAGGCAGAAAGATGAATTTGGCAAACGAAATTGCCGTTCCTAGTGCTGCAACGTTCATAGCGATCTCTTGCCAAGGCAAAAAATTCTTCGTCGTTAACACCTTCGCCCCAAAACCTGACAACATGGGAAAGCCGGAAATCGAGAAACTAGCTATAACCAGGGCAATCCACACCGGGGTATTGATCTGTTTGAGTTGCAGTTCCTTGAAATTTCGGCTGGGTAAACTTCCCGCGATCAGGAACAGCGCCGCTTTGACCAGTCCGTGAGTTAGGGCATAAAAGCCGCCTACCGCAGGTGCAGCGAGGATAAAGCCTAACTGGGACACCGTGTGAAACGCCAGCATCCGCTTGGTATCTTTTTCAAACACGGCATAGAACACTCCCAGCAGCGCCGTCCCAACTCCGAACATTCTGACGATCGGATCGACTTGCTCCAAAGTCAGCGCACAACGCACCAGGGGATAGACACCAGCTTTTACCACAACACCCGACATCAATGCCGATACTGGTGTTTCCGATTCCGAGTGGGTTAACGGTAGCCACAATCCGGATACAAACACACCCCCCTTGACCAACAGTCCCATAAACATCAGCGCCAGCGCTTCCGGAGGTGCGCCCCGCAACCCGGCAAAAGCAAACGTATGATTTGTTTGATAGGCAAGTACTGCCCCCACTAGATAAAACAACATTGCCGTGTTGCTGACAAACAGATAGCGCAAGGCGACCCAAATCGAGCGATCGCTACGGGGATAGGCTATTAAAAGAAACGCGGCAATACCGCTCACCTCTAACGCCACGTATAAACTGACAAAGTCAGCACAGGCGAACGCGGCATTGACGCTGCCGTGTAAAATGATGGTCTGGGCATAAAAAAAAGCCGTCTTACCTGTGTCCCAACAGTAGAAGACGACCGCAATCGTTACCAGCGCATTGGTCAAGATAAAGAAGGCGCTCAATTGATCCACGACTAACGTGACGCCGAAATTATCTATTAGTTTCAGTGTCAGGGGCGTTGAGGCAAACAGCAGCGCCGCATACCCAGCCGAAACAAGACCCACGCACAGTGCCAGATACCGATCGAGTTTGGGGAGCAGAAAAACGATAAACCCGAGAAAAAACGGTAGGGCGATCCATACAATCGTCAGTTCACTCATCAACTAAAACCTCACGGGAGTTGGGAAACCACCATCTTTTAAAAGTAAACAGAACCTGTTTGAAAAGTAGGGACACGGCATGTGAAACATTGGTTGTCAAACCCGAAATATTGATAATGCCGTGTCCCTACCAGGTTTCGGGTAAACCTCTGAGGAATTTCCGCTCTTTTAAGGCGGTGAGGATGTCAAGGCGTATTGTTTTTCTCGATCTCGTTGGTTTCCAATGTCGGATTATCCCGTGACAGCTTCATGACACCGACCAGCATTAACGCTTGAATCGAAAACCCGATTACAATCGCTGTCAATATCACCGACTGGGGAACCGGATCGGCGTAAGCAACATTATTTTTGGCCTTGTCAAAGATCGGTGTGAACAAGCCAACTCGCGATGCAATCAGCACGTAATAGGCGATTACCCCCGTACTCATGACATCCATAGAGACTATCTTCATCACCAGGTTCTTTTTAAAGATGATGCCGAAAAATCCGCACAATATCGTCGCGAATACGAATGCTTCTAACACGGGATTTGCCTGTTGGGTTAGGGTGACTGTAATTAGCTTTGATAAAATACATTATTTCTGATAGGCAGCGATTGCGGCCGGGAGTCTGGGTAAAGCCGCGCTCGCTTCATTTCGAGAACTTCTCGACATAAGACCGGATAACTGGTCACCAAGAGTCAAAAAGGGCGTTGTTTTTTTCAGCCATTGATAAAACTCGCAGGATGTTATTGACAGACGCATTACTTTTGGTAGTTAACTAGGGTCTTTGAGAGCAATTCTCACGTATATTATATAAAGAATAGATGGTATGATGTACCTAAAGCAATAGATTGGAGTAAATCGGCTGAGGCAAAAAAGCGACACCGAAAGTGCAAGCGATCGCCCCATCACAATCTTGTTGCAGCGGACGGATAAAAACATTACTAGCCGCCAGGGAGCGATATGCCAGAGGCACCCACTCGCGATCGCCCACACCCGCAAAACTAAAGGTTTCCTGCGGCTACGGCGCTCGACGAACCAAGTATCGTAAAAAAAGTATCGCTAGTGCTAATTGAACCGGAAAAATTTTGGTGCGTGACAAAGCGAGCCAAATTTTATTGCCAACAAGCGCAATCCTGTGACGCACCCTACTAATTGAACCGGCAAAAGTTTGGTGCGTGACAAAGCGAGCCAAATTTTATTGCCAACAAGCGCAATCCTGTGACGCACCCTACTAATTGAACCGGAAAAATTTTGGTGCGTGACAAAGCGAGCCAAATTTTATTGCCAACAACCGCAATCGTGTCACGCACCCTACTAATTGAACCGGAAAAATTTTGGTGCGTGACAAAGCGAGCCAAATTTTATTGCCAACAAGCGCAATCCTGTGACGCACCCTACTACCTGAGAAGTACTACAGCTAAAAACCCACAAATAAGCATCAAACCGAGTACCAACAGGTTCTGAGTGGTACGTTGAACTTTGCCTAAGATTTCCTCGTAAGAAAGCTGATGGTTCTGGATCAGGAAGAAAGCTGGAGGACTAAAAAGGTAGGGCAGGGAACGACTGAGTAGAAGTCGGAAAAAAAAGTTGATATTCCACAGCGATCTGCGAAGCGGAGCTTGGTTATACTGCCAAGGAAAAGCAATTTGAGCCAGACGGATTAAAGCTTTGACATCAGGAAAGCGCCAGGATTCGTATAGAGGCAAGGCAACTGAGAGATTGAGATCGCTCTTAGAAAGTGCCTGATTCAGGACAAATACATCCTCCAATGCTGAATTAACTCCTTGTCCGATATCTGGAGGAAAGCAATGAATGGCATCTCCCAACAGTACTACACTAGCAGCGTTAATCGAGTCGCCCATTCCAAGGCTTGCTTGCTTCTGTGCTACAAAGTACAATCGGGAACAGTATTGAGGAGTAGGAAATTTTCCACCTTCACTTTTAGCAAATCGATCGGCTTCTTCGGGCGATAGGATTTGGCTTATAGGCAATTGTGGGAAGGCTTTCTCAAAAAAGTCGTACACCTCCTGACTATTTTTCAATTCCCATATTTTATGGTCAGGCCATGTAATGATATTGGCACTACGGGGTTCATCTGGATTTTTCAGCGGTAATAAACCCAAAGATACGGCTTGCTTGCGACCTCGAAAAGCTCCACGAATCGCGTAAGCCATTTCACATTTTGACTGTTCCTTGCCACTCGGATCGAGAGGAAAGTTTGGCGGTAGGCTTAACACTTTATACCTCAAACCTGCACTGGGCGAGGGAAAACATTTCATCTCAAATCTGTCTGATGCCGAGTCGTCCCACTCTTTCAAGGTGTTGCGGACAATCGAGTTAAAGCCATCACAACCCACTAAAAGATCTGGCTCAAATTTAACCAGATTGTTGTTATCTGTGTCAGCAACAACTTGGAGTTTTTCCGACTCGGCTATCTTGCTAATTTCGATGCATTTGGTATTGAACAGCACGGTGATGCAGTGTTGCCAATTTTTTTCAATTTCCTGGCACAGCAATAACACAAATGCTCTGCGCGGTAACCAGTAGGCAGTTTTCCGGTTTGGATCTGCGACAGGTACTTTAAATGTTTTGCGGCTGTTATTTGGTTTAATCAGCGTTAAATAGAATTCTGTACTGGGAACGCCGATTTTTGATATCTTCTCGGTGATTCCAAGCCAATCGGTCAATTTTTGACCCCGACCATCAATGAGATAATTAAATGATTTATCAGGCTCGTAGTAATCAGCCGCAGGGCGTTTCTCCAGGACGGTGACATTTGTCCATCCCTATCGTCACTTTATCCTATTGGGGTTCTGACTTTCCACCCCAAACTTGATCGGGACTTACCCACGCGGGGGCAGAAACCCAGTTTTTTCGTAGATCTTTAACTTCCCAACTGGGGATTTTTCGTAAAAACCGGGAATATGCGCGTCAGTCCTATTGATAAAAATAAAGATTTTCTTTGGCTAATGCCATCCGGGAAGCCAGTATGTTAGGAAATGTATTTCCGGTCACAAGCCTGAAACCTAACTTTTGCACTATGTCACAATCGACGATTGAATCCATTCTTCAAGAAAAACGTCTATTCCAGCCCAGTGGGGAATTTTCCCAAAAAGCCCATATCAAGAGTTTAGAGGACTACGAGCAACTCTACGACCGCGCTAAGGCCGATCCGTTGAAATTCTGGGCCCAATTGGCTGAAACTGAGTTGCACTGGTTCCAAAAGTGGGATACCGTTCTAGACTGGCAACCGCCGTTTGCTAAGTGGTTCGCCAACGGCAAGATTAATATTTCTTACAACTGTCTTGACAGACATCTCACAACGTGGCGCAAAAATAAGGCGGCGTTGATTTGGGAAGGGGAACCGGGGGATTCGCGGACTCTCACCTACGCGCAATTGCATCGGGAAGTTTGTCAGATGGCGAACGTGCTAAAAGGACTGGGAGTGCAGAAAGGCGATCGCATCGGGATATACATGCCGATGATTCCAGAAGCTGCGATCGCCATGCTAGCTTGTGCCAGAATTGGCGCACCGCACACCGTTGTGTTTGGTGGATTTAGTGCCGAGGCGTTGCGCGATCGCCTGATCGACGGACAAGCCAAAATGGTGATTACAGCAGATGGGGGATGGAGAAAGGATGCGATCGTTCCCCTCAAAGAGCAAGTTGATAAAGCTTTAGCAGAAGGCGTCGAAACTGTCAAGGATGTTTTGGTAGTTAAGCGCACCGGACAGCAAATATACATGGAACCGGGACGCGACCATTGGTGGCACGATTTAAAGCAAGGCGTTTCCGCAGACTGTCCCGCCGAACCGATGGACAGCGAGGATATGCTGTTCATTCTTTACACATCTGGTAGTACTGGAAAGCCGAAAGGGGTGGTGCATACAACGGGTGGTTATAACCTTTACACTCACATGACCACCAAATGGATTTTCGACCTGCAAGATACAGATGTATATTGGTGTACCGCCGATGTAGGTTGGATTACGGGACACAGTTATATTGTTTACGGACCCTTATCCAACGGTGCGACAACTGTGATGTATGAAGGTGCGCCGCGGGCATCGAATCCCGGTTGTTTTTGGGATGTAATTGAAAAATACGGCGTCACTATTTTCTATACCGCACCGACGGCAATTCGGGCATTTATTAAGATGGGCGAACACCATCCCAAGTCGCGGAATTTATCTTCTTTAAGATTGCTGGGAACGGTGGGAGAACCGATTAACCCAGAAGCTTGGATGTGGTATTACCGGATAATTGGTGGGGAACGCTGTCCGATTGTCGATACTTGGTGGCAAACCGAAACTGGGGGAATTATGATTACCCCATTACCCGGTGCAATTCCGACGAAACCCGGTTCTGCGACTCGTCCTTTCCCCGGAATTCTTGCCGATGTGGTGGATTTAGACGGAAATTCGGTTGGAGATAATGAAGGTGGATATTTAGCCGTAAAACATCCTTGGCCTGGTATGATGCGGACAATTTACGGCGATCCGGATCGGTTCCGTCGCACTTATTGGGAACACATTCCCCCCAAAGATGGGCAATATTTCTACTTTGCTGGAGATGGGGCGCGTCGGGATGAAGATGGTTATTTTTGGGTGATGGGGCGCGTCGATGATGTAATTAACGTCGCCGGACACCGTTTGGGAACGATGGAAATTGAATCGGCGTTGGTGTCGCACCCGGCGGTAGCTGAAGCGGCGGTTGTAGGGAAACCGGATGACCTGAAAGGGGAAGATATTGTTGCTTTTGTCACCTTGGAAGGGAATCAAAAACCGACTGAGGAATTGAATAAGGAACTGAAGCAACATGTGGTGAGTGAAATTGGTGCGATCGCGCGTCCCGGTGAAATTCGCTTTACCGATGCGTTACCTAAAACTCGTTCGGGTAAGATTATGCGGCGATTGTTGCGAAATTTAGCTGCGGGACAAGAAGTTTCTGGCGATACTTCGACTTTGGAAGATCGGAGTGTGTTGGATAAACTGCGCGAAGGATCGTAGTTCCAGGAGTTTAAGAAACCCGGTTTTTTGAAAAAACCGGGTTTCTGAGTCAGCTTTGCGATCGTGCTAATCTTCCGCTTCTGGGTTCGCGATCGCTTGCGGATGAACCACTACAATTTCATTGATGTTCCGAAAATCATCTGGGTTAAACGTTAGTAAATGCGTTACACTATGCGCCAACATCACGGCAACTAACCGGGCATCATGTACGCGCTTACCCTGAATTTGGTAGCTTGTCACCAGATTGAACCAGTAGGGGAATATTTGTGGCGTTTCCTCAAGCTGGGGAAACTGATTTAAAATTTGCTCGATTTCAATACGAGTTTGTTCGACACTCCATCCCAAACCGTTGACTTGTGCTGGACGAGTTGCAACAACCCATAACTCAATAATGTTCTGACTGGTGATGAAAACGCGATTTCTTTGCCTTAAAAGAGTAGCTGTTGCTCTACCAGCTAGTAAATTCACTGGTGAAGTGCTGTCGCTCATGCGAAGCAAAACATTGGTATCGAGGAGATAGTCAGTCATTAGTCGTAGATGTTTTCCCGACGTAACGCTTCATCAGGTAGGTTGGCACCATTCTGATGGCTTTGTACCCACTGCATTAATCGTTCCGCCCTTTCTTCAGGCGTGGCGGTTGCCCAAAAGGGTTGCTTTGGGGGAACGGGGGACAGAATTATACGATATTGTTTTCCAACGCTATCCACCTCTACTACAAAGCGGGTATTGGGTCTAATTGCCTGTAAAATCTCGGCGGGTAATTGTAAGATGCCTGATTCACTCACTTCAACGATTGAAGACATTGCGATCGCCTCCAAACAATCAATAAGGTGTCTGTTTAAAGCTATTTTACTGATTCTGGAATTGCCAAGGCTATATTTTTTTTAAGCTTTTAACCCTTTTAGTCTGTCCACTGTGCCACTATTCACTATAATGATATTTACAAGATGCGATCGCAATCTCTTCATCCGTAACTTGATAAACTAAACGATGTTCGTTATCAATGCGTCTTGACCAAAAACCAGTTAACTCGTATTTCAGAGGTTCAGGTTTACCCAATCCTTCAAACGGCGATCGGTCTATATCCTTAATCAATTCAACAATTTTGCGATAAATCTTTTTGTCTAATTTTGCCCATTCATTAAAATCTGCAAAAGCAGAGGATTCAAAAACTATTCTTCTGCTCATTTTCTTCTGCTGATTGCAAATCCTGTAAATTAACTTCAACTAAATTTTGACGCTCTTTAACATTGTCAATAGCTTGCAATAGTTTATTTTTATTGCTTTCTGATTGTAAAAGATATTGGGTTTCATCAAATTCTGAAATAACTATCTCGATTTCTTTATCTGCAAATTCTGCTTTGATTTGCTCTAAAAATTGATTATTGAGTTCGCTGGCTTTTAAACGATAAACTGTTGACATCGTTTTGACCTACTTTTGATTGTGCCAATTCTAGCGTTTTTATTTTAATAGATTTCTCCAAAAAAGAACCTCAAAGACAGGCGGGACGCTTATCCCACAAGAGTTATTGGAGAGGTCTAATGAAGTGCAATGTAATTATAGCATAACCACACCCTGCACGAAAGCGGGTGCGCGTAAGTTCTGTACTCCCCAAGCGATCGCAAGCAGATCTCAACGCTTTTGGCAAAAATCGGGTTTCTGGTTTGTGTAGAGGCAGCAAAAATGGCAGCCTCTACACAAAAGGCGCCAAAAGGCTGTACCTCACTCGCTTCATAAATTTTCCCTAATTTCAATAGGCAATTCTAACCAATCGCTTAATTCGCTAGCCAACCATTTTATTTCTGATTTATTCAGACGAACTTTCCAGTTTAATTGGTATTTCTGATTTCCTGCCCAAATAATTAGCTGAGTGGGAAGCCAACCTATATTACCCCGTTCGTCTGCACCAAATGCATTGATTAATTCTAACTTAGAAATATTGCGCTTAGATGCGGGGCGAAACCGATTCCATTGGCATCCAAACATTTCATTTTTAAAGCAAATTTTATCATCATCAATCCGCAGGCGAAATTGCCTAAATATAAACAAGATAGACTTGATTACGATTAGAGATACCAGAGCGATCGCTAATAAGTGAATAATTGCTTCAGGGACGATATCAGGCAACCTAAATGAAGTCCAAAACACTAATCCCCAGAAAGATAAGGGAATTAAACCAGAAATCCAAGCGATTGCTGCAAAACTCAACCCTCGTGCCGGGATTAAAATTTCAAAAACATCATCTGTTTTTGTCAATTCTACTTCGCTATTACGTGGTTTTATGACTCTCAAGTAAGCTTTTTTTCTAATTTGGGGTTTTGACAATGCTTGCAGTGCTTTACTAGCAGAAGGAAGACGGTTATCTAAACTCGGTTCTGTCATCCATTGCAACCAATCTGCCAAAGCATGATCGATATTAGCTACGTGCTGAAATTGAATGCGAAAATCTTTCTGGGGTAGTTCAGTTGGATGCAAACCTGTGATTAAATAAATCAAAGTTGCGCCTAAACTATAAATGTCAGAAGCAGGAACGGCGCGTCCGCCAAATTGTTCGGGTGGCATATATCCGTAGGTTCCTACAACGGTAATTGTGCCGCCTTCTTTGGCGGCGAGAGTTTGCACGGAACCGAAATCAACTAGATAAACTTGACCGACACTATTGCCAGAGCGATTTGTTAGTAAAATATTGCTGGGTTTGATATCGCGGTGAATAACTGGCGGTTGATGTTGGTGCAGGTAAGTCAGAATTTCTAATAGGGATTTGGCTAATTCTTTGACTTCTGCTTCCCTGAAGGTACGCCCTGCTTTTAGATGTTCTTCTAGGGTTTTTCCCTCGACATAACTTTGAACTAGGGCGAATCCTTTGTTATGGGGTGAATCGAGTTCTAGATAATCAAGGTAGCGGGGAATGGCGGGATGGGAAAGCGCTTTTAAAGTTTCAGCTTCGCGCTCAAATAATTTGAGGTCTTGCCATTCAAAATCATTGCCAAGGGAAAGCAGTTTAACGACTACTAATTCTTGAGTTTGTAAGTCGCGGGCTAGAAAGGTTTTTCTTCCCGTCTGTTGTCCTAATTGCCCTTGGATAGCGTAGCGTTCTCCTAGTAGATTAACGGTCATAGTTTTCGTCCTCTTCTTGTCTACTTTGTTGTGCGTACCAGCGGGCAATTTGTTTGCTACTTGCACCCATAGATAGTCCAGCGAGCGCAGATGGTATTAATACTAAAACAATGTGTAAAAAACCATCAGCCGGTAAACTTTGTTTTGCCAGTATTACGCTAAATGCCACTAGACTCACAATTGTGCCAAATAGCGTGCTGATAAAACTAACGGTGCGTCGATGCGCCTTGGGATCTTCGAGCGGGAAGAAGTACAACCACGTCACAATTGCTACCAATAATCCGTTGAAAAAACCAAGGGGTATGCCAACTATCAAACCAAATAATGAGCCAAAAAATGTGCCAAAAAGTGGATAAACGGCTGTGCCATAAAGAGCGCCGTAACCAGTGCCAACTCCGGCTCCTATGCATATATTCCACACAATTGCGTACCTGAATAATTTCCAGGTTGTAACCGATTTGTAATGGGTGACGGTAATGCGATCGCTCTGGGTCAGCCAAGGTTTTTCTAATGCTTGCAATGCTTCTTTTGCAGATTTAAAGCGGCGATCTACACTCGGTTCTATCATTCGCTTTAGCCAGCGGGTAAAGTCAGGACTGATAGAGGTAATTTGTTCAAATTGAATTCGCAAATCTTTTTGCGGTAAGTCTGCTGGATGTGCGTTAGTCAGCAGTGCAATTAAGGTTGCTCCTACGCTGTAAAGATCGGAAGCTGGAACGGAAATCCCGCCAAATTGTTCGGGGGGCATATATCCATAAGTTCCGACGACAGTAACGGTTTTACCTTCTTTTGTTGCTAAGGTTTGAACCGAGCCAAAATCGATGAGATATAGTTCAGAAATCCGATCCCCCCCTGCCCCCCTTGCTAAGGGGGGTGTTAATTCGGCGGGCGAGACGCCCACCCCACAAGAAATTGATTTGTCTTGTGGGATGGGCATCTTGCCCGTCCCGCCCAATTTATCAGAGATTGATTTGTCTTGTGGCATGGGCATCTTGCCCGTCCCGCCCAATTTATCAGACATTGGTTTCGCTTGTGGGATGGGCATCTTGCCCGTCCCACAAGTCAATAAAATATTGCTGGGCTTAATATCGCGATGGATAACGGGTGGTTTTTGTGCGTGTAGGTAAGTGAGGATTTCTAAAATTGATTTGGCAATTTGCTTGACTTCTCTTTCGCTAAAGTTGCGCCCATCTTTGAGATGTTCTTCTAAAGATTTGGCTTCGATGTAATTTTGTACTAAAGCGAATCCTTTGCCGTTGGGCGTTTCTACTTCAAATGAGTCTAAATAGCGCGGAATGGCAGAATGCGAGAGAGATTGTAAAGTTTCGGCTTCTCGCTCGAATAACTTTAAGTCATCCCAGTTAAAATCGCTGCTGAAGGTGAGCAGTTTGACGACTACGAGTTCTTCAGTTTGTTTATCCCGCGCCAGCAGGGTTTGTCTTCCAGCTTTTTTGCCTAAACGCTGCTGAATTTCGTAGCGACTGTGTAGCGTCATGCTTTTTGCCCTTATGACTAGCCTTTGATCGGTTGTAGCATGTTAATGGTTAGACTACATGGGTGCAATCGCTTATTTCGGATTAGACTTTTGAGCAAACCAACTTCACAAGAGAAGTAGGTTATTAACGCAAGTTGCTAGTTATAAACTTGGGCGTTGGTGGCGCGGGAGCGCGGGATCGCTCGCTCGCGCCGCTCGACCCAAGCGCAGCAATATAGCAAGCATTGTTCTTCCCCTTAGTAGGGACCTTTGTGCATTTGCGCTGTTATCTTGTCGGCCAACAAGAAATATTTCTACGCCACTGCAAAAAGCCCTTACAAGCTATTATATCATGTCCGGTCGATTACCCATAATTAGGAGTAGGGAACAGGAGCAACGTTATTTGTGTGTCTGAGATATCTATGATGTTCCCTACGCAACGACGCGGTGAGATTTTTTATTATGGGCAATTCAACGGACATGATATTAGTAGGGGCGAAGCATTTGCTAGTTATCTCGTTATTGTTAATAGCAACTTGAGTTATTAGTTGGTTCCAGTTGACAAGGGGGACAAAGATGGACTTGCGATGACTATTGAAAATTTCACCAACGGGTTTTGACCACACCCGGGACATGGGGGACGGGGACAAGGGGGACAACTGAAGTATGTGCAGAAAATCTGCTTGTACCATGACTCCCATTAACGATATCAATCTGTGTATCCGCAGATTCCATATTGTGCAGCAGGTGATAAGGAAAAAACGGTTTTAAGTAGATTCAACTATACAATAAGGATGCCAGAGGAATTGATATCAGTAGTAACACGGAAGTGATGCGGCGGAGGGAGTTAGAAAGGGTTATTTTGTAGCGTTTAATAACTTGATGGTTGGTGAGTCTAAGCATCTTGAAGGATAGGTTCTGTGTAGGAGATCGAGTTAGTTTCCTAAGGAATCATAGAGTTTCCTATGGTACCGATCCTTACCTGTTTAAGACTACCAATATGGTTTATTGACGGAATAGGAAGATTTTGTGACCGTTACTATCGACGAGAAAGATATACAAAAAACAGGTATCGAAACGATATCTGTAAGAACCGCAAAGACTCTGGTACTGTCTGACATTGTGGATTTGTTAGAGGGGAGGTTAATTGCGCTACGCATCGCTAATTACTATCCCCAGGAGGAAGTTGAGCGGGCCAGCAAACAGTTACTGAAGCATACAGCTTTTGAACGCTATCTCAGAGCGCCTGATATTGGAGTCCAAAGGACTGGAATCACTTTCTTTGAAACTAATGGGAGTTGGGAAAGGCTCGAACGCTACTATGAGGAAGCTTATCCCTCTATTAAGAGCCTCCGTCAAACTTTTTTCCCTTATCTTTCGCCCATCGACAAGCTGAGAGTGGAACTCGAAGATATTTGGCTAGCAGGAACCTACATAGAGAACATTCATGGGCGCAGAATGTTGGTCGGTATCGGACGTGTATTTGAAGATGGATTTGAACTTCCTCCTCATCAAGATGTTTTGTTGCGAGACATTCTGGACGCTCCGCTTCCTCCGACGCATTCCTTAGACAAACTTATTGTCCAATGCTCCGCAAATATTTACCTACGTCCAGCAGATATCGGTGGAGAGCTTGAGATTTGGGATGAGAAACCATCCAGCGGACAGCAAAAGGCAATTCGCGACCAGAAATACAAATATGAAGGCATCGTTGATCGGCGGAATCTTCCACCAGCAGCAGCGGTTATCAAGCCTTCAGCTGGAGATTTAATTCTTTTTGATGCTGGGCGAATCCACGCAGTTCGTCCTTCAAAGGGGGGTCCGCGCTTATCCATGTCGATGTTTATTGGATATCGCGGTCAGGACAAACCCCTGACATATTGGAGTTGACGCCTGTTCTGCTACTAGCTTGACCGAAAAATAGTCAGTATTTTGTAGGTTGGGTTGAACGATAGTTAAACCCAACACCCCTAAGTGATTTGCCTGTTTGGGTAACAAGCGTCAACCCAACCTACAACTTCAGAACTTAGACAAAGAAACCGGGTTGCTCTGAAAAATCGTCGGGAAAAAAAACTCGCTCTCTAGGTAGAAACCCGGTTTCTAGGAGTACTGACTTATTTGATGACACCTGAATGACCAGGAATGTCGGTCATGGGTTCAAACCGACCCCCCAAGTATTTAGCCAGAAACTCTTCGGCGATCGCATAAAAATGCAATCGATTTTCCGGTCTGGCAAAACCATGTCCTTCATCAGGATAAAGGACATATTCAACTGGTAAGTTTGCCTTTCGCATTGCTGCGACAATTTGGTCTGCTTCTGCTTGTTTCACCCGCGGATCGTTTGCCCCTTGAGCTATTAGCAAAGGTTTCTTGATCCGGTCTACGAAAAATAGAGGCGATCGCGACTTCAAAAACTCCTCTTCTGTCTCTAAATTACCCACGCGATGATAAAACATTGCCTTCAAGGGTTCCCAATAAGGCGGAATCGTTTGGAGCAGGGTAATTATATTACTTGGCCCGACAATATCGACACCGCAGGCGAAGGTATCCGGCGTGAAAGTTAATCCGACTAAAGTGGCATACCCGCCGTAGGAACCGCCCATAATCGCAATCTTTTGCGGGTCGGAAATGCCTTTTTCGATCAGCCAATTGACGCCATCAATTAAATCGTCGTGCATTTTGGCTGCCCATTCGCGATTTCCGGCATTCAAAAATGCTTTTCCGTACCCCGCAGAACCGCGAAAATTAACTTGCAAAACCGCATAACCTCGGTTCGCTAACCACTGCGCTTCTGAATCGTAACCCCAAGTATCCCGTCCCCAAGGGCCACCGTGAACTAACATGACGGTGGGTAAATTTTGGGCAGGAATATTGACAGGAGTTGTTAAGTAACCGTAGATGGTTAAACCATCGCGCGCTTGATAGGAAACGGGTTGCATCGATGCGAGTTGCAACCCTTCTAATTTCGGTTGGTTGGTGAACAGGAAGGTGCTATTTTTAGATTCGCGATTGTAGGCGTAGTAATAAATTGGGCCATCGTCTGTCATGTAAGCGACTAGCCAATTTTTATCTGCCAAATCGCGGCTACTGATGAAGAATTCTCCGGGGCGAACTTGGGAAATTGCTGCAAAATCTGCGGCTATACTTTGGTCGATTATCTGCCATTCCTGTTTGTCTTTAAAAAATGCAACCGCCTCAATAAATCGCGTCACCGGATGTATCATTATCCCGCCAACATCGTATTGGGGATCTTCGGCAATAATAGTTTCCTGATGAGTGGCAAGATCTATGGCAATTAAACGCAGCGCGTTGGCATCGTGACTGCCTTCAATATAAAGCGTTTTGCCATCAGCTGAAAAGCTAACTGCCCCGCCTTGGTCGTCTGGTCCCCAGTGGCGCAATATTTCCCAATCTTTATCCGTTGTTTCCCGATATAAAAGGTCATAACCGCCATCGGGGGTGCTAGCATTTGCTCCACGAATTTGGAATTCGGCATCAGCATTCCAGCTAATAATATTACCTGGATTTTCGATATCGAATTCTACTGCCCCGTTTTTCAAGTTGATGCGATAAACGTCAAACTTTTCCGGGTTATTTAAGTTCATCTGTACCAGCACTTGGTCTGGAAATTTGGGTTCAAGTCCGACCAAATCTGCTTTTACCCCTTGAAATGGCGTTAAATCTCGGACAATATCGTTCCCAGACTCTGCCTGGGAATGCCGAATGTTAACTAAGTACAGGTGAAAGTTTTCGTCGCCGTCCGAGTCTTGCATATAGATTAACTCGTCGGTATTATATGTCCAGAAAAAGATATGAATCCCGCGTTTTTTGTCGGCTGTGATTGTCCTGTCGTCTTCCTGTCCCACTGTTTTTAGCCATACTTGCAAAACGTTATTGTCATCGGGTGCAAGGTATGCTAAATATTTCCCATCGGGGGAAAGACTGGGACTGGTTCGTTCTGGATTTCCGAACAAAATTTCGCGGGAAATCAGCGGCGGTAACGAAGGTGCTTGTTGCTCGATAGTAGCAGATTGCATAGTTGCCTCATCTACTAGAAAATCCTATTGTGACTTGGCTGGCGCTAGGAGTAAATCATACTAACGGGTGAATCAGGTGGATGATATCATGTCCTTAAGATTACCCATAATCATCAGCCGGGACACGGCACGATTAACGTTATCTGTTTGTCCGAGATATCGTCAGATGCCGTGTCCCTACGCAACGACTGGGTGAGGTTTTTTTATTATGGGCAATTCAACGGACATGATATGAGTTGTTGTCCGAGAAACCCGGTTTTTGGCAAAAACCGGGTTTCTCAGTTAAACTAATTGGATGTATAATAATTTTTTCAGCATTTTAGGCTGTGGAAAAAACTGGTTTGATCTTGAAAAAAACAGAAAATTTGTTTTTAGCGATCGCTCTCACATTCGGCATTCTATTCACCCTAATAATTGCCCCCTTTCATGCCGAATCAGATCCTCAACATTACTAGGGTTATTACCAAATATTCCCCAGAAAAATCATAGCAGATAAAAAAGCCAAGTATGGGGCGATCGCCTACAGCAGATTGCAAGTGAGTGAGGTACAGCCTTTTGGCGCCTTTTGTGTAGCGGCAGCGTTAACGCTGCCGCTACACAAACCAAGGTGTACCTCATGCGACTGCAATCCGCTATAAAAATGCCATCCATTTTCCGGTCGGGCAAAACCATGAGCCATTGCTGAGACAATTTGGTCTGCTTCTGCTTGTTTCACCCCTGGAACGTTTGCCGCTTGCTCTCGCTAAATTATTCATTATAAACTTACTTTCAGCTTAAAAATAGAGAGGGGATCGGACATCAGTCGCTCCCACAACCGCTGCCCCAATTCACTAGCAATTTCCTGCCCCAAGCGTTGGGTTTCTTCTTTGAACAACAGTGGGAAAATCTCGGAGAAAGAAGTTAGTTCAAAAGCCGGAGTTTGTTGGATGATATCCACAAGTTGTTGTAGTTTGTCTAGACTGAGCGATTCTCTTGTCGATAGGGGTAAATGAGTAACCGTCAGACCCACCCAGGTCATGACTTTCCCGAAAGTCTTTTGTAAGAGCAGTTCTAAATCGGTAACAATCTCATCAACCAGGGCATGACGCAGGAATTCTCCCTGGGGAGAGTACAAAAACTCTAGTGACCCACCAAGCAGTTGGTTAAAGTCACAATCATCACTGGAACGAGCATTTTGTAATAAGTCAGATACTTGCTGCCATTGGATAGTGCGATTCTTAAACAAGAAATTTGTCAGGGAATTCCTCAAGGTGGGCGTACCCTTCGTTAACATCCACTGTGCAATATAGGGATAGCCCAGCTTAAATGTCTGAAATTTGGGATTGACTTTGAGCGCTATTCCTTCCAGGGTGGCGAAGCAGCGGAAAATCATCAGGTAGTAGGTGGGAGCTTGAAAGGGATATTGATACATCAATTCAGATAGCCTTTCAAAACTTTGCTTGAAGCCAAATTCTGCTACACTCGCTTCCCGGATATTACCAAACACTTGGGCCAGTTTGGGAATCAGGGGAGTTATATCGGTTTGGGGGGGCAGAAATCCCAGTAAGATGTAGTCTTTGGCGAGTCCTTCAAAGTCGCCAGCGATCATATGCAGCAGAGAGACAATCAAGCGATCGCTTGTCTCGGGTGAAACTTCGCTCATCATGCCAAAGTCGAGGTAGGCTAATTTCCCATCGGGGGTGACTAAGGCATTACCTGGGTGAGGGTCAGCATGAAAAAAACCCCCCTCTAGCAGTTGCCTGAGGGAACACTTGAATCCCACAGCTATTAGGTTATTTGGGTCTAATCCTTGGGCGCGAATCTCTTGTGTTGAGGTTAATTTGATGCCATTAATCCACTCCATCGTCAGGACTCGACGACTGGTGTATTCAAAGTAGATGCGAGGCACGTAAATATGATTCAGGTCACCGTATAGTTGGGCAAATTTCTCGGCATTCCGACCTTCCTGAATATAGTCCATTTCTTCAAACAGGCGAGTAGCTAGTTCATCGCTCAAAGCTACCAGGTCACTGTGAATAAATGGAATATTTTTTTGTGCCCAAGCTGCTAATTGGCGCAGCAGGTAAATATCCAGGGCGATGCGATCGATCAGATTGGGGCGTTGCACCTTTACAGCTACGATTTCACCCGTCTTGAGTTTTCCCTTGTAAACTTGCCCCAGGGAGGCAGCCGCTACGGGTTCGGGGGTCAGTTCAGCATAGATTTGGTCATAGCTACATCCTAATTCTTCTTCTATCAGCTGATAGGCTTCCTGATTAGGAAAGGGAGGCAATTGGTCTTGTAAATTGGCGAGTGAGTTTAAATAAATAGGTGGGATGAGGTCTGGGCGGCACGAGAGCAATTGTCCCAACTTGATGAATGTAGGTCCAAGTTGAATCAGCTGATTCCGTAAAGCGCTACCTCGTCGCGCCTGATTTTGTGCTATGCGCCCCGTTAGCCCGTCCCATACTAGAAGAATGCTAAAGGAGAGAAATGTATTTAAAATAGTCAGCCGACGTGCCCAAAGTTTTCGGGGCTGCTGGCTATAGTTGGTCATATCCTTTCCCCAGTTATCGGTAGTGTATGGATGGCTAATTGCTAATTGCTCGCTTGCTAATTGTCAATTGCCAAAAGAGCCATTAGCGATTAGCTATTAGCAGTTACACAACCGTTGCTACCCGACATGATATCATAATTGGTTGCATTATCTGGTAATGGTACTGAAGTTTGATTGAGTAGCCTGATGGCCTGTCTACACCAGATATTTTCTGGGTTGGGAAACCAGTACGGAATTAGAAACCCTTGCTTGCGCTTAATTTCATCAGGACTTACGCAAGGGCGTTGCCATAAACCCGGTTTCGACCTTGCTCTCTGGTTGCCAAACCAACGATTTTTTCTATCACCTTTGTTTCTTTGCGTAATTCCTGTTCATACCAATCCATCCCCTGATTGAATACCTGGGCACTATCTTGAGCAGCTTTATCAGTTATGTCTGAGTTAAATATTGTCTTCATAACAATATTTGCCAATGTGAGGCGCCTCATGTCGGCGTTGACATCACGAGTTTCCCCATCTTGCCTGGTCAGGAATCCCCTCATAGTCAATGCCACAGTACTTACGCAAAGAAACAAAGGTGAGCCGAAAAATCGTTGGTTTGTCAACGAGATATCAAGGTCTAAACCGGGTTTCTGGCCTCGACCTGCGTAAGTCCTGTGCCACTTTCCCTTGCTAGATAGTATAACATTTCATCGGCTATTGTTTCTACAATATCGCGACTGATTGAAGGCTCAGAATACGTGAAATTTAAAATCATTCTTCCCTCAAATTTTGTAACAACAACAACGAGCAATCCTCCATAGGCAGCCATCCCTGCCGTTAAGCTCATTTCTTCTAATTTGAATAGACCGTAAACTCTGGGTATAGTTACATCGCCTACATAGCTGACACCTCCCGTCACAAATGCTAGATTTGGCCATGCGAGATAGGACTCGATCGTCTTCCCAAACATCAAAACCATGCTGTAGATATCGTCACCCTTTATACTAGCGTTCAGTTGTTGTCTCACATCCCGCGCTAATTCCCAAAACGATGTATTCGAGCCTATGGTATGCCATGTTGTCACGTTCGAAGCTAATAGACCCATTTCTTCATGGCTGACAACTGGTGACAAACTTCTCCGCAAATCAACAGCTGAATTACAACTGACGCGCACATCTTTTCTGTTTCCTAAAGTGATTTTTCTCGCGGTTGCGAACATCAGCGCTGCACACAAAGCACCTTGCACCGTTGCCTTTTCCTGCCAGCAACGATTTACGATCTCTCCAGTCAACTCTTTGTCTAGCTGTCTTGTCACCCACCCGCAACGGCGTAACTCTATGGGTACACACTTTTCAAAACCCAAGGTTTCTGGTATGTTTCCCAGGTACTGGAACATCCAACTCAACAAATATGACACACTTTTCAACTGACCTGTCCAACCCTGCATGGATTCAGGAAGTAGCTTTTCGAGAGGTGGAAGTGGAGACAAGCTATCGACTTGGGTAATTTGCTCACCCGATGCAATTTTCTGCATGTATGTCAATAAGTCTTGGTGCATTCTGATGCTTGATAAACCGTCTACTATAGCGTGATGTATTGTTGTAATAAGATAACTTTCACCCTCTGCACTTTCAGGAGGGATTAGTACAGCTCTCATCAAAACTTTGCTACTATCAATTGTCTCGTTCAGTTCGGACGAAACGACATCCTGCCACGCCTGATTATAGACCCCCTTCACAATCCGCAAAGGAATTTGTTGCGTCCCTTCCGTTTCAAAGCGCATACTCCCCCACGCCTCGACAATTCTCGAATTAAGACGTGGATGACGACGCTGAACCAGGTCGAGAGCCTGTCTAACTATTTTTTCATTAAGCGGTCCCGTCAGGCGCATAACTGTCACCACATTAAAGGTGCCAGCACAGCGATTCAGCATTTCCGTTGCTTGCTCTATCGAGTTTAGTTCTCTGTTCTCAATCACAAATACCTGCCTGTAATTCTAACTTTTAATTGTCTATTAACTCAAGTTGCTAGTTACATCCCTTGGCAAAGCAACCCGGTTTCTCTGAAAAATCGGGGTTTTGACGCTAAAGCAACCCGGTTTCAAGGAATTATCGTCTACTCAGAAACCGGGTTGATGACTGGGGTAATGGGTAATTGTCACTCTTTAGACTGCCAATCAATCCAATTACCAATTACCAATTACCAATGTCACAACAATTAACGCAAGTTGCTAGTTATAAACAAGGGCGTTGCGAGCTTGCTAATATAGGATTTTTACTGATTGAGCCATTAGCGATTAGCCATTAGCCGCTGTTCGAGAGATAACTAGTGATTTTGATTACGCAATGCGCTTGAGCATTAAACTGATTGCGTTAATTACAGCTTGCCTATCAACACTGCGGTTTCTCCCACCTGTTTTTGGGGCGGGAATTATTCTCAGGAATAATTCCCATTGTTGTTAAGTGAGGTTACTTGGGTAGTATGGATTCATCGCTTTCGTAACGCTGTCATACGCGTGTTTTTTCTACAAAACTTACGCAAGCGGGGCCAAGGGGCCAAAAACAAAAGTGATGCGTCAATCTCGCGACTCTAATCCCTCATCCCCAGTTTCTTTTACTTGACAATAGTTATGTCTTCATCGCTCTTGACGCTGCTGACATTTTCATTGCCATTTAAGTCGGCGATCTCTTGAGCGAGATTTACGCCTCTTGTCTGTTCATCGCGGAGGAGATCGATCAGAAAAGGACGTAAAATATCCTTAACTGGACGAACCAACTGAGACCAAAATTGCTTCTGATCCTTTAATAACTGAATATAGGTTTCAGCGCTGTGGGGAAAAGGAATGGTAAACGGGATTTCCACAATACCGCCAAAGGATATAGACGCACTTTGACCACCGAGTCCCATAACTGTAATAGCTTCGCCACCGTTAGCATAATTGCCGATGTAAATATTTCCGATCCTTACTCCTTCAGGCGCAATGAGTGACAGAGGGAACGGAGGATCGTAAGGAAATGTTGGAGCAGTATCCAACATATTTTCGACGCGATAGCTGAGTTCCTCGCCCATTTGCTGGTTGTAGTACTCTATAAAGGTTGGGTTGCCGATTTTCGGTGCTGCGATCGCATAAACTTTGATCAGCAATCCCCCTGCTGAAGCAGGCCCGAACCAACGTCGTAGGGATAGAGCAGCTAGCTGGCATAGAGAGCCACCCAAGCTGTGACCAGTTACCCATACCTCTATAGGTTCAGTTAAGGGCGATAGCTTAGATAGAAGTTCTTCTTCAACAAACTGCAACATTTTCTCAAGTTCTTCATCGTCATCAATTTCAGCGTCGGCAAGTACTTTCTGAACTAACTCTTGAGCCTGTTGTTCAAACTCTGCCCCAAGTCGGATTGCACCCGCATTAGCCAAAGCAGTGATGCAGGCAAATTTCCGCAGGGGAGGTAACTGATGGAGCCGCCGGAAATCCGAGGGTTTTAACTCGCCCCGCAGAGTCTTAAAGAATAATTGAATTTCATCCGCCACGGACTCTAAGGCCAGATAAAACCCTCGCACGACTTTCGCCCGTTGGATAGACAAATATTCGTAGCGAACCAGTTCCCAATCGAAATCAGCAGTAAAATCAGTCAGTTCCACGGCACCGCGATCGCTAACGATTGATCCGCGGAAGGAGATCGCATACTGGTGAACTGGCGATTCAGTATTTTTCAGCAGCAGTGCCCGGATATTCGTGTCGTCATTACGGATGGTGTGAACCAGCTGCCATCCCTGATTTCGATAAAGAGCTTTGTAAATTGTCTTTAGCTCTACATCGTCAACACTGCCATCATCATACTGGAAAACGTCATACGCATATTTGGCAAATTGTGTCATTAAAATCGCTTCATCAAAACTGAAGCCCTTACGCATTCTCAAGAATGTAGTCACGGTTAGCTCTCCATTTAATCATCAAAATGAAAATCGGGCACCAACTCAAACTGAGGACTAGCCCTTTCTAGCTGGGTAAAAATGCTGACTAAATTTACCGAATTTTGGGCTTTTCAGCTTAGTGTCTTAGTGACGTACTAAGACACTAAGACACCAATAAAAATACATTACACCCTGAAAGGGCTAAACTTAGGACTTACGCCATTCGTTAATACACATGCTAATCATTTTGTCCAGAGCGTAAGTCCTAAAACAGTTTTTAAACCCTTTCCCAATGCAAATAGGCTCTCACTATTGTGCCTGGTATGGGTAAGCGTAGACTTAATGTCAACCGATTATCTGCAAATTCAAAATAGCGTGGTTGTGCTCCACTGACTGTCATATTAGAAAAGAAATCACCGTAATTAATCACCTTGTCTGGTTGGACTTCATATCTACCACCATAGGAAAGGTTAGTGAACCTAGGAAATGCTTGCAGCGTCCACCTCTCCTCCTCGCTTACTTCTTCTCCCATAAAGACCACGAGTTCTTGCATTGGATCTGGAGGGTTGGGAATCTTCAAGTGTGCAGAAAAGTATCCTTCTTCTGTATATATGATCAGCCCAGTAGCATCGGGACCGTACAATTCACTTCTATTACCCTGGTCGTCCTTGATTTCGGTACTTGCCAGTCGCCAGACTCCGACAAATTGATTCTGTGTCATTTGCTATTACCAGTTCCTTTTTTTTTTGGTTTGAGAATGAACATGATTAAGACAGGCTTTTAACTTTTGGGCTACCACCTGTACGTTAGGGGTTCTTAATACGCTCAGGTGATGACCCGGAATTTGATGAATCTCTACTCCTCCTTTAGCGAAATTGCTCCAGCCTAATGTGTTGTCTCGCTCAACTTCCCAGAGTTTTTCGTTGGTACGAAACAGATGAATTTTCTCGGCATACACCGATGGCACATAGTCGCCACTTGCTATGAAGTTCTTCAAGATTACTCGCAACAAGCGATTAACATTTGGTTGGCGATATTTCATCACCAACTCAGACCGAGGTGCCTGCCTATATTTTAATTTACTCTGAGTTAATTCCCACAATTTTTTCCCAACTCTTTGAACAAGGTTCCTTGGCTTTGATTGATGCAGGGCGGCAAGTGATAGCTCAAGATAGTCGTAGACATACGGCCAGATGTATGGCAGTAATGACATGGAAACAAACTTCAACGCTAGGAAAACACTACCTATCTTGTTCGCAGAAGGGGGCGGCGTGTCTATGACAGCTAGTAAATCTACTTTTTCACCTGCCTGTTCTAGCTGTACAGCCATTTCAAAAGCTACTATAGCGCCAAAAGACCAAGCAACAAGGCGATAGGGGCCTGTTGGCTGAACTGCACGCAAGTCTTGAATATAGCGTTCAGCCATTTCCTCTATCGAGGTTAAAGGTTGCTCATCGTCCCCAAAACCCACTGATTGCAGTCCGTAAACTGGTTGCTTTTCTCCTAACTGACAAGCTAATTCGTAATAGGGGAATACCACTCCAGCAACTGGATGGATGCAGAATAAAGGTGGCTCACTCCCAGATGGTTGCAAGGCAACTAAAGAGGGTGATGCCTTGCTGGTTTCCACTCCGCTAAAAGAAGCGATCGCTTCTTTGATCTGATTTTCCAGTTTAGCAATACTGGAGCCATCAAGGAAGCTTGCTAATGGTACATCCACCTTTAATTCATTTGATAGTCGCTTCCTGAGTTCAATAACTACTAAAGAATCTAACCCAAGATTGCTCAGCGGCTGTTCAATATCTATTTGGTCGGCAGCCACCCCTAATAGCTGAGATACTTGCTCTATTATTAGGGATATTACTGACTTATCATTACTATCATATCTTACCACCTCTGTCAGATTTAGCTCCCGGCGATCGCTTGTTGCTACTGCCAATCTAGCAGCATCTTTTTCGCTCTGGGAGGGTGCTATTTGGCGAGCTACATAACGAATTTGACCGCGAAAGGCTACCTGGTCTGTCCGAGAATCGGAATTTATTTCTTGAAATAAGTATTCAGCTTCATCTCCAATTCTTTCTGGGTCTAAATCCACCCGTATACAGTTTAGTTCAGGGTGTTCGAGGGCGATCGCGTTCCCCATTTTCCATAAACGAGATTGAGCTAACCCTAAAATATTCGGCTCAATTTCAACGGGTTGTGTTCCCCTAGTCACTAACCATAAGCCCAGAGATTGAGAAAATGTTGAATTTAACACCCATTGGACTAAGCCAGACGCACTGCGGTAAGCTATTTCAACTGTTTTCTCTAAATCTCGTACTGTGGAAATTTCTGCTCCTGCTGCATTCAAACTCCACAAATGGATGATTCCATATAGAGGAGTAGGCAAAGACTCGAATATCCGTTGCCAGTCTGTGGGATTGGTTGAGTCTATACTAAATTCAAGCTCTGCTAACTGTTCGTACTTTTCACCTGGGAAGACTTGGGCACATACATCACCCTGAGACGTTAAAAGTGCTGCTAACTGTTGACCCCTTCCCTCGGCATCGCACAGGATGAGCCAATTCCTGCCTGCCACTGACGGCATCATACTTTGAGCTACAATTACTGCCTGGTAGTCGTCAATGCCACGATAGTTGGTTTGTGGCGCAATAGTTGCGGCTTTAGAAAAGCCACTTTCCTGCAACAGTTTCAGCCATTTGGCACTGGAAAGCAAAGGATAGTCAGGACGCAAATCGTAGTCAGTAAACCGCCACCAACCTTCTGTTAACCCAAAGGTTAAGTCCACAAATCCCAGACGACTCGTTAGCTCCAACAATACCAGCATTCCACCTGGAGCTAATAACTGCCGTACATGGTGTAAAGTCTGATGCAAATCCTGGGTAGCATGTAAGACATTTGCGGCGATAACTAGATCGAACTGGTGTAAACCAAAGCCTTGACTCAAAGGGTCTTGTTCGATGTCTAAAAGCTGATAGCGGACGAATGGGTAATCCCTGAATTTATCCTGCGCCTTAGCGGTGAAGAAGGATGATATATCAGTGTATACATATTCAGTTGTAGCGGGGTTGAGGATAGGCAAGACATAGGAGGTTGTCAAACCTGTTCCCGCCCCAATTTCTATAACTCGCAATGTTGATTGTTTTTCTCCTTGGCATTGCTCTAGAGCAAGTTCGACTGCCCTTTGCACCAAGGTTTGCATTATTTTATTTATGGGGGATTCTTGCAGGCGCTGATTTGCAGCTCGATCGTAGACTTTGGGGTGTAACAACTCCAAGGGATCGCAATCTCCTTGGAGTACATCTGCCAAGTTAATCCCACAACGCTGTAGCAGGGAAAGTTCCCCTACGTTGTCTGGATATTGATCCAGAAGATTGTTCATCATCTCCTGTGGATCTAGTATCTGCTGCTCTTTGATCGCTTCCCACCCATCGCCGATTGGCAATAGCATACCTTCTTGGGCGAGCATTTCCAGCACACGACCTAAAAGCTGCTGGTACTTACTGACTACGCCCAACTTCTTTGCTACTTCTGCTACTGAGAAACGTTCTCCAACCTGAAACTGCCACCCCATTTTTTGGAAGGCTTGCAGAACATAGGCCACGCTATTAGCTTCAATTTGAACTAAAAGCTGGTTAAAAATTTTACTATCTGTCTGAGAAATCAGTTCAGGTAATTGGGCAACCAAGCGCTGGCTAATTGCCATCGGAGATAGCAAATAATCCACTAGCCTTCTTTGTAGCACCATAGGCTGCCACTCTATCTCTGAAGTCACTTTGACCAAATTCTTTGAGGGCAAAGAAGCTTGAATCCAATAACGCTGCCGTTCAAAGGGATAGGTTGGTAAGGGCAGGCGATGACGCTCTTGGTGACTATAAAATCCCAACCAGTCCACCTGAACACCCGCTAGCCAGAGTTGACCTAATGCGTTCAACAAGAATGCTACATCAGAATCATTCTGCTGTGGATGGCGTACTGAAGATAGGATAACTTGCTCTGCCGCCCGCTCTGGATGTCTTTTGGCTAATGTGCTTAAAGTTCTTCCCGGGCCAACTTCTAAAAGGATGTTAGCAGGTTCTTTCATCAGTTCAAACAGACCATCAGCAAAGCGTACAGTGGATCGTAAATGCTTAGACCAGTAGCTTGGGTCTGTTGCCTGTGCTGCCGTAATCCAAGTGCCAGTAACATTGGACAGGTAGGGAATTTGCGGGGGATTCAATCTGATTTTTTTGACCCTTTGTGTAAATGAATCCAAAATCGGATTCATCATACTGGAATGGAAGGCATGGGAGGTATGCAAACGCTGACACTCCACCCCAGCAGAGACTAGCTGATTCTCCAAAACATCTATTGCTGCTGTTGAACCTGAAACCACGCACAGGGATGGCCCATTAACTGCGGCTAAGGAGAGTTCAGGATTGAGAAGGGTTTGACACTCCTTTTCTGTCAGGTGAACCACCAGCATAGTCCCACCGGGGAGTTGCTGCATCAACTGTGCCCGTGCGGCTACCAAAGCCAAGGCATCTTCTAGGGAGAAAACACCAGCGAGACAGGCGGCTACATATTCACCAATGCTATGACCAATCATCGCTTTTGGATGCACGCCCCACTCCATCCATAACTTGGCTAGAGCATACTCTATCGCAAATAGTGCAGGTTGAGCGATCGCTGTCTGTTGTAATTTTTCGGTGAATTCTTCAGTGTCTTCTACATCTGGGTATAATATGTGACGCAAATCTCTGCCCAACAGTGGCTGAAGTAATTCGGCACAATCATCAATTTGCTCTCTAAATACAGGCTCACTTTCATAGAGTTCCCTAGCCATGTTCGCATATTGCGATCCCTGTCCTGGAAACATAAAAACGATGGAGCGTTTGATGTTTTCCTGGCAGTGAGCGAACACTGGCTGAGATTCTAACAATGTGGCTGCATCTTTGATATCTTTGCATACCACCATGCAACGATGATTGAATTCTCGACGCCCGACTTGCAGCGTATAAGCTACATCTGCTAAATCTATTTCTGGATGCTGATTTAAGTATTTAGCCAAGTTTGCTGTAGCCGTTTCCAATGCTGAACGGGTTTTGGCAGAAACAACTAACAACTGATGTTTTCTTCCCTGCTCCCCTGCTCCCTTGCTCCCCTGCTTCTTTCCAGTCGGGGCTTCTTCGAGAATGACATGAGCATTCGTTCCCCCAAAACCAAAAGAACTCACTCCTGCACGTCTAGGAGTTTTTCCAGGTTGCCATGCTTGCAACTGAGTGTTTACATAAAAGGGACTATTTGTAAAGTCAATCTGGGGGTTAGGCTGTGCAAAATTCAAGCTAGGTGGAATTAACTTGTGTTGCAAAGCTAAAACAGTTTTAATTAAACCTGCGACCCCGGCGGCTGTATTTAGATGACCGATATTCGTTTTCAACGAACCGATGGCACAAAAGCCCTTTTTTTCCGTACTATCACGAAAAACATTCGTCAGGGCAGCAAGTTCAATTGGATCGCCTAAACTTGTCCCAGTGCCGTGAGCTTCAATGTAGGTAATTGTCTCAGGATCGACTCCAGCTAGGGTGAGTGCCTCGGAAACTACTTCTACTTGACCGTCAACGCTGGGTGCAGTGTAGCCAACTTTATTAGCACCATCATTGTTAATGGCAACTCCTTTAATAATTGCATGGATGCAGTCTCCATCAGCGATCGCATCTGCCAATCGCTTTAACACCACAACTCCTACACCATTACCAACAATTGTCCCACTAGCTTTGGCATCAAAGGCGCGGCAGTGTCCATCCTTTGATAATATCCCGCCTTCTTGATATAAATAACCTGTTTTTTCCGGTACTATAATTGAAATTCCGCCTGCCAATGCCATATCACATTGGTAATTCAACAAGCTTTGGTAAGCTAAAGCAATTGCTACTAAGGAAGTGGAACAAGCCGTTTGAACGGTAATACTTGGTCCGGAAAGATTTAACTTATAAGAAACCCGGGTGCTTAAGAAATCTTTATCGTTCCCAATTAATTTTTGAAAACTACTGACTGAACCTATAGGGTCATTATCAGTATTTAATGCTAGATAAGTATTTAAAGCAGCACCCGCATAGACTCCTATCCTACTTTCACACCGACTAGAGTCATAGCCAGCATTTTCCAAAGCTGACCAAGCACACTCTAAAAATAAACGATGTTGTGGGTCAGTGTTTTCTGCTTCTTTGGGATTAAAGTCAAAGAAGGGAGCGTCAAATAAATCGACATCTTCTAATATCGCTCCCGCTTTAACATAATTAGGATCGTTAATCAGATTTTTATCTACTCCAGCAGCGATTAATTCTGCATCATTGAAGCTATTTACTGACTCTACACCATCTTGCAAATTTTGCCAAAATTCTTCTAGATTTTTTGCCCCAGGAAAACGCCCTGCCATCCCAATGATGGCTATGTCTTTGAAGGCATCATAATCTGTAGCGTTATTCATAATTTTTCTTCCCTTGCTTGTTCAATAATTGCTTTTGGCGGTTCATCGCTTCAAGTTGCTTATTAGCGCGGTTGCGACCGGATTTCAAAGCAGATGAATCCTCTGTTTTCTGATTTAAATATTGCGCTAAAGAACTGATAGTGGGATGTTGAAACATGGACACTATCGATAAATCTTTGTTCAAAATAGCCCTGAGTTTGCTATTAACCTGAACTATTAATACTGAATTACCACCTAGTTCAAAAAAGTTTTGATTTACACCTACTTGTTCTAAGTGTAATACTTCTTGCCAAACCCTAGCAATAATTTTTTCCAAATCTGATTGGGGAGGTGCATAAGCTGCTGCCAAGTGAGGATGTATATTATCGATGACAGGAAATGCACTTCGAGCATAGAAATGAGTTAACTGTTTGAGGTCAACTTCCCCAGTGTCTGTCAAGGGCATTTCATCGAGTTGGACAAAATGGCATTGAGTGGGAGTACCGAAGCGATCGCCTACTTGAACTTGCTCAATTGACAATTCGCGGGTGTTGGCTGTAAACAAGGCAGTTAACTGCTGTAAACTCTGGCAATCTAAAGTAAAGCGCTGAATCGGCGACTTGCTAGCATCCAATCCTATTAAAAGATGGCTAGAGCGATGTGCTAAAGCTATCAATAAGGAATCTATTCCTTGAGAGGGTGAAATGGCATAATATCCCTTAGCTCGACTCACTTCTTTGATGGTATTGCCACGACTCATGCCAGTTTCGTCCCATATACTCCAACTCAAACAATAGCTTTGCCAGGAACTATGTTGTCTTTGATAGGTACTAAAGGCTTCTAGAAAACTGTTAGCTGCTGCATAAGCGCCTACACCTGTGCCCCCAAAGAAGCCATTAACAGAAGAGAAGTGGATAAACAAACCATGATTGTGATTTGGCAGCAGATGATGGAGTACCCAAGTTCCCATCATCTTCTGTCGTAATACATCCGTTAAGCTTTCTTGGGTTGCAGATGCTATCAGTTGCTCCTGGAAAACTCCCGCTAGATGAATCACCCCATCAAATTGAGTTGACCATTGGGATGATACCAAATCCAGCGTCTGTTTCATCTGAGCTAAATTGCCAATATCGACAGCTTGATAGAGAACTGAACCTGGAAGTTGTCTTAGCTGTTGATAAGCCTCAATCTTAGCTCTTAGTTCATCTTCACCTTCTAGATAAGTCTCCCAGGTGCTTTCATCTGGTAAAGGGGTGCGACCAATCAACAGCAAACGAGCTTGGTAATGCTCTAGTAAATACCTGGCAATCTTAACACCAATACCTCCCAGTCCACCAGTAATTAAATAGACTCCACCGTTTTTAAAAGGCAGTTCTTGCTGTTGTTCTTGTTGAAAATCTGTCTTTTGCAGACGAGGAACTAACCGTTGTCCATTTCTGTAAGCGACTTCCTGGTCTGAAGTCAAAGCCGAAATTTCTGCCAGTAAATGAGTTCTATTAATTTCCACCGCAGCAACGGGCAAGTCAATGTGGCGACAGCGCAACCAAGGCATTTCCTGCGGGATGGTTTTCAGGAAGCCCAAAACTGTTGCTTTTTCATAAGCGAGCGCGTCATTCGGTAAGATAAATTGACAATCACTAGCGACAAACAGCAACTGCACATCATCTTTTGTCTCATGCAACTGCTCGATTGCTTTCACCAAAAACAACAAGCTATAAAGTCCTTTCTCTTGACTAACTTCCAGAGCTTCCAGGCTTGATATCCCGTCGTTATAGGTTTCATACTTCCATAGGTGTAAAATCTGACTAATCGAATACTTATTAGCTTTTACCGCTTTGATTAACCGCTGATAATCTGCTTCATTCGCCGGATTTATTACATAATGTTCGCTGCTAATTTGACTATACTTATTTCCTGCCTCTACTTTGATACAAGGATAATTTTGAGCTGCCAGCTCCTGACAAACTGCTTCTCCTAATCCCAAATCGTCAAGCAATACGAGAACTGTTCCTTTGACTGTTGCAATAGGATTAATGTTAGCCTGCTTCTGACACCAGATTTTTTGATAGAACCAATCGGGAATAGTATTCTTGCCCAATTGAATGTCAATTTCCTGAATCAGCCAACTAAAATCACCAGACTCTAGTTTCTGTTTTAGTTGAGACCGCTGAATTTTGCCACTTGTGGTTTTAGGAAATTCCTGGCGTTTTACAGGAATTACATAAGTGGGAGTAATTCCTAACTGAGAGCTAACTTCTCTTCTGATGGCTTGAATAACTTCCAAGTTAAGTTGAGAGGATGTTTTTTCAGGTGCAAAGAAGATTGCTAATCCCTCAGTTCCTGTCTGTTGATTAGAGAATGCACAAGCACCTGCATAGGTGGGAGCTACACCATCAATGCTATTGACAATATCCTCGATTTCATAACAGTAATAATTAGCTCCGTTGATGATGATTAATTCCTTCTCTCGACCAGTCAAAACCAGATGACCTTTCAGAATAAAGCCCAAGTCTCCGGTGTTAAACCACCCATCACCAACAAAAGCCTCTCCATTAGCTTCTGGATTATTTAAATAACCTGGGGTAACTACTTTCCCCTTAATTTGCAATCGCCCTACTACACCTTCTGGCAAGAGAGAATTTTCCCGATCGACTATGCGAATTTGCACTCCAGGCACTGGCAGACCAAGGTCAGTAAACTCAATCGCATCAACGTTATCTGTGGCTAGTTCTAACTGACCACCCACAGAATATTTTTTAATTCTATAAATCCCGGTTGGCTCGTTAAACTGATTTTGATAGGTCATGCAAGTACAGACTTCAGCCATACCAAAAGCCGGTTGCATAACTTCAGAATAAATACCAAAAGATGCAACTGATGCCAGAAATTCTCGGACAACTCTAGGAGTTACCTGTTCTCCTGCATTCATCAAGAATTTCACTGACGAGAGATCCCAACTTTTGCCAGGAGTTTTTGCCAGTACCTCACTAATCAACTTAAATCCAAAGTTTGGTGACCAACTGTGAGAAACTCGATATTGCTCAATCAAATCTAACCATTTTAAGGGTTTAGCTAAGATAACTGCTGTTTCCACTTCGATTTGTTGACAACCCAAATATGTATCTTTAAAGTGACATGTTAATAAAGGTACAACATGGTCAACGGGCAACCAATTCAGGCAAATATCTTCAGTTTCATATCCATTAAATTGTTTAGCTGCCTGGATATGAGCGATAATACCTTGATGAGTTTCTTGAATACACTTAGGAACTCCTGTGCTACCAGAAGTTAGCTGTAAGAAAGCTACTTCATCAGGGCGACATTGGTAAAATTCTGAGGTGGCTGAGTAATTTCTTAACTCTCCTACACAGCAAATTTTTAATTCTGGTATGGCTAGCAATGAGCGCAAATTCCCCAGTGATTCAATTAGAGAATCACTCGCTAAAATCCATGGATGTTCGAGTAATTGCCATGTATTGTATAGTTTATTGATAACTGCATTTTTCTCTGTGTAAGTGGGGGCTACAGCCACAGTCACAGGCTGAATTCCTCCAAGAATACATCCCCACAAGGTGGGAAAATAATCTCGCAGCGATTCAATTTGCAGAATAACTCGCTGTCCTGGTTGTAAGCCTTGATTTCGCAAACCGTTAAGAATGCATTTAGCCTCATCTAGTAGGCTACTATATGTTTGAAATTCATTTTCACCCGAAGAGATGTAAGTAATCCCTTTATTCTTAGAGCGCGTTGCTGTTTGAATTAATGCTTCTACCAAAGTTTTCGGAGCATCCTCTGGAATGTTCAGCGCGCCGCCATCGCTAATAGCAGGTGTTGTGAATTGTGGTTTTTCTGTGGGGACAATACCTATAACAGAAGCAGTTTCAGCAACTGGTAAGGAAATTGCTGTGTTGTTTGTTCCTGGTGGCAGTAGTTTGGCTAAATGGAGTGGTGAGGGTGAAGGGGTGTGACGCGAACTGGCAATTACCACCGCTTGCTCAATTTCGGGATGGCTGTTTAATTGTTCCTGCCATTGTTCTATAAGTTTGTTATCAATAACTTCTTTTGAAGTCAGAACAAGTTCATCAATTTGCCCTGTTGCTGTTAACGGCAAACTTGATACAGGTACATAGGCAACTGGCAACATATAATCGGGCAAGTTAGCATGCAACTGAGGATTGAGAGATTCAGATGATAAGGATTTTGAGCCAACCACGTAAGCAACGAGTTTCCCCGACCGCGCCAGAACATAGCAATCTTCTACACCAGGAATTGATAGTAGAACTTGCTCGATAGTCTGGAGATTTATTCGGTGTCCTTTAATCCAGGCTTGCCGCTGTATTAATCCTAATACCTCTAGAGAGCCATCTCGTCCCAGGCGCCCCCACTTTCTTGTTCTCAGTAAGCTTCCTAGTGAGGGATGTTCCAGAATCTCAGTGAGAGTTTGTTCTTGCTGCTGCTGATTTCTATTTAAATGGGCATCCCCAATATAAATTTCTCCTTCTACACCAAAAGGAACCAATTCTCCACGATTATCTAATACATAAATTGGTGAATTATCTCTCCCTTCAGGATAAATAACTCTAGGATTTTTCTCCCAGATAACTGGTTCGTGACATACCATCAATATCTGCTGTCGTTCTGCTTCAGATAAAAGCGGCAGTTGACTAACTTTTTGCTGTGGATTGGATACAATTGATTCTAATAAATTTTGGAAATTACCTGCTATTTGGGCAATCGTCTCTTCATTAAATAAATCAGTGTTGTACTTGAAAATCCCAGACAAAGACAAATTACTTTCTGCCATAACCAGATCGATATCAAACTGACCCTCCATCTGGGACATTTCCAAAGGTTTGAGTTTAAATCCTTCTCTATCTATTTCACCTCCTAACAGCAGTTGTTGCACATCCGGAAATTGCTGTAAACTCTGCAACGGAAAGTTGAATAAAGCCTGAAAGATGGGGGAGCGGCTCGGATCGCGCTGTGGCTGCAATCGCTCTACCAGTAAAGCAAAAGGAAAATCTTGATGTGCCAATGTTTCCATTACTGCGTGGCGAACTTGAGTGAGAAATTCCTGAAAACTGGGATTTCCTGAGAGATTTGCTCGTGTAACTGTTGTACTAGCAAAGTAGCCAACAATTGGAGCAAATTCCGGCATAGTTCTACCTGAGGTGGGAACACCAATTAGAATATCTTCTTGTCCTGTGTAACGATACAAGAGAACCTGAAATGCAGCTAGCAGAACGACAAATTGGGTGAGACTTTCCCTTTGAGCTAGCTGTTTGATTTGTGCGGTGAGCTTTGGAGATAGTTGGAAATTATAGGAAGCACCGTTATAGGTTTGTATGGCTGGTCGTGGTCGGTCTGTTGGCAAATTGAGTACAGGTAACTCTCCTGCCAGTTTTTCTTGCCAGTAGTTCCAGAGTTTTTCTCCTTGAACACTTGTCAACAATTCTCTTTGCCAACGCACGTAATCTATGTAGGAGTAATTCACAGGAGTCAGAGATGGCTGCACCCCTGACTCTAGTGCGGGATAAATCTCGAGCAACTCTTCGAGCAGCAAGAAAACAGACCAAGCATCAACCGCAACGTGGTGTACTGTCAGCAACAGGACATGTTCTTCCTCAGAGCAAGTGAATAAATGCACCCGCATTACTGGCCCGTTTTCGATGTCGAAGGGTTGCTGGGATTCCTGAAAAATCCTCTGATGAAGCTCCTGCTGACTCCAGGTAGAAGCATTTATTTGCTGAAAGTTTAGCGACTGAGTTTGATGGATCTGTTGAACAGGTTTGTTACCTTGTTTGGGAAACGTGCTACGCAACTGCGGATGACGTTCAATTAGGGTTTGGAAAGCCTTCTGCACAGTCGTAAGATTTACATAGGAACAGATCCGATAGGCAAACGCTACATTGTAAAATCCACTCTCAGGTGCTAATTGCCACAGAAACCACATGGCTTGTTGATTGTAGGAGAGGGGATAAACATCTAAAATCTCTGGGCAATCTCGCAGTAACTGTAAAATTTCAGTTTTGTGCTGCTGTAGCTGTGCAATTACATCACGAGTCAAAGCACTTTGGGAACCACCAATACGCAATTTCTCCCCATCATGCCCAAACTTAACCCCTTTAAAAGAAAGGTCTTGTAAAAATTCTACTAAACTCATAGTTCTATCTCCATCCAATTACTGTCTTTGACATTCGCTAGCTGCAATTGCTCATTACTTCCCGGCTGAATATTTTCAGCTGATTTCTGCTCAAAATTTAAGCCAAAAACTTCCTGGTTCAGATAGTCAGCTAGCAATGCTACTGTAGGATACTTAAAAGCTAAATTTGAGGGCAGAGAGTATCCCAAATTGCTTTGCAAGCGATTTTTCAAATCCAAAGAAGTTAGTGAATCCATCCCTAGCTCGAAAAATTCTTTTTGTAGGTCTACAGGTTCTGATTGATGCCAACCGAGTACTTCTGCCACTACTGAACGAATATGAGTTTGCAAAAGCTCTCGACGTTCACTCGTATCAGCTATTTCTAATTGCTCGCGAAACTCTGATTTGATAACCACCTTGGCTGAAGTTTCTAAAAAGTTAGTAAACAACGCCACAACCGAAGCTGATTTCTCCAAAAACTGCGACCAGTTGATCGATATAACCCCAACTTGGGCAGAGGATTGACACAGTAATTGCTCTAAAGCAATTAATCCCTGTTCTGGGGAGATTGTTTCCATACCGCGCATTTTTGCTTGCCGATCAAGTTGACGATCAGCGAAGGCTCCGATTTGCGACCAAGCTCCCCAATTGATGCTTAAGCCTGTTAATCCCTGAGCCTGACGATAATGCGCCAAAGCATCTAGAAAAGCATTGGCTGCGGCATGGTTAGATTGACCGACATTACCGAGTAGAGAAGCCACAGAAGAAAATAGCACAAAGAAGTCTAAAGGCTGGTTCTGAGTTAAACTATGGAGATGCCAAGCTCCTTGGATTTTCGGAGCCATAACTTTTGTAAAGCGTTGCCAATTTTGTTGTTGTATAACCCCATCATCCAAAACACCTACAGAGTGAATAATTCCGCGCAATGGTGGTAAATATTGCTCAATTTCTCTGATTACTTTTGTGATTTGTTCGACCTCAGATACATCCGCTTGAGCAACAATGACTTGAGCGCCAGCTTGTTCCAACTCTTTAATTTGGTTACTAGCAGCAAGACTTACACCACTACGTCCAACTAGCACCAAATGTCTTGCTCCCTTTTGCACCATCCAACGAGCTACCAGCAAACCCAAACCACCCATACCGCCGGTAATCAGGTAGGTGCTATCTTCACGAAAGCTTTCCAGCTTGTGCCCTGCTTTGGCAATAGAATCTTTGGTCAAGTTGTAGCGAGCTAACCTTGTGACATAACGCATTTGGTCACAGAAGGCGACTTCGTCTTCTTTTGAAGGTAACCAAATTTCCTCAAATAAGGCATGCACTGCATCATCACCTGACTCAGGAGCTAAATCTATCCGCACACAGTTGAGTTCTGGATGTTCTCTAGCAATCACCCTTCCCATTCCCCACAAGCTTGATTGGGCGACTCCTTCTAGGTTGCTGACTGCCACTGCCCCCTGAGTTACTAACCAGAGGCGAGGCGATGCAGAAAAATCAGTCTTTGTCAATGCCTGGATTAAATGCAAAGTGCTACCACATCCTAGCAAAGATGCTGCTGCTAAATCGCCTGCTGTTAGCTGTGCTGCTTTGACTGTATCTAAACTCCAGCAATGAACGACACCATACAAGGGCAAAACATCCCTATTGATTGCCTGCAATAGTTTTTGATAGTGTTCTGGGTTACCTGGGTTAATTTTGAACTGTTGCTGCTCTAATTGTTCATATTCCTCACCAGCAAACACCAAAGTACAGACCTGTGAGTGAGAGTGTAGCTTGGCAGCCAACTGTTGCGCCATCCCATGCTCATCTGCCAACAACAGCCAGCGTTTTGGCTCAACTTGGACTGACTCAGCCTCCAATGGAGGTACTTGTGCCAGCATTACCATTGCTCTTGATAAAACGCTTTGAGTCTGTTGAGGAGGTAGTAAATTGACTGTGCTTGTAAACCCAATCTCTTGCAAAACCTCATGCCATTGGGCAGCACTAATTAAAGGATAGTCTGGTCGCCAGTCCAAATCGCTAAATCGCCACCATCCTGGAGTTAAGCCAAAGATTAAATCAACCCAACGTTGACGCTGAGTTGTTTCCAATAAAATTAATATTCCTTGTGGTGCTAATAATTGCTTGGCGTGCTTGAGGGTTGAGCGCAAATCCTGGGTCGCGTGTAATACATTAGCAGCCACAATCACATCATATTGATGCTGTTTAAATCCTTGATTCAACGGGTCTTTTTCAATGTCTAATACCTCATACTTGACAAACGGAAAATCCCGAAACTTTTCTTGGGCTTTTTTGGTAAAAGAGATCCCAATGTCGGTAAAGTGGTATTCTGTTTGCTCACAGGACAAATGTGGTAGGAGGTAAGAGGTCGTTCCACCAGTTCCCGCGCCAATTTCCAATATTCTCACTCCCCGTCCAGTTGGTAAATGCTCTACAAGTGAAACTATGGTTTGTTGGGCTAAGACATTCATCGCCTTTGTCAGTGGCGAATTCTCATATAACTGGGCTGTAGTTGAGTCGTTTTCCGGGAAAATCAATTCTAATGGGTCACATTCGCCCCGCAATACTTGAGCTAAAGATGAGCCGCAACGTCCTAGAAGAGTGAATTCAGCATTTGCTATTGGATATTGAGTTAACAGGGTATTTAATTTAGCTTGCGGAACGCTGTTTTCTGGCTGGCGGATGACTTGCCACTCCAAAGCCTTTGCTTCTAACACCCCTACTTCCACTAGCATTTGTAGCAGTCGTCCTAGTAGCCGTTCGTGTTGGCTGACTACTCCTAGCTGCTGAGCAATAGCGGCTGTAGTGAAACGCTCCCCTACTTGCAGTTTCCACCCCATTGCTGTTAAGGCTTGCAGCACATAGTCAATACTCAAGGCTTCTAGCTGGCTGACTGCTGCCTCATAGAGTTCTAGCTGTGGTTGAGCTATCAATTGAGCATATTGTGGCTGGAGTTTTTGGCTAATTTCTGCAATTGCTGGCAGGTAATCTGGAGACAGTTGCTCTTGAGTAAAGCGCACTTGAGGACGCCACTGTACTTCGTACAGGCAATTTTCTAAATAATTTTCTTTCAATTCTTCCTGTAGATTTTGTAACAAAGTCTCAGGAGTCGCTTTTCTGCCTGACAAACCTTTGATTTGTGCAATCAACTGCCCGCTAGCATCAAACAGTTTGATATCGGCTATTAGCTCATCGTCATTGGAGTTCTCTGACTGTCGCCGCCACCCATGACACCATAATTGCTGAGTTTGGGGACGTTGGTAAAACTGAAAGCTTTCAATGGCAAAGGGTAAAAAAGTGCCATCAACAGAGAATAAAGTGCTGGTCAGTTGTAAGCAGGAGTCCATCAGACCTGGATGCAATTGATACTCGTTTAGCTGATTTACCAGGGCAGGGCATTTCATCTGGGCTAAGGCTTCTCCTTCTCCACACCAGATGCTATCTAGCCACTGGAAGCTTGGACCCCAGTAAATCTGCTGCTTTTGCCAAAAATATTGGTAAAATTCTCCACCAGCTATTTGTTTCGGACAGCGTGCCTGGATCTCTGGGATGGAAATAGTTTCTAATCTACTGTTAATGCTGCTAGATATTTTCCCTGTGGCATGGACTAGCCACTGATTCACCTGAGTACTGCTGTCGGTGGCTGTATCAAAGCTGATCAGTTGGAAAGAGGTTCCACTCTCTTGTGGGGAAAGCACCAACTGCACCGGGCGTACTGCATCTTCTGGAATCACCAATGACTGCGGAAAAACTATATTTTCTAATAGACATGCCTCGGTGGCGAAAGTTAACTTGGCTGCACCCAATAGCAAGGATAGATGACAGGCTCCCGCCACTACAACAAAGTTATAAACTTGGTGGTCGATTAAAAATGGTAGAGTTTCAGTACTAAAGTCAGATTCAAATAAGATTTCCTTGGATAAGGGCAACTGTAGCTTTTTGTCGATTAAAGGGTGCAGTTTTGTCAAATTTTGTTGCCGTTGTCGCTGAGGTGGTGTATTTTCCACCCAATAGCGCTGTCTTTGAAATGGATAGGTTGGTAGTGCGACTTTTGTCCGAAGGTAATCGCGGTCAAATACTGCCCAATCTACCTTGACTCCGGCGACATACAACTGCCCTAAACTAGAGAGCATCACTTGCCAAGAGTCCACGCCAGGACGCAAAGAAGGTAACCACAACCCCTCACTTTCTGGTAAGCACTCCCGCCCCATCCCCAACAAAATCGGCTTTGGCCCGATTTCTAAGAATACTTCATATCCAAGCTGATGCAATGTCTCCATACTATCAGCAAACCGCACTGTTTGACACACATGATGCACCCAGTATTGCGCTGTTGTAATCGACTCATCAGCAATTTTTCCGGTGACATTGGATACTAAGGGAATTTGAGGCTGATTGTATGTGACTTGATTGGCTATTGCTTCAAAGTCAGCCAACATCGGTGTCATCAACGGGGAATGGAAGGCATGGGATACTTGTAATCGTTTTGTCTTGACTCCCTGTGCTTCTAACTTTTGACAAATAGTAGCCAGAGCGGCACTGGCTCCAGATATTACCACACTTTCCGGACCATTAATCGCAGCGAGCGCTACTGTCTGATCGTATGGTGCGATCGCTTGCCTCACTTGTGCTGCTGTTGCAGACAGCGAAACCATCTCCCCACCAACTGGTAACTGCTGCATCAATCGTCCCCGATGGGCAATCAGTTTCAGTCCATCTTCTAAGCTGAAAACCCCTGCCACACAAGCAGCAACATATTCACCAACACTATGCCCCATGACTGCATCTGGAGTTATTCCCCAAGATTTCCATACCTGATACAAGGCATATTCAAAGGCAAATAATGCTGGTTGGGTATAGGCTGTTTGGTCTAATAATGATGATGCAATTTTCTCAACAGCTTGTTCAGGATATAGTATCTCTAATAAAGAATGTTCCAGCTCGGGGCGTAAAATTTCATTACACTGCTCTATAGTCTGGCGGAAAATCGGCTGATTGTCGTAGAGTTGCCGTCCCATGTTGATATACTGGGAGCCTTGACCTGTGAACAAAAAGGCTATCTTTGACAGCTTTTTGCCTGTCTGATTGCTGAGTAATGCAGTGGTTTCTTGACCTGTTGCTTTAGCAGCTAGTTGTTCGATTAATTGCTCTTTTGATTTGGCCACAACTGCGAGCCGTTGCTCAAAATGCGCTCGCCCTGTATTGGCCGTATAACAAATATCTGCCAGTGGCAAATCTAAATGAGTTTGAATATAGTTTTGATAGCGAGAAGCTAACTGCTCTAAAGCTGATTGTGTCTTGGCTGATAGAGTCAATAGATGTAAAGGACGTTCTACTGATGCGGTTACTGGTTGAGATATTGGGGCTTGTTCCAACACTACATGAGCGTTAGTACCGCTAAACCCGA
>NZ_BLAY01000077.1 GCF_020521235.1 Microseira wollei NIES-4236 | reverse complement strand
AGCCGCTGGTGAATCTGCTCCCGTTGCTTTAACCGCTCCGGTTATCAATGGTTAAGATCTAGGTTGCTAGAACTTTAACGAAAAGCGCTCTCCTTTAGGGGGGCGCTTTTTGTTTTTGGGGTTTTTTAGCGGCGATCGCTCGTTCTAAGTCCAAGATTTTGGATAGAAACCGGGTTTCTGGCGCGAGATCTAGTTCCTTGGCGCAAGATTTTTCAGAGAAACCGGGTTTCTTGGCGTCAGTCCTGACCGTGTTTTATCCAGATTGCTCAATTTGTCGAAAGAAGGGATTTTTAAATTTAATTGTGCGGCGCGATCGCTTTATTTTACTGCCAGGTGAATAATTTTTACCCGGAAATCACTAATAGCTGTGCGTATCATTAAATGCAGTAACTAAAATTGTAAGTTATGATGGGCGAAGAAGACATTATTTGGATAGTTACTAATGAAACTTCTCCGATAGGGGTGACGGACGGGAGAAAAGACGGTACTCCTCTAGGGGGAAGTTGGAGCGATGAGGTAAAGCCGGGAACTGACACAAAAAAGGTAGGGGATGCGGTTCCAGTCAGGGTGCAAAAATTAGAGCAAGAAATGACTCGCTTTCTGCAAGTAGTAGGAAGGCTGTTTCAACGTGCTGAACAGCAAGCGAAAGTTGACTCCCCTGGAATGCAGCTAGACGAAATTGAACTGGTGGTGGAAATTAACGGCGAAGGTGCGGTTAAGTTACTGGGAACTGGCGGAAAAGTTGGCGGAAAGGGTGGAATAACACTCAGGTTCAAGCGCAAAGAAACACAGTGAAATGGGGAAAAACTGGGCAATTACCATTGGCATTAATCAGTACGAATTCCTGCAACCCTTGAACTATGCCAAGCGGGATGCACAGTTAATTCATGATTTTCTCCGCAATGAAGCAGGTTTTGAACGGGTGTTCTTCTTTTGTGATGACTCACCTGATTTTAATGGTATTTCAACACGTCCCCGCCGTGCTAACCTGCTGAAATTTTTGCGGGAGTTCTTTGAACACCCCCGCATGGAACGAGGGGATAACTTTTGGTTTTTCTTTAGCGGTCACGGGATGCGCCATGCTGACCGTGATTATCTCATGCCTGCCGATGGCGATCCAGGGGATGTAGAAAATACCGCAATTACTATCAACTACATCACAGAACGTTTGCGACGCTGTTGTGCTGATAATGTAGTCCTAATTTTAGATGCTTGTCGTAACCAAGGTATAAAAGCAGGTGAAGGAATTAGAGGACAAACGGCTGAAGAAGCACGTCAGACCGGAGTTATTAGCTTTTTTTCCTGTAGTCCTAATCAATACTCTTATGAAATTGAGGAATTAAAGCAAGGTGCTTTTACTCACGTACTGCTGAACAGTTTACGTAACATAGGACAAGGCGCCACGGTTAAGCAGTTGAATGACCATCTTAGTCGAGTCACTGAACTGGTTCGTCAATACAAGAATGCTCAGCAAACACCTTACGTTATTGCTGAACCTATAAATAAATCCCAGCAGATTTTGATACGGGGAGACGGGACTTCAGAGGATATCACCACTCAGAATGATGCTGACTGCTCCCATCAAAGACTAGGAGGAGGAAAGGGCGCAAAATCTGAATCTCCTCCACTCTATGAATCCAGTGAAGAGCCGCAAGTAGACTACGCCAAACTGCGGAATTTGCTGATAGCAGGCAATTGGAAAGAAGCAGATAATGAAACCTATCAATTGATACTGCGAGTGCTTGGTCGAGAACAGGAGGGTTGGTGCAGACAAGAAGATATATCAAAATTACCTTGCTCCGTTGTTCGCAAAATTGACCAGTTCTGGGTAGAGCATAGCAACGATAAGTTTGGTTTCAGGGTACAGCAGCAAATTTGGCGTAACATTCGCGGTCAAGCAGACAAGTTCGATGTATATAAATTGGCTGAGCGTATTGGCTGGCGACGGAATAATAAGTGGTTAAAATACGATGAATTTACATTTAGCTTAGATGCTAAAGAAGGACACCTGCCGTCATTTGGATACGGTAATCATCTGTGGCACGATTGGAAATCAAGTTTTGACAATTTTTTCCCTCGCGTAAGTGCAGAAAAATTTTAATTTCAGTCAGGGAGCAGCTACTTAGGTAATCTCAAAGAATTAGAAAAAAGATTACCAGCTTGCGGTAATTACTAGGGTGTATCGCTAAAACTAGGTTGGTCAGTCAATCCCCACAAGTAAAATACACCCTGTTTGGAATTATGATTGGATTCGTTAAGATTGCTGAAGATAAAGTTGGCATTGTCGAAAAGAAATGGGGAGGCCCTCGCCCTTCCCGACTGATTGCCCTGAATGGGGAAGTAGGTTTCCAGGCAGATATTCTCCGTCCCGGATTACATCCTTCGTATTTGAATGATACCATTCATCAGGTGCCGGTAACTAAGATTGCCGATGACGAAATTGGGCTAGTAGAAGCCAATGATGGTGAACCCCTAGAACCAGGAAAAATGTTTGGTAAGGTGGTTGATTGCGACAACTTCCAGAATGCCCGTAAATTTCTGGAGAACGGTGGTCAGAGGGGACAGCAGCTGGCAATTTTGACTGCTGGCACTTACTGGATTAACACCAAACTCTTTACTATTCGTAAGCAGTCAGTAATTCATATTTCTGCAAACGAAATTGGGCTAGTAGAAGCCAATGATGGTATTCCCCTACCACCAGGAAAAATGTTTGGTAAGGTAGTTGCTTGCAACAACTTCGAGGATGCCCATGAATTTATAAAAAACGGTGGTGAGAGGGGTCAGCAGCTGGCAATTTTGACTGCTGGCACTTACTGGATTAACACCAATCTGTTTACTATTCGTAAGCAGTCAGTAATTGATATTTATCCGGACGAAATTGGGCTAGTAGAAGCCAATGATGGTATTCCCCTACCACCAGGACGCATGTTTGGTAAGGTAGTTGATTGCAAGAACTTCCAGGATGCGGCGGCATTTCTGAACAACGGTGGCGAGAGCGGTCAGCAACTAACAATCCTGACTGCTGGCAATTACCAGATTAACACCAATCTGTTTACTATTCGTAAGCAGCGAGTAATCAATGTTCCTCAAGGAGAAATTGCGCTTGTCATTGCCAATGATGGTGCTAACCTGCCAGAAGGACAAATCTTGGGTAAAGTTGTTGATTGCAACAATTTTCAGGATGCGGCGGCATTTATAAATGAGGGTGGTCAGAAAGGAAAGCAGCGAGCAATCTTGACTGCTGGCACTTACCAAATTAACACCGATCTGTTCACGGTGATTACTGCTGCCAATGCTGCCCAGCATGGCATGAACCCTAATCATTTACGGGTGTATACAGTGGATGCAGACAAGATTGGTATTGTCACAACTTTTGATGGGGCCGCAATTGCACCAGGTGAAATTGCAGGTCCAATCATCCAGGGACATGACAACTTCCAAAACCCACAGAAATTTATTGAGCGAGGTGGATGTAAAGGTTTGCAACAGGAAGTTGTGCCATCAGGTTCTTGGCATTTGAATCCCTGGTTTGTCAAGGTTGAGCAAGTGCCATTAACTACTATTGAGGTGGGAACTGTTGGAGTTGTCATCTCCCACGTCGGGAACAATCCTGAGAACAATGCTAGTCATGAACCTGTTGAAAATGGATATAGAGGTATTTGCAAGCAGCCACTCTATCCTGGTAAGTATCCCATCAACACAAAAGTGAAGGATGTGGTCATCGTCCCAACTCATCAAATTACCCTCGACTGGTCAAACAAACAAAAGCCGCCAACCAACTATGATGCCAATCTTAATGCTTTGAACCTTCGTTCCAAGGATGGATTTGCCTTTGATATTGAGGTGGCGCAGGTTATTAGTATAGCTGGAGAAAATGCTCCCAGGATGATTTCTTGTGTTGGTTCCCCAGGGAGCGGTGTTTGGGAGCCAACGGTTGGCGATGGCTCTACCTCCATAAACGCCCTCAAATTTACCTCCATCAAAAATCTGGTAACCAGGGTATTAGAACCGATGGTTGGTAATCACTTCCGGAATTCTGCTCAAAATTATGAAGCGATAGACTTTCTGAAAAATCGCAGCGATCGCCAAAGAGAAGCTATAGATCATATTAAATCAGCACTGAGTAGTTATGGTGTTGAAGCTGTTGACACGTTGATTGGTGAAATTGATCTGCCTGATGAACTGGAGAAGATTCTCACCGATCGCAAAATCGCCGAGGAGAAGCTCAAAACTTATCAAGCAGAACAAGTGGCTGAAGAAGAACATCAAAAACTTATGTATGCTAAGCACCAGACAGAAACACAGAAAGATGTGGCTATAGCTGAAGCGAATGTGAAAATTGCCGAAAAGGAGGCTGAGGCATCTGTTCAGAAGGCAAAAGCGGAAGCCCAAGCACTCCGAATTAAGGGAGAAGCCGATGCATTTGTAACTCAAGCAATAGTTAATTTTATTGGTTCTGATAATTACACAAAGTTAGAGATAGCCACGAGAGCAGCCGAGAACCAATTACCAGTTGTACCGGGGGCAAATGCAACTATTTTTGTGGATAGCCAAGGTGGTATTCCAACCTCAGTCAGCGATATGTCAGCATTACAGTTTACTGCTTACATGGATACTGCACTGAAAAATAAAGCAAGGCTGTCCGAGTTACCAAAACCCCAACCTGCTGCACTTCCTCAAAGTCACATTGTCTGTCCTAATTGCCAGACTAAAAATCCATTAGATCACAATTTCTGCTTTAAATGCGGTATTCAACTACACTAATTAATCGAATATAGGGTTTTGTAATTTACCGTGCTTTTCCATAAGTATTGCATCAGCCGGGGCGGGTTTATAGAGTTGGTCTGTTAGCATCAGAAATTGGCAGGTATTACCCGCCCCTACGCAACCTGAAAATATATACAACCGATGTCAGCACAGATGAGATTAAATTGTGCGATCGCTAGTTTATAGCTAAAAGCGCTCCCAATTGGGGGCACTTTTTGTTTTTGGGGGTTTTTTAGCGACGATCTGAGAAACCGGGTTTCTTGCTGCGATCGCTAGGTTGAAGAAACCGGGTTTTTCCAAAAAAACCCGGTTTCTGTGCAGAAGTGCTATACCTACAGCAACGCAAGGGATTTTGTTAGCGATCAGCAACAAGAAACCGGGTTTTGCCAAAAAACCCGGTTTCTGTGCGAAAGTTATAGCTACAATAAAAGCACTCTCCTTGTGGAGAGGCTTTTTACTTGGCAATTTTTAGCAGGGGGCGCAAATTCATGCTCCAAACAAAAAAACAACTCACTCTGGAAGAATTTCTGGCACTACCAGAAGGCGATGTGACTTACGAATTGGTGGATGGTGAGGTAATACCAAAAATGTCACCCAAAAAATTTCATTCTCGGCTTACTAGGGTACTACTTCAGTTGTTGGATGAATGGTGTGCCAGACGAGGTGAGGTTTGTCCAGAATTAGCGATTAAATTAACTAGAAGAGGTCGAGACTGGGTACCAAGCCCCGATCTTCTGTACATTTCTGCCGCTCGGTTTCCGTCAGACTGGGAGGAAGATGGAGCCTGTTCTGTTCCGCCAGAATTAGTTATCGAAATTATTTCACCGGGACAAACTTTTGGGCAATTAGCTGCTAAAGCGAGGGATTATTTGGATGCGGGAGTGTTGCGAGTTTGGGTGGTGGATAGTCAAGCGAGAAGCATTACGGTTTTTTATCCAGATGCGCCGCCGCCGACTTATATGGGAGATACGCTATTAGTTGATTCTCTGTTTGAGGGTTTGGAAATTACGGCACAGCAGGTTTTTCAATTAGCAAGAATACCAGGTTGAAGCAACTGGGTTAGAACTTACGCAAGGGCGTTCCTATCATCTTTGTTTCTTGGTGCGATCGCGTAGCTAGGGGTGTGCATATCGCTTGTTGCAAGTCGAAGATTTTTCCTAGAAACCCAGTTTCTTGGCGTCAGTCCTGGCGAGGATAACTTGGGTTAGAATCGGCTGGCATCATCTCGGTTAGAATAGAAACATTTCTGCGGCTAGTTAGTCATTACATAAAAACGAAGGTGCGAACTATGAACAAAATTAAGTTGCTGTTGCTTGCTTGCTCTTGGATCTTGGGCGCTATGCTGATTTTGGCACATCCTGCCCATGCCGCGATACGCCTGACGGCACGCTGCGCGATCGCACGCCCACTAACAGTCCAACTTTTATCCACGCCAGCTATCCAAACTATCCCAGTATCCTTTGGCAAAAAACATGGGGAAAATTCCCCAGCGATGTTAACCGCCAAAGACGAAATTAATTCTATCCATCAATCTGGTTGCGGTTGTGCTACCTGCCAAAATGGTTTCGAGCAACTGCAAGGTCGCTTTCCCCAACCCAATTTTTAGATTTTGGATTTTAGATTTTAGATTTAATATCATGTGCGATAGCATCGTACTTGCATATTTAATGGTGTTGTAGGGGCGGGTTTTACCAACCATTCAGTGGAACCAAGAAATATTTCGTTAAACCCGCCCCGTCCGTGGGATGCCCTTCTCGTTCCGACTGGAACGAGAATAATTTTATTTAATTTTTAATTTATTCAGCAGTCGCACAATTCTCACAGAATTATGGGCGACTTCGGGTCGCGTCAAAATTCCTTGAGAAGGGCTAAACAGCAGGGTTAAGATAAATAAGACCGAAACAACTAACACAATTGCTGCCCCTGATGGCACGTTTAAGTAGTAGCAATCGGTAGCAAGAGAAGCGCAGGTTAAAGTTATCGCCGTTGCTGGAAATCAAGGAATTAAAATTTGGAATGCTTTGGACTGGGATGAAGATCCGGAAATTTTAGAAGTAGCTGCTGCTAGTTTAGCGATCGCATGGTCAAACGAGGGCAAATACATCGCCTCCGCCAACTTAGATCGCACCCTCACAGTTTGGGAATGGGGTAACCCCAGTCCCTGGTTAATGCGCGGTTTTCCAGGTAAATTACACAATTTATCTTGGTCAAATATCAACGCGCAATTGGGAGTTCCCCTGCTAGCTTCATCCTGTGCGAATAGCGTTGTGGTGTGGGAAAAAGATGCAGATGAAACAATTGGTTGGGATGGTCGTATATTAGATGGACATGTGGGTATTGTATGTGCGATCGCATTCCAACCCGGCAGTTTCCTCCTCGCTTCCGCCGCCGATGATGGTGCAGTTGGTTTGTGGCAAAAAGCCAAACAACTCGCTCAAACTCTCACAGGCGCACCAGACGGTTTTTCCTGCCTCGCTTGGCATCCCCAAGGTCATAAACTCGCCGCCGGAGGACAAAACGGAGAATTAATCGTTTGGTCACAAAGTACAACTGGCAAGGGATTTAGCAGCCGCTAATCGCAATTAAAAAGAAAACATTCTAGCGACTAACGCAAGTTGCTAATTGCTAATTGCTAATTGCTAATTGCTAATAGTTAATTGCTAATATAGGATTTTTACTGACATTAGCCATTAGCTGCTATGTATGAGATAACTAGCAACTTGATTTACTAGCCAGTTATATCATCTCCGTTTGCATCGGAATTACTGCGCGTAGGGGCAATGAGCAATGAGCAATTAGCAATTAGCAAGAAAGGCCGATCATTCCGATGCAACCGGATTTGATCTAACGACAATATTGACATTTACGCAAAGGTTTTCTATGTGAATGGGTTGGCAAATATCTAGTGGTTTAATCTGCCCATATAGCGTTTGAATTTTGTCATGTAAGTTCTGGCTTACTTGTTCGACCAAAGCATCAATATACGAGGTTGGGTTATCTTCATTTTCTGCGATCGCAGATGGTTGGGGTTTTTCTGCGATCGCTTCCCAGTCTAAGTGCAACGCCACGCAAATTTCTTCAAAGTTGAGGCGAGACACGCGATCGCCTCGCAGAAACGCTTGGACTGTCGAGCGAGCAAGTCCTACTTTATCAGCTAAATCTTGCTGACGATGAAATAAACGATCGACAGCCAGCTTAACTGTTTCGATTCGATCTGGAGTAACTCTAATTCCTGGTTTTTTACCCATAGTAGCCACAAGTTGAACTTTTTTACTTCTTGAATTGATGCGCCATAGTCCAGACATGATATCACACCAGAGACGGGAGAGAAGATTCGAGATTTTCTCTTAACATCAAAGGCGTTGAAACTTTCAAAGGATCTCGCTGAACGGCTGCTATCCCTTGACGCACTGCCACAACAATTTGATTTTGAAACCGATTTTTAGCGACTAGCTGTTGTCGCTGCCATCCTTCAATACTTGTTGCGTACATAGCAGGTAAACGATTGAGAGCATATGCCATAATTTGCTCTGATTGCAAATATTTAACTAACTGGGGTGGCAGGTGCTGGAGTTGCCGTTCTAATTCTTCTGCTACTAACGGTTCCAAAGCATTGCGATAGAACTTTGTGCTATTAATTGGCGTTGAGGTATTCATAAAAATCCTGGCAAAAAGTGAAAGATTTTTTGTGGTAATTACTCACATGTGGATGAAACAAAGAGGCTCTCAAATGACGACATTCCTGTTTGAATTCACCATCCATAACGGCTCGCTGTAAGAGCGTAAAGGCATCTAAATCTTCCCAGTCGTACTTGGTTTTTAATAGCCGCCGGAGTTGCTCTTACTCTGCAATGCTTAGAAAACCAGTCGTTAAACTTTGTTGAACTATTTCGCGAATTGAACTCATAAGGCGTGGTAGTCTTCAACTGGTTGGTTATTAGGATGCTTGCCGCCTGCCTCCCATGTCTTACAGAATGCCATAATTATTTTGGGAAACAGGCTCACTGTTTGACTCACCTTTGATTCACTCGTTGATTCACCGTTCGTTTAAAGGCTTTTGGCACTCAATCTTGGCATATACTTGGTGTAGGACAAACAGAGCGCTTTGCTAACCAAGTTGCTTTATTAGTTGTAGGTTGGGTTGAAGTTATGAAACCCAACCAGCCAAAAGACATGCTGGTGTTGGGTATCCCTGTTTCTCAACTCAGATCTTGCACCTATGATTTTCGCCCGCCGTGGACTCAAGTCCAAGGGCTTTTAGCCTAAGTCCACGCTCAGTGGACTGAAATCTGATTAACAGTCCATTTCAATGGACTTTCGCTATTAGCCAGAGAATTGATTCTCTGGCGGTTGCGAACAATGGTGCAAGATCTGAGTCAACCTAACCTACAAACACCTTGAATACTTATCCTGAACAATTGCAGTAAGTTTAACCAGGTCACACTCTACAGGAGAAAACCTATGGCAGCATTGCACGAAACAGGAAATATTATCGCCAAACGGTATCGCATTTTAGATACTTTAGGACGGGGTGGCTGCGGTATCACCTACAAAGCAGAAGATTTACAAAGCGGTCAAAAAGTGGCACTGAAAGCCGTTTCACTGCACCACCTCCAAGACTGGAAGCAGCTAGATTTGTTTGAACGCGAAGCAAAAATACTCAAACACTTAGACCACCCAGCCATTCCCCGCTATCTGGATTACTTTGAAGTAGACACAAGGGAAGACAGGGCATTTTATATTGTTCAACAGCTTGTTGAAGGCAAATCTCTAGCAACAATGGTGCAGGAACAAGGCTGGCGCACGAATGAAAGTGGAGTGCGACTTATTGCGACTCAAGTATTGGAAATACTGGTTTACCTGCAATCGCTGAAACCGCCTGTCTTTCACCGAGATATCAAGCCGCAAAATCTGATTTGGGGTGAAAACGGTAAGATTTTTCTGGTGGATTTTGGGGCCGTTGCCGATACCTATCGCAGCACCTTTCATCCTGATAGGAGCAAGCATGACTTTGATCTTGAACCAACTGCCTAGTGCCTTCGCGTTATTACAGGATAAGGTTTGCCAAAAACAAGACAATCGAACTTTCCCCAGCCTAGTAAAATCTAGCTTGCCATTCCCGGTAGCCTCTTGGGACTTTAACGAGTGCGGCGGTGCTGGTCAATCTTTACTTGCTAGTCAATTAGTTAATACAGCTAACGGAACAACTGTTAGGAATGTTACCTGTGGGAAGGGGAAATTTAGATATGCAGCTTGGTTTAACGGTGTCGATTCTTTAATTGAAATTCCCGACCAATCTAGCTTCAGATTTACCAATCAAATGAGCGTTAGCGCTTGGGTGAATCCCTCACGCCTATCAGGACTGCAAACCATTGTGAATAAGTGGTATGCAATGGACTCGTATATGCTGAGTATTGCCAATGGTAATTATGAGTTTGTAGTGGCGTTTCCTGGCGGCGAGTGGGGGACTCCTATCAAAGTTTCAGCACCCGCTACCGTTGGTGTTTGGACGCACTTAACTGGAGTTTTTGATGGTCATAAAATATTACTTTACATTAACGGTCAATTGGCAGCTTCGACGGTAGCTAGAGGAACGCTTCAAGCTTCTGACCGTCCTATTTCTATTGGCTATCATCCTAGCTGGAATGCGTTCCAAGGTGGTATCGATCAAGTGCAACTTTATAACGTGGCTTTAGATGCACAACAGATACAGCAATTGTCATCTGCACCTTAGCGAATTGGAATATCCTGCCAATCAGAAGTACTTGAATAAATTGCTAAAGCTTGGAAAATTTCTCGCAGATTGCGCCCTGCATATCCTACTGCAAGGGGCGATCGCTTTCTCAACAGCCCTTGTATTTGCAACAGATGGGACTCCAGGTTACTTTCGCTTCTAAACTCCCTTTGGAGGCTCTGCACGAGCCGTGCCAGCACCTGGTAAGCTGAACGGTCATCCGGGTTAGAAGGCGCGTTAGGCTTAACCAGAGAATGGTTTCTGAATACTTGGAAATGCTCGATATTTTGCGTTTCCAATACGGCGTCAATTTCATCGATAACTTGTTCGATTAATTCCTCGGTTACGTATTTCATCACCAAGGGTTGAAGAGCATAAAGCACCCGATCGGCTGGGGTGACTTTTTCCAGTAGCGATCGCCTCTCCAACGAAGCCAACGCTTCCACAACAAAAGAAGCGGCGGGAGGCACGTGCAAGTTGGCTTGTAACCTCGATAGCGAAACGGGTTCGCGCTCAATTGTTAGCCAATATAGTAACTCCTTTTCTAATTCACAGAGGCGATTAACTTGTTGCTGGAGTAGGGTACGCAAGCGATCGCCTAACACCAACGTACTCTGACTGAGGAACTCGGCAACATTGCCGTTGAACACTTCCTGTATCATCGTTGTAATCACTTTTAGCGCTAGGGGATTACCGCCGTAAAGCGCAATTAATTCCGTCAGTCCTGGTTCAGAATCAGAATAACCTTTAGCCTGGAAAATCTCGATTGCTTCCTGGGGTGGCAAACCTCGTAATTGTAGCGATCGCACGGGCAAGTTTTCTCCTTGCAATACGGCAATTTCTTGGGGTTTTTCCCGACTGGTTAGCACGATACAACTTTGGTGGCGATCGCTGCTAACACGTCGCAATAATTCCCCATAGCCCTCATATCCTTCGCGACAGCGTCCAACGCCAGGACGAGACTTACTTTTGTCGCTGGCAAAAATTACCTCGGCTTCATCTAATATTACCAAACACCGTCGCTGTCGCAAATACTCGATTAGTTGGGATATTCCCCGATTAATTTCCCCAGGTGAAACAACAACTTGAGTGGAAGATAAAACAGAAAGCAAGCTGCCCAAAAGCGACTCAATTGATTGGGCAACTTTTAAAGACCGCCAAATTAAAACCTCAAATTGCTCCTGAATTTGGTCGGCTAGCATCACGGCTAAAGTCGTTTTGCCAATGCCGCCCAAGCCCAACAAAGCTATTACTTTACAACGGTCTTGCGAAATCCATTCCACCAGTTGATTCAACTCGGCTGTGCGTCCGTAAAAACTGTCTAATTCGGGCGCTTCTCCCCAATCTGCTAATACCGTTTGTTCTGATTCTGGTACTAATTTAGTATCGGCAATTTCTGACCAATTGCTGATACCAACAGCCGCACAAATAGCGATGAAATTATCGCGCTGAATAGGTTTACCCAGCCAAAAACGACGCAATGTAGCTCTGGAGGTGTGTGCAGTCTGCCACCATGTGGCGGTGCAGGTTTTTGTCCAACCTTGTCTGCGTCTGGCTCGGTCAACAATTTCCATTCCCGTCGCCGATGCTCTAAGAGAATCTGTCGCGAACATGTTTACCAGTCAGGGTGAGTCTTACAAACAATATACGCCCATAACAGACATCCTGTGTGGATAGTAAGTAATATTTACAGCAGATTGCAAATGAGTGAGGTACACCGAAGGTTTGTGTAGCGGCTGCCATTTTTGCTGCCGCTACACAAACAAAGCGATTTCGCTGTACCTCAAGCGGCTGCAATCTGCTGTAATACTAAATGAACTACCCGCCCGTTAGTTCCCAGCGCTCGTGACAGCATTACCTTTGCTGCGGCTTCGGTGCTTGTGGAGATTGGATCGGCTAAAATTTTGTTTCGCTCTGAATGCGGAATTGAGCGATCGCCGAGTGAAGTAACTTGATATGAGATGCTTGGAGCGATCGCTAACATTACCATGCCAAACAAAAAAGAAAACCCTGGCTGTGGATGTGCTAATATTCCAATTTCATTCCTCGTAGTTTTGTTAGGTCTTGGTTATTGGGGCTTTACAAATCTAGATCGACTAAATATCGGCAAACTTCTACCTGAAAGCATCAGTAAATTTCTGCCTATTAATCAACAACAACCTGCGCCAAATTTTACTCCTGCACCGCAGCCTCCCGTAGCAGTTGCCAATCATGCTCCTCCAAAAGTGATGCCAACTGAAACACCAATAACCAAAGCAAAAGCTTCACCTTCACCTGTCACCCCTGCTCCCTCCGCATCACCTCAAACTGAAACACCAACAACCAAACCACAAGCTTCACCTTCACCTGTCACCCCTGCTCCCTCCGCATCGCCTCAAACAACTTGGGAGCAAAAACAAATCAGAGGAATTTACTTAAGTCGCTATCAAGTGACGAATAATGCTAGCGAACAAACAATTCGCGAACGAGTTCGTTACTATCGCCAACAAGGCATAAATACAATTATTCATGGCGTTTGGGGCAATGGCTGCACGATGTATAACAGCGAGGTGATGCAGCAAACATTCGGATTAAAAAGTTGCCCCAACCAATTTCAAGAGCAATGGTTAGATTGGCTGATTGATGAGGCGCACAAGCAAGGAATGCAAGTACACGCCTATTTTGAGAAAGGCATTAAAATTGATAAAAATAGCCCGATTTTTGACATAGCAATTGCTAAAAAATGGGTGGTGCCTGGAGTCGATAGAACCTACCCTGGGATCGAACATTACGTACTAGATGTCGAGATTCCAGAAGTTGCCGATCTATTCAGAAAAATCTCAGTCGAGTTCGTCAAAAAGTATCCCAAGATCGATGCAGTTCAGTGGGATGATTACCTGGGGTATCATGCTGAATTACCTGGAAAAGTCGATCGGACTACTCATTTAACTAATTTTGTGCGACAAATGAGAGCGGACATCAAAAAAGTGAATCCGAGCGTTAGCTTCGATCTTTGCCATCACAATCCTTATTGGGGTAAGCGTTATTTTGCCGCTGATTGGGCAAATTGGGATGTTGACCGAGCTTTCATTCAGATTTATAACGATGCTAATTTTAAGCAAGAGCTAGAGTATGCCGTCAATTATCAGGGGGTTGCCATTTCAGATCAACAGTTAAATCGCTTACCAGAACTGATTGGCAATCCCAAAATTCAGAGTATTTTAGTGTTTCCTTCCGATGGAAAACCAGAACAGACTGCTGCTGCGGTCAAAAAGCTTATTTCCTCAAATAAATAATAACTCAAGTTGCTAGTTATAAACAAGGGCGTTGCTAACTGCTAATTGCTAATTGCTAATATAGGATTTTTACTAGCATTAGCCATTAGCCATTAGCCATTAGCCATTAGCCATTAGCCATTAGCCATTAGCCATTAGCCATTAGCCATTAGCCATTAGCCATTAGCCATTAGCCATTAGCCATTAGCCATTAGCCATTAGCCATTAGCTGCTATGCATGAGATAACTAGCAACTTAAGTTATTATCTATGACCCAGGCGACTCTGGTGTTGTTGTTGATTCAGGCGCAGGGGTTGGTGTTGATTCAGGCGCAGCGGTGGGTTCGGGTTCCGGTGCAGGTCGGGATCTGTAGTACGGAACTGTTTGCACACCGCGCTCTGATTTAGGCTCAGTTTTTGGTTCAGGCTCAGTTTTTGGTTCAGGTTCAGTTTTTGGTTCAGGTTCAGTTTTTGGTTCAGGTTCAGTTTTTGGTTCAGGTTCAGTTTTTGGTTCAGGTTCAGTTTTTGGTTCAGGTTCAGGTCTTGGTTGAGGTTTGTAGTAGGGAACCGTTTTCGGGTCGGGACCTGGTGTAGCCTCAGCAGTTGGTTGTGGTTCTGGTTTAGCCTCAGCAGTTGGTTCTGGCTGGGGTCTGCGTCGTCGCGGAACAGTTTGTATATCCGGTTCTGGTTGAGTAACAGTAATCGGGTTCGGTTGTCGCCTTCTTCGTGGAGGTGAAATTTGCGGTTGGGATTGTGGTTGCGAAACAGTTACAGGTGGGGTTTCTGGTTTAGACTCTGGTTCAGGTTTTTGTATTTTCTCAATTAAAAATTGTGCGTCTTTGTAGCAGCCTTGATTTCCTTGTTCGAGGCAGAGTTTTGCAGTTTTCTGAAAGTCTTCAATTGCCGATTGCTTTTCGCCCAGTGCGCGGTGAGCTAGACCGCGATTGTAATAGGCTAAAGAATTATTCGGTTTAATTTGAATTACTTGGTTGGCATCTTTCAGCGCTTCTTGATACTTTCCGAGTTTGCGATACAAATTGCTCCGGTTAATGTAGGCTCTGGTATCGTTGGGAGCAAGCCCAATGGCGAGGGTGTAATCTTCGATTGCTCCCAGTCTATCTCCCAAGTCTTCGCGAGCTAACCCACGGGTGATATAGGCTAAAGAAAGTTTAGGATTAATCTGAATCGCTTGAGAAGAATCTGCAATCGATTTTTGTTTATCGCCGAGACTATAGTAAGTACTTGCCCGATTGACGTAAGTTAAAGCATTGGCAGGATCGAGCCGAATTGCTTGCGTGCAATCTTCAATTGATGCTTGATAATTTTTTAAATTTCCTTGAGCAGCGCAACGCCTTCTGTAAGCATCGGCATAGTTGGGATTAATCCGAATTGCTTGAGTAGAATCTTCAATTGTTCCCTGATAATCTGCCAGGTGAAAGCGAGCATCGCCTCGTTCGTAGTAGGCTTGGGCGTAATTGGGATTGAGTTGAATTGCTTGATTAAACTGTTCAATAGCTGCTTGCTTGTCGCCGGTTTTAGCCTTTTCCAGCCCTTGGTTGTAGAAGGCAATCGCTCGACTCTGAGGCATCTGACTGTAAACAACTCCCGCCAATCCACCCACCACAATTAAAGCGGCACTTGCTGCTAAAATTCGCCGCCGCTTGTTCTGAGGCTGATTCTGCTCGTTATTCTGGATATTTTGGATAGAAGAAACCCTCGTTGTCGGCACAGATGAATTACCAGAAACTGCACCAATTTTTTCCAAATCAGCTAGCACTTCCGTTGCCGATTGGTAACGCTGAAGATAGCCCGGTCGCACCATTTTATCGATGACATCTGCTAATTCTGCACTCACCTGTCCTCGGTGGCGCCAGACGACTTCACCCGTGTTGGGATTGTTGGGGTCTCGCAATTTGCTTAACTCATTTGTGGCTAATCCCAAAAGTGCTTGGATACCGAGCATACCCAGGGCATAAATATCGCTATTAAATTGAGGCTGACCGTGAAATTGTTCGATTGGCATATAGCCCGGAGTGCCGATTACAACCGTTTGAATGATTTCTCCCCGCGCAATTTGAGTGCCGATTTCTTTCACCGCCCCAAAATCAATCAAAAATATTTTTTCGTCTGATTCGCGGCGCATTAAATTAGCGGGTTTAATGTCCCGGTGGATAACTCCCTCTCCGTGGACAAAGACCAAAATCTGCAACACTTCTGTTAACAATTTGATAACTCGGTCTTCAGTCCAACGTTGACCGGGAAAAATCTCCTGGGTTAAAGGATGACCGGGAATGAATTGTTGAACTAAATAGAATTCTTGGTTTTCTTCTAAGTCAGCTAGTAAGGTAGGAATTTGGTTGTGCTGACCTAACTTTTCTAGAATTTCTGCTTCTGTTTTAAATAAGCGGCGAGCAGTTTGCAACCCTTGAGGGTTGTTGCTGAGGTAGCGCAGTTGCTTCACCACGCAGGAGGGATGACCCGGACGTTTGATATCTTGGGCTAAAAAAGTTTGCCCAAACGCTCCTGCGCCCAAAACTCGAACAATTTGGTAACGTCCATCCACAAGTTGACCAATCACGATCCTGTCCCAACCGTTTTTTGCTCTATTCCACAGGTTGGACTTGTTTTCCGGATATTTTTACAGCGTTTTGCAACAGAATAGAATACACGGGAGTAGGGGCACGGCATCAGCAACATAGAACTGTAAATCAATAGATTGTCAAATGCCGTGCCCCTACACAATATCTCGCCAAGTCGTGTCAGTGCATCCAGACTGCGCTAGGGTAGGGATTGAGATAAACTTTTCACTATGTTACCTGACAAACTCCCTGTCTTATTCTTGAGTGCGGCTTTGCTGCTAACCTCGCTGACTGCTTGCGCCAACAGTCCAAATAGTAAAAATTTGGAGCAATCTTTAGCAGCAGATCCTCAGTTGCAAGAAAACCCGGTTACTCTGGGTCAACCAGTAACCGATACAAATCCTCAGCAGAATCAACCGCAAGTTCAATTACCAGGTGATTTTCCATCAGAAATTCCCCGCTATCCCGATGCGACGTTAAAGGAAGTGACCCAACAGGATGCTTCCCAATTAACGCGCTGGACTAGCGACGCTCCTACCAATATCGTGCAAAGTTTCTATCAAAAGGAATTTCAAAATAACAACTGGGAAATTGTCAGCCAAACCACTGCTGAAGAAAGTCCCTTGGTAGCGCGTCGCAATGACTTACAAGTGACAGTAAATATTCGACCCGCGCCAACTAATGTCGCGACGCCTTCACCCAATCAAACTCCTGCAACAACGGAATTTACTATTACCTATACCCGCAACAGTAGCGTGGCAGCGACTGCAACGCCGACACCTTCCCCATCTCCAGAGGTTGCTAAAGAGCCAACTCCATCACCAGAACCCGTCACTTCTACTAATACCGAATCGCAAGTTTTTGCTGATATTAATAATGCGCCAAAAGAGTTGCGTTCTTACATTACCGATTTGGCAAAATTGGAAGTATTAACTCCTAACCCAGCAGCAAAAACCAATCCCCCCACTACCAGCAACCAATTTGCACCCAATACTATTATCAGCCGCCGCGATTATGCCAGTTGGTTAGTTGCTACAAATAATCGCATGTATGCCAATAATCCGGCGAAACAAATTCGGTTGGCAAATTCATCTTCTCAACCGGCATTTCAAGATGTGCCTCCCACTCACCCCGACTTCGGCGCCATTCAAGGATTAGCTGAAGCGGGTTTAATTCCCAGTCCTTTATCTGGCGATAGTACCGCAGTATTGTTTCGTCCCGGCGCACCTTTGACGCGGGAACAAATGATGCTTTGGAAAGTACCTTTAGACACTCGCCAATCTTTACCCAATGCTTCAGTTGATGCGGTGAAACAAACTTGGGGTTTCCAAGATGCCGGTAAAATTGACCCGAAAGCGTTAAGGGCAATTTTGGCAGATCACCAAAATGCAGATGTATCAAATATCCGCCGAGTTTTTGGTTTTACTACTTTATTTCAACCGAAAAAACCAGTGACTCGCGCCGAAGCAGCAGCGACGCTTTGGTATTTTGGCACCCAAGGGGAAGGAGTATCGGCAAAAGAGGCGTTGCAATTGAAACCGCAGTCTAATTAGCTTAATAAACCCGGGTTTCTGGGATAAAAAGATCGGGACTTATATCAAGTCCGGTGGCATGGATAGCGTCTGCCGGGGCGGGTTTATTTACAGCGGATTGCACCCGCATGAGGTACACCGAGAGTTTGTGTAGCGGCACCCTTAAGGGTGCCGCTACACAAACGAAGCCATTTGGCTTTCCCTAGACGAGCTTGCAATCCGCTGTAACAATAGCGCTGTTAGCAAATATCTCTCGTAAAACCCGCCCCTACTATACACAACCTTTGCTACCAGACTTGATATTACGCAGCAAATTCAAGCGATCGCAACACCGGATTGCACGTTGAAGCCTTCTACAGATTTCGGATCAATGATAACATTTCTATCACCCCCGGCTTCTTTTGGCTCACCGCACCTAACCACTACGAACGCAATCCCGATGTGGTAATCGGTGTCGTTAGAACCAGCTTTGCTTTCTAGTTACAAACATTGCATAAACCCGGCTTTTTGAACAATACCTTTGCCATTTTTGTCAAACACCAGCCGCCCCCAGGCTTTAGCCTGGGGCTACACAAACAAAGCCCGCCTGCGCGGGCTTTTAGAATTTCAGCCCGCGCAGGCGGGCTTAGTTTGTATAGCGATACCCTTGAGGGTATCGGCTTTTTGATCAAGGTATTGTTCAAAAAACCGGGTGTCTCGCTCCAAATCTAAGCCTTAAGGTAGTTGATCGTATACTATAGTTCTATTAGTAATGGTTTATTATCTAATCCACCATGAAAATAATAGCAATGCCAAACCGGAGATGGCTATTCTTCGTTCTATTTTGCATCGCCTTTTTGTTGCTCGCTGCGTTCTTGGGAGATATTAGCGGCGTCATCGCACAACAAGGAAATGCCAGGCAAAAATTAGTCATGGTGACATCGGCGGACTATCCCCCGTATGAATTTAGAGATACCGCCAGCGGCAAAGATGATATTATTGGCTTTGATGTAGATATTGCTAAATATATTACCAACCAACTCGGCTACGATTTGGAAATAAAAGATACAGATTTTAGCGGCATTATTCCCGCCTTGCAGTCGGGACGCGCTGACTTTGCAATGGCGGGGATGACTCCCACAGAAGAACGTCAGAAAAATGTAGATTTCTCCGATATTTATTACGAAGCTAAAAATACAATTGTTACCCGCAAAGGTAGCAATCTCAAAACCCCCAAAGATTTGTCAGGAAAAAAGGTCGGCGTCCAGTTAGGATCGACGCAAGAAAAAACGGCGAAAGAATTTAAAAATGTCCAACTTGTAGCGCTGAATAGAACCGGCGATTTGATCCAAGAAGTTAAAGCAAGGCGAATCGATGCGGCGGTGATTGAAGATACAATTGCTAAAGGATTTATCGCCAATAACCCGGATTTGCAATTTAGTACAATTCCGAGTAAACCTGAAGAAGCTGGTAGTGCGATTGCCTTCCCGAAAAATTCCCGTTTAGTCAATGATTTCAACCGCATTTTAGCAGAAATGAAACAAAGCGGCGAAATCGAAAGGTTAATCAAAAAATGGTTTGAAAATCAAGGCAAAACCGCACCCGCCACCAGTTCCAATGTCTTACCTTTCGCCAAGATAGCGCCCCGCATTCCTTTCATCCTGCAAGGAATATTAGTAACGTTACAATTCACCGCAATTTCGTTATTATTAGGCTTCATCTGGGGAACGATTTTATCTTTGTTTAAAATCTCCTCGAACAAGTTTTTGTTTTGGTTTGGCACCGTTTACACTTCGATATTTCGAGGCACGCCCCTGCTATTGCAAATTGCGTTAGTTTATTACGCAACGCCGCAATTAACGGGTTACAATATTCCCGCCTTATTAGCAGGCGTAATTACATTTACCCTCAACTCCGGGGCCTACGTTTCCGAAACCATCCGCGCCGGTATTCTGGCAATTGATAAAGGACAGCGGGAAGCTGCTTTATCTTTGGGCATTCCCTATCGACCGATGATGGCGGATATTATTTTACCCCAGGCGTTTAAAAATATTCTGCCGGCGCTGGTCAACGAAACAATTGCATTGCTTAAAGATTCATCTTTGGTTTCAGTGATTGGGGTGACTGACTTGTTACGTCGCGCCCAAATTGTAGGGGCAGAACAATACATCTACTTTGAACCCTTATTATTTGCCGGGGCAATTTACTATTTAATGGTCATGGTTTTAACATGGAGTGGTTATGTACTCGAACGCAGATTACAACGCAGCAGTTAAAGTGGAAAACCTGCATAAAGACTTTGGAAACCTCAAAGTTTTGTCAGGAATATCCACCAATATTGAACGCGGGGAAGTTGTGGCAATTATCGGGCCTTCGGGGTCGGGTAAGTCAACTTTCTTGCGGTGCATGAATTTGCTAGAAATACCAACGGCAGGGAAAATTTATATTCAAGGTGCAGATATTACCGCACCAAAAACCGATATAATGAAAGTCCGTCAAAATATCGGCATGGTGTTTCAGCATTTCCATTTGTTCCCGCACATGACGGTGCTGAAAAACGTGATGTATGCGCCAGTTAAAGTGAAGAAAGTAACAAAAGAAATAGCGCAAAGAGAAGGAATGGAATTGCTAGAAAAAGTAGGAGTATCCCAAAAAGCAAATGCTTATCCTTCCCAATTATCGGGGGGACAAAAACAACGGGTGGCGATCGCGCGCAGTCTGGCGATGAAACCGGATATTATGTTATTCGATGAACCCACTTCGGCACTCGACCCGGAAATGGTCAACGAAGTGCTAGAAGTAATGAAAGACTTGACCAAAACTGGCATTACAATGGCTATCGTCACCCACGAAATGGGGTTTGCCCGCGAAGTCGCCCACCGGATTTTATTCTTAGATCGAGGACAACTGGCGGAAGATTCCCCCCCACGGGAATTCTTTAGCAATCCGAAATGCGATCGCGCGCAGCAATTCCTAGAAAAAATGTTGTAAAGATGGTTACATGGTTATACTTTTTCTATTGTGATTTGGGGAGAAGCTCGCTATACCGCTTGCGGTTAGTGTGGGAGGATGTCACAATCAGATGCAGCAGCTAAGTATCTCCAGAGCAGTTTAATCATGGCAGATATCGCGATCGCCGCGATCTCCAGTTTTCGAGTTTGGGAAAACCGGGATTGGGAGTATGAATACTGGTCTACGGGTTGTGAAGAACTATTTGGTTACACCGTTCAAGAATTGATGGCAGACAAAACCCTGTGGTTGTCGCAGGTTTTCCCAGAGGATCGGGAAACTATCGTCATGCCGCTGTTTGAAGCGTTGTTTGCCAAACGCAATACCACCGCCGAGTATCGCTTCTATCGCAAAGATGGTTCTGTCTGTTGGATTTCCAGCACCTGTGTCTGCCAAAAGATTGAAGACAGCTGTTGGACAATCGCAGCCGTGCATCACGATATAAGCGATACTGCTACCGCAACGCTGCGCGAACGCAAGCAAGCAGAAGCAGAATCGCGCCAAACTGAAGCAGAATTCCGTGCTATGTTCAACCTGACCGGCGTAGGCATGGCACAGGCGGATATCAAAACTCGTCGCTTCCTGCGCGCGAACGCAGCCTTTTGCGCGATTACCGGATACACCGAAGCCGAATTGCTCGCCCTCACCGTTGACGATATTAACCATTCTGACGATCGCGATCTGCCACATGGGGATAGCTACCAGTCAGAAAAACGCTATCTGCGGAAAGACGGCAGCGCAATCGATGTGGAAGTGACGGTATCTGCTTTTGCGGAGGCAGGCAAGCAGTCCTATCTGGTACTGATTAAAGACATCACTGAAGTCAAGCAACTGGAAGCCTCGCGCCAGCAAGCCGAAGCGGCTGTACAGGAGTCGCATCAGCAGATGCTCGCCATTTGGGAAAGCATCACCGATGCTTATACGATGCTGGATCTGGAGTGGCGAATTGTCTACGCCAATTCCACTTCAATGCGCCAGTTGTGCCAATTGGCAAATCTGGAACCCGAAGAAATCCTCGGCAAAAGCCATTGGGAAGTGTTTCCCTGGACGGTTGGGCAGTCCATTGAGCGGGAATATCGGAGAGCGATGGCTCAACAGGTGCCGGTGCATTTAGAAGTTCTATACGAACCAACTGGGAATTGGTTTGAAATTCATGCCTATCCCTCACCTGTGGGGTTAGGACTCTACTTTAGGGATATTAGCGATCGCAAGCAATTAGAAATCGCGCTCCAAAGCAGTGCAGAAAAGTTGTGCCTCGCCCTCGATCTAAACACCATCGGCATCTGGGAGTGGCATATTGCGACGGGAGATGTGTTCTGGAACGCCAGTCACTACATTGTGTTGGGCTATCAGCCAGGGGAAATTGAACCCAGCTATCAACGCTGGCGCGATCGCGTTCATCCCGACGATATAGAGTTCGCCGAACAAAAGATTATCCAAGCTTTAGAAACTCACGCGGACTACGAAGCAGAGTTGCGCTTGGTTCTAGATGATGGCAGCATTCGCTGGCTACATAGCAAAGGGCGAGCGGTTTACGACGAGGCAGGACAACCCGTGCGGATGGTTGGGGTTGAGTACGATATCACCGATCGCAAGCTCGCCGAAGCAGCCCTGCGTCAATCGGAAGCAAAATATCGCACATTATTTAATTCCATCGACGAAGGATATTTTCTCGCCGATGTAATTTTTGACGAAAACGACCAGCCCGTTGACATCTTTTATCTGGAGGCGAATCCAGCAGCGATCGCAATGCTGGGGCAGGATTTCACCGGACGGCGGCTGCGGGAAATCAACCCGAATTACGAGTCATACTGGTATGAAATTTTCGGTTGTGTCGCCCGCACAGGTCAAGGCCAGCGTTTGGAACGATACTCTGGGCCAGATCAAACATGGTATGACTTTTACGTGTTCAAAGTCGGCGACTCAGACAGCCGCCGGATTGCCATCATTTTCCAAAACATCAGCGATCGCAAACGCCGCGAAGCAAATGCTGCCTTCTTAGCCGAAATCGCCGACGATTTCTCCCGTCTGTCATCCGCCGAAGAGATTATCCAAGCGGTAGGCGCGAAACTCGGCGCGTATCTCAACGTCACCACCTGCAACTTTTGCCAAGTGGACGAAGTTCAAGATGAGGTGGTGTATCTCGGTCGCTGGAATCCAGAAGGTGCGTTTCGCCTCCCAGACAGGATTTGCCTTTCAGAACAGGTGAGCGAGGATTTCCGCCGCCGCGTTCGTGCCGGAGAAACCATCGTCAGCGAAAACACGCAAACCAACTCCGTCACAAACCCAAAAGCCAATGCTGCAATTGGGGCGCTGTCGTTCATCACCGTGCCGTTCCACAAGGATGGCGAGTGGAAATATTTGTTCTCGATTAACGATATGCTTCCGCGCACTTGGCGCGAGGACGAAATAGAGTTGGTGCGCGAAGTAGCAAATCGCACTTTCCCGCGCCTCGATCGCGCCTGCGCCGAAGCCGCCCTGCGCGAAAACGAAGAAATGCGGCGGTTGGCACTAGCGGGCGCTCGGGCAGGCTCCTGGAACTGGGATCTGCTCACAGGCAAACTCACCTGGTCATCTGAGACGTACCATCTGCACGGACTCAATCCAGACGAGGGTTTACCTGAGTACGAAGACTGGTATAACACCCTGTTGCATCCAGACGATCGCCAATGGGTTAACGCCTACGTATTGCAAGCAATCGAGCAACGCCTGCCCGAGATCGAACTTGAATTTCGCATTATTCACCCCCAACAGGGCATTCGCTGGCTGCTCAGTCGGGGTCGCCCGACCTTGAACGATCGGGGCGAGCTAATTCGGCTCAGCGGCATCAATCTGGATATTAGCGATCGCAAGCAAGCGGAACAGGAACGGGAGCGGTTTCTTGCCGTTGGTTCGGATTTGCAAGTAATAACGGGCAGCAACGGATATTTTCTTTGGGTTAGCCCAACTTTTGAGACCACACTCGGCTGGACAGCCGAGGAAATGACATCCCGTCCCTGGACTGAGTTTGTTCACCCCGACGACATCAACCCATCTGTCACAGAAACCACAAGTCTGTTCTCTGGTAAGGAAACCATTGCGTTTGAAAACCGCTATCGGCACAAAGACGGCTCTTACCGCTGGCTGCTCTGTAAAGTACAGTCTTACCCAGAAGAACTGGTACTTTATGGGGCTGCTGTTGACATCACCGATCGCAAACAAGCGGAATTAGCGCTACAGCAGCAAATCGAACGGGAACAAGCGATCGCCGACATTTCCCAAGATATCCGGCGATCGCTAGATCTAAACGAGGTATTATCCCGCACCGTGGAACGAGTCAGACAGTTGCTCAACACAGATCGGGTAATTATCTTTCGTTTTCGCCCCGATTGGCAGGGGGAAGTCATCATGGAATCGGTGGGGGCAGAGTGGAAACCGATCCTTTCGATTACCATCTTCGATCCTTGTTTTGAGGATCGCTACATCGAACCCTATCGTCAGGGGCGCATTGCCACCATCACCGATATCGACACAGAAGACCTCAAACCATGCTACGTTGAGTTGCTCAAACAGTTTCAGGTTAAAGCCAACCTAGTCATTCCCCTGTTACAAGGCGAACAGTTATGGGGTCTGTTAATTGCCCATCAATGTTCGGCTCCCCGACAATGGGAAAATACAGAAATCGAGTTACTTCAACAACTGGCAAACCAAGTTAGCATTGCCATCCAACAATCAGAACTGTATCAAAAAATCCGCGAACAAGCAGCTTTAATTGATATCGCTACCGACGCGATTTTTGTCCGAGATTTAGACAACCGCATCTTATTTTGGAATCAAGGAGCCGAACGCTTATATGGCTGGACAGCAGCAGCAGCCCTGGGGAAAACCGCCGATGAATTGTTTGACAAAAAATCTGCATCTCAACTAGCTGAAAATCTAAATATTGCTATAGAGAAAGGCTTCTGGCAAGGCGAACTCGAACAAGTCACCAAATCCGGTAAAGAAGTAAAGGTAGCGAGTCGGTGGACGCTAGTGCGGGATGAATCCGAACAGCCCAAATCCATTCTCGTAGTCAACAGCGACATCACCGAGAAGAAACAACTGGAGAAACAGTTCTACCGCGCCCAACGCTTAGAGAGCATCGGCACTTTGGCTAGCGGCATTGCCCACGATCTCAACAATATCCTGACTCCCATTCTCGCCATTTCTCACTTGCTTCCCCTCAAATTCCGCAATCTCGACGAACAGACGCGACAAATGTTAGAGCTGCTCGAAGTCAGTGCTAACCGCGGAACGAGTTTAGTGAAACAAGTTCTCTCCTTTAGTCGGGGACAAGAAGGCCAGCGCGTAATTCTGCAAGTAGGACACCTGCTCTCGGAAGTCGTTAGCATTGCCAACAAGACATTTCCCAAATCCATCCAAATATCTACCAACATTCCGACGATGGAACTGTGGACTATCTCGGCTGATACTACCCAAATCCATCAAGTATTGATGAATCTCATCATCAACGCCCGCGATGCGATGCCCAATGGCGGCAGTTTAAAGATCTCGGCAGAAAATCGCTATCTGGATCAAAATTATGCCGGAATCAATGTGGAGGCTCAGGTAGGTTTCTATGTTATTGTTAGCATTTCCGATACAGGAATTGGCATCCCACCCGAACTGTTAGAGCGAATTTTCGATCCCTTTTTCACCACCAAGGAAATCGGTCAAGGAACGGGACTGGGACTAGCAACGGTACAGGGGATTGTGAAAAACCACGGCGGTTTTGTCAAGGTTTATAGTGAGATAGGAAATGGCACGCAATTCCAGGTTTTCTTGCCAGCCTGCGAGGGACAACTTAGCCAGCCGATCCCAGATGAGGAACTGCCCATTGGTAATGGCGAGTTGATTCTGATTGTGGATGATGAGGCCACCATTAGACAGATTGCTAAGACTTCCCTAGAAAACTACAACTACAGAACTCTCTTCGCTAGCGATGGCATTGAAGCGCTTTCCCTCTATGCCCAACACCAACAAGAAATCAGCGTAGTTTTAATGGATTTGATGATGCCAAATCTGGATGGATTGACCGCTATCCGCGCTCTGCAAAAAATTAACCCGCAGGTCAAAGCGATCGCCACTAGCGGACTTTCTGCTAATAGTGAATTGGCTTTGGCGGTTAATGTCAAGACATTTTTGTTAAAGCCTTACATGCTCAAGGATCTATTAAATGCTTTACATGAGGTGATTTCAACCACCAATTCACAGACCGATTGACTCAATTCGTTATCAAAGATGAAATTTGCGGGCGCAGCTAAATACTGTATCTCTGTCTTTTTGTCAAGGTGTAATTTCTAACTTTTATGAGGCGATTCCTTTCAGCTATATTGATAAAAACCAATACCCATTTAAGTTATGAACCCAATTCATACCTGGACTCAAGGGCGGGTGACGATTGACTTGCATCAAGAAATTTATGAAAAATTACTCAGTCGCTATGGGAATGTAACCGAATTTATAGACAAGCTACAATTTTTCAATTCCAATCTGGCTAAAGACTTAGATTTATACAATATTAGTGCTTAGACCTCCCACATCAATAAAGGCATTCACATTTTAGGCAAAAATGAGGATTTTGGCCGATTTCCTCACCCAAACTTAGCGCTAAAATGCTCTCAAGGAAAACCAGGCGCCGAGGATTTGAGAAAACAATTTTACCGCAGCATCCAATTATCTCAAGAATTTGAGCCGCTGAATTCATCAGAAAAAAACTTACTACAAATTTGCCCAGTTTATTTACATTTTCAAACCCGCAAACCCAATGGTTTTTTTAAACAAGTTCTTTTTAGGCAACGAGTCAAAAGCGGGTTAGCCTTGGGAGATACAGAAGCCGGATTCAGCGAAGAATTTTGCCGAGTTTTTGCCATGACAACCCTTGAGGAAATTAGGTGAAAATCTGCCTGGGCTTTTCATTTATATTTAGATGATAATAAACATCTTCAACTGTTAAAAATACAAAAGTTATTGATTTAATAGATTATTCAAAAAAGACAGAAAAATTTGGATCGTTAATCATAAAAATATCTGGGTTGCTGGCAACGAGGAAATAGGCAATACTAAATATATTATTATCGATCAAAGCGAAGATTTTTGGCCGACCATCGCGCCAGAAACATCTACAAACCCTGTTTCTTCAAGAAACCGGGTTCTTACTTGTCCTTGTAAGCACAGGGAAATGGGGAGACAAGAAAAGACTTGCACCAGACGAGGGAGGAGGGGAAAACTTTCGCTGATGAACAGATGCTTTACTTTTCCCTATTTCCCTTTCCCTTTTTTAGTGAAAAAATTATGTATCATTCCAATCAGGATGCATTAGAGAAAGTTGCCTTGCGATCGCATCAATAATCTTTCGAATTTCATCACAGGGAGATATTCATGATGACCTTGCTAGCTCACAACACACCAACTACCCCGATCAAGGTTTTGATTGTCGAAGACGAACCAATCGTAGCAGAAAACGTCGCCAGGAATTTAAAGCAGCAAGGGTATGAGGTAGCAGGGTTAGCCAAAACTGGGGAAGATGCGATTCTAGCAGCTGGCGCTACTCATCCCGACATTGTGTTAATGGATATTATGCTCAAGGGAGAAATCGACGGGGTGGAAGCAGCAAGGCAAATTCGTCACCAGTGGGGAATTCCTATAATTTACATGACCGCTTATGCGGATAAAACCACTTTAGCACGGGCGAAACAGACAGAACCCTACGGCTACCTAGTCAAGCCGTTTAAACCTCAGGACATGTGGACAACAATCGAGATCGCAATTAAAAGACATCAAGTTGACAAAGCAATGATAGCGCGTCACGCCGCGCAACTCCAATTTATCCAAGAGTATATGGAGCAGTTGGTGGGATACGCCAGCTTCACCCAGCTTCCCCACCGCCTGTCATTGCAAAACGAGTTCGAGCGGATAGTTAATTCCATCCCGCCCCTGAAAAATATTAATGGCAAAACTCGAAATATTCCATCTCTATTTGCCCCCGTTTTTTGTTTGCGCTTAGATCGGTTACAGCGACTGAGTAATAGTTTAGGATGTGAAAAAAGCGATTTGTTACTCAAACTCGTAGCGCAGCGACTGACTTCTCATCTTGGTAGGTGTGGTGTTCTCGCTCGTTTAAACGCCGATGATGAATTTGCCATTCTTCTAGATCCAGGGGCGTGCAAAACTGAAGTTAGTAATGCCGCCCAGCAACTTTTAGAGGTTTTTTCCCAACCTTTCCTACTTTACCAACAGGAAATTTTTCTCACAGCTAGTATTGGCATTGCCATTTATTCCCGCGATGGTTTTCATCTCGAACAATTACTAACTAAAAGCAAAAAAGCCATGAATTACGCCCAGCAAAAAGGAGGAAATCGCTACGAGTTTTATACGGCGCTTCTCAACAAAATTTTTTCGGAAGATCTGGCCTTATAAACTGACATGCGCTATGCTTTAGAACGGGAAGAACTCCAGCTTTACTATCAACCTAAAGTCAATCTTGAAACGGGTAAAATTATCGGTGCTGAAGCTCTCTTGCGCTGGCATCATCCAGAACGCGGTTTCGTTTCTCCCGGTCAATTTATTCCTTTATCTGAGGAAACAGGTTTAATTGAAACGATCGGAGAATGGGTTTTAGAAACTGCTTTTGGGCATACTCAGGCGCTCCATCAAGCTGGATTAGGGTGGCTCCGAGTGGCAGTAAATTTATCCGGTTGTCAATTTAGAAAATCGGATTTGCGCCAGCAATTAGTCCAAATTAGCTTTAAGGCGGGACTCGACCCAAAATCTATCGATTTGGAGTTGACCGAAACTATTCTGATCGAAGATATTGCCATGGCTATTCACAAATTAAAAGCCTTAAAGGCACTGGGAATAAAAATCGTTGATGATTTTGGGACTGGCTATTCTTCTTTAAATTATTTGCGCAACTTCCCGGTTGATATTCTCAAAATAGACCAGTGTTTTATCCGGAATATCGACAAAAATAGCAAAAATCAAGCGATTACTAAAGCCCTGATTTATATGGCTCATCAACTCAAACTAAAAGTCATTGCTGAAGGGGTAGAAACAGAAAGAGAGCTGGCTTTTTTACAGGAAAATCAATGTAATGAAATTCAAGGTTATTTATTTAGTCGCCCCTTACCGCTAGAAGAATTTAAACAGTTAGTGCTAAGTGGCAAAACCTTGACAAAAAAGTATGAAGGATGAAAAATGGCTAATTGCTAATGGCTAATTGCTAATGGCTAATTGCTAATGGCTAATGGCTAATGGCTAATTGCTAATTGCTAAGTCTGATTTATCCTATGCCCCCTATGTCTTCCCTAAACTACGACGACCTTTTTAATACAATCGAAGAATTAGTGCTGCACCATTCTCCCAGCGGTGACGAGACCAAAATCGATCGATGGTTGATGCATCGATTTGAGTCAAAGCGAGTAAAAGCTTGGTTAGATCGGGCGGGAAATGCGATCGCACACCTGCCAGGTAAAGATTCTACCAGAGCGATCGCTATCACCGCCCACAAAGACGAAATTGGCGCAATTGTCAAGACCATCGGCGACCGAGGAAGGGTAGAAGTCCGCAAGCTAGGCGGCTCATTTCCCTGGGTTTACGGCGAGGGCGTCGTAGACTTATTGGGAGATAACGAAACCATCAGCGGCATTCTTTCTTTTGGTTCTCGCCACGTCTCCCACGAATCTCCCCAAAAAGCGCAACAGGAAGATAAACCCCTCACCTGGGAAGATGCTTGGGTAGAAACTAAATGCACCCAAGAAGAACTGGAAACCGCTGGAATTCGACCCGGAACCCGCATGGTAATCGGAAAACATCGCAAGCGACCTTTGCGATTAAAAGATTACATTGCCAGTTATACGCTTGATAATAAAGCCTCGGTGGCGATTTTATTAGCCGTCGCCGAACAGGTAAAACAGCCTGCGGTGGATATCTATTTGGTAGCATCGGCAAAAGAAGAAGTCGGCGCCATTGGGGCGCTTTACTTTACCAACAATCAGCGCTTAGATGCCTTAATTGCCCTCGAAATTTGTCCCCTCTCAAAAGAATATCCCATAGAAGATGGGGAAGCGCCCGTACTTCTATCCCAGGATGGATACGGAATTTACGATGAAATGCTAAACAAACAACTGCGGCGAGTAGCAAAAGAAAAAAACATCCCCGTACAACTAGCAACTATTAGCGGTTTTGGTAGCGACGCTTCGATTGCGATGAAATTCGGGCACGTATCCCGCGCCGCCTGTCTGAGTTTTCCTACCCAGAATACTCATGGATATGAGATAGCTCATTTGGGAGCGATCGCTAATTGTATCGATATCCTCTGTGCTTATTGCGAAAGTGATTTTAGTCATTAGTTAATCCAAGTTGCTAATGGCTAATGGCTAATGGCTAATGGCTAATATATGATTTTTACTGACATTAGCCATTAGCTACTATGTATGAGATAACTAGCAACTTGAGTTAGTTATCAGGGGGTTGCGATATCTCTTCTGGGGTATCATCTGATAAACCTTCTACCTCCAGTCTGAGCGATTTTGCTAGGTCTTTCAGGGAAACCCCTAACTCTCGTGCTAGTGCGATTGGGCGAAGCGGATATGCCTCCCTTCGCTTGCGCGAACGCCCTTTGGGCGAATCCCATTGTCAAAACGCGGCATTTTTCGTCCTCCCTCCCATTCTGCGATCGTCCGGTAACTAAGATTTATGCGTCGCCCTAAATCTTCCTGAGACAGGTTCAAGCTTTCTCTAAGTTCTTTTAACGTCGGTTCTCGTTGATTTTGGCTTTCTAACATGCTTTTGAGTCATTAGTCATGGGTTAGCTTCATCATCAGATTGCGATCGCTCTTCTGGGGTATCGTTGACTAAATCCGCTACATCTATTCCCATAGACTTTGCCAGGACTTTGAGGGACACTCCCAACTCGCGGGCTAATGCGACGGCGCGATCAAACCGAGGAATCGACTCTCCTCTCTGCCAATCACCGATAATCCGAATTCCTACATTGATTCGGCGACTTAACTCAGGCTGCGTTAGATTTGCTCTTTCTCGCAGTGATTTCAAAGTGGGTTGTTCTTGCGACTTCATGGGTCATCTTTGGTTTGCGATCGCTCTTTTGGCGCGTCGTCGAGTAAACCTTCTACCCCCAGTCCGATGGATTTTGCTAGGACTTTCAGGGAAACCCCTAACTCTCGTGCTAGTGCGATCGCATTGTCGAAACGCGGCACTTTTCGCCCTCCCTCCCATTCGGCGATCGTCCGGTAACTAAGATTTATGCGTCGCCCTAAATCTTCCTGAGACAGGTTCAAGCTTTCTCTAAGTTCTTTTAACGTCGGTTCTCGTTGATTTTGGCTTTCTGACATACGACACTGAAGTTTCCACACCATAGTGTTGACAAATTTGGCTTTCAACACTAAAGTGTTGATTTAGAGGCAAAAAAGAACAGCAAACAGTATTGGGTTGCCAATTCAGGCAGCAATACACGTTTGCCATTTCCTCAGTTTCTCATTGGTACAGATTTATATAACAGAGGTTTGTCTGATGAACCATACTTGCAACGGCGCTACCCTTGCGTCTCGTTTCCCGTGGGCAATTGTCCGCCAATTGCCTAACTTGCAGCGCATTACCGTCGCCCGACTTCGCAACCGTAGCGATGCAGAAGGGCATCTGATGGCGTTGCGGCGATTGATTCCCCACGCTGAGTTTACGATTTTGTTCGACCTAACTGGGGAATAATAATGGCGCGATCGCATACATAGGCGCGTGCGATCGCTTCGCTCAGACGGGCAAGATGACCATCCCACAAAGCCCAAAAAATTCTTGTGGGGTGGGCATCCTGCCTGCCTTTGAGGTTGTTTTGTGGAGAGGTCTATAACGCACCCTACAAGAGCCGCGATCGCTCTGTTGTACTATCGTCAGGTACGCCTTCTACATCCAACCGTATGGCGATCGCGCACGCGCCGACTGGATAAAGTGCGATCGCCCCAAGGAGATTTTCAATCTTTTTCTGTGTCGCCTTGCATTGGCGCATCATCCGGAATACCCTCAATGTCCAGTCGCATCGCTAGTGCAAGGGTTTTCAAAGACACCCCCAACTCACGCGCCAATGCGAGTGCGTTATCAAATCGCGGTACTTTCTTCCCTCCTTCCCATTCACCAATAGTCCGAAAACTCAGATTCAGTCTTCGTGCCAACTCCTCTTGAGAGATGTCTAGATTGTTCCGGAGGTTTTTCAAAGTTAACTCTTTTTCTGTCGGATCTGCGCTCATTTAACACTAAAGTATTCACACTATAGGTGACATAACCAGCGTCTTACACTAAAGTGTGAGTAGATAGACACAATCAAGGGCAGACAGTCCGGATCGCCTTTGGGGACGCAACCAGTCGCGCCTGCCCGATCTTGTGAAGGGCGATCGCATGGGAGTGCGATCGCCCCAACTAAACACAACTAACTACAAGGATAGAACGATGAACGACATTCACAACAGCGCCTTGCATAGCGCGGCTTTTCCCGTGGGCAATTATCCGCCAATTCCCTAACTTGCAGCGCATTACCGTCGCCCGACTTCGCAATCGCAGCGATGCCCAAGGGCATCTGATTGCCTTGCGGCGATTGATTCCCCACGCTGAGTTTACGATCGCGTTCGACTTAACCGGGGAATAATGTAGGTGCGATCGCATACATAGGGGCGTGCGATCGCGTTGATTAGACCTGTTGCCCAAATAACTCAGACGGGCAAGATGCCCATCCCACAAAGGCCAAAAAATTCTTGTGGGGTGGGCATCCTGCCTGCCCTTGAGGTTGTTTTCTGGAGAGATCTGGTAGTTATCAGGGGGTTGCGATCGCGATCGCGATCGCCCTAAACCTGCGGTGCATAGACCACATACCCGCGAGGTGGTGCCCAAAATTGAGCGCGACCATCAGCATAGGCACGTTGGTTATTAGGCGTATCCATTTGTTGACGGCTCCACCAAGCCACAGGCTTAAATTCTACATTATGCCATTGGGTTGATACCCATGCTCCATTCCAGCGATCGCCTCTATTATTGAGAACGAAAACTAAGCCAGGTTTGCCATCCCGGCCAGTCCGTTGCATGATATATAAATTGTCATCTACCCACAGAATATTTGTAGAACCTGCGGCAAGAGTTTCGTGAACCTTTACCAGTGCAGTAATTCCATTGGGTGTTCCTTCTTTGGCTAAACCCAAATTGTAGTAGTCTTGCCAATAAACACAGGGATAGCCTTCATGGGTGAGAATGAAGCTGTAAGCCAAAAGTTTATCATTGATAATTGGAGGAGTATCTCCACCTCTAAAATCATGGTTATCAACAAAAGTGACCGCGCTAAAGGGCTGGCCTTTAACTACAGTTCCATCGGTCGCTAATTGTCTCAGGCTAAATCCAAATTTATCGCAGAGATCTTTTAATTTATATCTCAGAGGAAAGTCGAAGGCATCAACTGGATTGTCGTTCCATTCATTGACGTCTTTGAGCCAGTCGTTGATTTCGCGATCGCTTGACCAGTTTTCGGCAACGCCATAGGGCTTAAACGGCTGACCGTTTTTGGTATATCTTCCCTCTTGGATTGCCTTAGTAACCCAAGTACCGTAACCTTTAACAAAATCATACCGAAACCCATCAAAGCCAATTTCTTCAAGTAGCCATTTGGCTAAATTAAAGATCTCTATATAGACGTATGGATTACGATGGCAGAGGTCTGGCATATCTCCAAAGGTTGCACCATCCCAGGTTTCATAAGAACTGGGGTGAAAACATTTCCAATCGCGCAGAAATTTGCCACTTTTTACCTTTTTAAACTCTGTCCATCGAGACTTTCCGTCTATTGGATTAACTTTTTGCTCATCAGCACCGTTATTGTGATTGATGACCATATCAGCGATCGCAGTTAGATTATGTGAGTGAGCCAAATTAATCAGATCGAGTAATGCTTGCTTTGACCCAAACCATGTTTCGACGCGACCTTTTTGATCGTACTCACCAAGATCGTAATAATCGTAAGGATCGTAGCCCATAGATGCGCCATCAATATTTGCTGGTTTGTGTGCCGGAGGCAGCCATAAGGATGAAAAGCCTGCTGCAGCGAGGGCAGGAATTTTTTCCTGAATGTAGTTCCACCAAGTAAATTCTTTATTATCTACTTTGGGACAATCCCAGTAGAAAGCTTGCATCATTACACCCATGTTTATCTCCTCTTAAAATGCGTTCAATCAAGGCTTATTACTGCGACTCTTTAGTTTTTCAAGAATTGATAGTGCCGTACACCGCTCTCTACGCACCCTACAAGAGGTGCGATCGCATTAGCTAAACGATTTAACCGCAGAGTTTAGTGCCCACATCGTTAAGTAACATGTACGTCCCTGACGGTTGCTTAACAATCTGCGCTCAGATCTACTAGCTGTCAACCAAAACTTGGAAAAAGAGTCACGGTCATTATAGTTTGGAGCATCAGCATGAGTCCAGTTTTGGCTGAAGGCATAATATTGCCACGGCTGTGAATAGCCTGGATCTTGTCGATTAATATCATCGAATTTAGGTTTCCAATTGGAAAGAGCCAGAAATTCAAAATTGTCAAATTCCGTCAGGTTTCCCTGATGATAAACCTTGTTCGCGTGAGCTGGAACTCCCATGTCTTGAATCATGTGGAGCATTACACCTAAAAGAAAGTATGCTTGCTCCTTTTTACCTTGACGATAAGCCGTCAAACTGTCCTGCCACCAACCCTGGATGTCATTGCAGCCTTCATTGGTTCCCTGGTGTTGTAATCGCTTAGCCTCAAAATCTATTCCGTACTTTGTCCCTGAAACTGGCAGTTCATGCAGTTCTGCATTTGCTCCTTCAATAATCACGTTCCGAAATTGCTGCAATTCTGGATACTGAACTTGGAGTTGCTCGATAGCCCATTCTGTCAGGTAACTATGAGTTGGATGGGTGGGATTGCCAGCAGCACTGTCCCAAGCCAAAGCACTAGAAGAAATCAACATCATGTTGGTAACTATAAAGATAGAAGAAAAAAGTGCGACAAAACGTTGGCATTTTAACTGCAAGATCATAATATAACCTACCGATTATTACAAATTTACCTCATAGCATCCCAATAGCCCAATCAAGACCCTGGTTAAAAGCGATCGCGATCGCATCTCTTCTCAAGTCAATTTCCTCAATGCGATCGCAATCCTACCCTTCGTCTATGTTCTTTCCAAAACAACCTCCGGTGTAGCTTCCACAACGGTTATGGAAGCGAGACAGAATTCAATTAACCCAGCGGAAATTTCGGCTATGATATTCAACGCTTCGGAATAGGGAGGTTGAAATTCTTTTCCCGTTTCGATCACCCCAGCTAGAACTTTGTGCTTGCTAGCATCAATAAAGTGACGGCTGTAAGCGTAATCATCCGAAGTGGCTGTGGTGGGATAGAGTCCCACACTTGGTTGAATCTTGTAGACTCTACCTCTGACAGTTTTGATCGCATCTCTGACTCGATTGCAGGTTGTTGTAAACCAATTCAAGTCTGCTAGAGGAATGTATTCTTTATAGTTGGCATCTCCAACCTTTCCACGTAAGCCATCGTAGACAGAGTTGTAAAAGTTCATGATTGGATTGTTTGTCTGGTTCTCGTCGTCTCCCCAGGGATACATTACCAACTCCGAATAGGAATGGATATCTAGCATCGTGGTGATATTTTTATACGTATCCAGCAAATAGCGAACATTGCGGATTTCTGGTTCTGAGAACGCTGCATTGCCCTTGAAAATATCGTCACGAGGATTGGAGCTAGTCCCAATTCCACTTGACCAGAGAAAATCGAAGTTGCGATTGAGGTCAACTCCTAGCCGGGACTGACCTGGGTTAGGGTTGCGGTTCTTGCGCCACATTGGATCTCCCGTGGGAGACTGCACAAACGCTCGTCCGTCCGGGTTGACCAGCGGAAAGATAAACAGATCCAATTTGTTGACAATCTCTTGAATAGTAGAGGCATCGTAGGATTTTTTGCCAAACTGTAGTCCTGTCCCCGCTTTGTATGCCTGACACAACTTCAAGGCAAAGGATAATAGCAAGTCGGGGTTGACTAACTCGCGAGCATGAACACCTCCTATCAGCAAAATACCCGGACGATTGCCATCCGATCCGTTGGCAATTTTAATTGCTCTGCTCGTCCTTTTTTCCCAGGTTTGCTCTGGTAGCTGGATCGCTTGGCAGATTGAGGGATAGGAAGAGGACAGGTATTGCAGACTGGACTCTATCCCTGCTACCGTTAAATATCCCGCCGGTGGTGCGGCGCTTTCTTCCTCGCCGCGCTCTTCTCCCATTGCCTGCATCCACTCTGGAAATCCAGTCACCTCTTGAGTGGCGCGTGCGCGTTTGGAAGATTCTGCCTCAACCAGCACTCGGTAACCGCCCTCAACCAACCGCTCAATTTCTGCTAAAGTGAGCAACCCCTCAATGGTAAATTCATCATTTTCTGAAGCTTTTGCCGTTGCCTGGAACAAATCTAAGTGGTAATCACCAAGGTTAAGAAGGGCGCGTCGGTTGGCAGCGAACACGGTGACAAAAAATTTACGCATCATAATCATAATCCTCCTCTTGCTTTTCCAAGTTTATTATCAAAATTGATCGCACTTTATGCGTCGATTATTCATGGCATCGATTTCTCAGTTTCGGATTTTAAATCAGTCCATGAAGCAGTTACATCACGAGAAATTTTCACGCTCGCTTTTTTCTGGCTCGCAGTAGGGGAAAAACATCAGCATAAACCCCAACAACAGTATCCCCCTCGCCCGCAATCAGACGTTCCTCTGCTGGGCTATCATAGACAACGAGAATGGAGTTTGCTCCTCCATAGAGAGTCAATCCTTCAGCGCGATCGCGCTTTTTACTGTGAGGAATATCTCCGAGATATTCTAATTGCTCATTCTTTTGACTAGAAAGGCTGTTATCTTTCAAAGTCAAGGGCTGTTTTAACCGGAATAAGGAATGGGCACCATCATGATCCATTGTTGGCCCTGCGAGAATGAGCAAGTCGCCACTATCTCCCTCAAAACATAGCTCTCGAATTCCTAATCCATCCAGCTCGAGGAAATGTCGCTTGTATTCTCTGCCATTGTCGCTAATTGCTTTGAGGTTTAGCTGATTAGACGATCCTGCTTCGACTTCAATTTCTAGCAAGATGGCGATGCCGCGCAGCACTGGCCCTCGTAAGCCAATGAAAACTTTGTTGCCACGAACTGCTAATCCTTCAATATCAAGACCATTCTCTTTGCTGGGAAGATAGAAATAAAATTCTTTTCCCGGTAAAGAATTATTATCCTCACCTGCAATAATCTGTGGAAGATCTAGATATTCATCTTTTGCTAGTGCTTTGGTTAGCGAATTATTACTGCCATGACGCTTTAACCAGGCTCTTTTTGGAGATTTAGCTTCTAGATCGCCAGCTTCATTAACAGGAATCCGAGCTAATAGATATCGGTTTTCTTGGCGTTCTATCTGTTTAAGCTCTTTTCTTTCGACTTGAAATTTATCTCGAGCGATTTTGACTTTTTTGCGCTTACTACTGTGAGAGCCTATAATCCAAAGAAAACCATCACAATAGTCTATTCCTTCTACATCCACTTCTCCTTTATCTTCATCAAAATCATCAATGAATTTTTTAAATTCAAAGCGAGCGTGTTTTCCAAATCCTCCATCTTCTAGTAGAGTGAATCTCTCTATGGCTGTCAATTCATCAGTACCTAACCATAGATACTTGCCTTGATGGGATACAACCACCCCCGATAAATTGTTGACTATCTGGTCTCTAACTTCAGATTTCAGCTCGGGAGCGCAGAGGATTTTTACTCGCTCTAATTTGGCCAATTCTGCCATTTTCCTCATCCCTCCTAATCAATAAAATAGATAGCTCAGAACCACGCCCAAAGTACTCACTACATGGTGCTTACTTCGTCGATGGCTGCTAAGTCTTCCAGAGCCTGTGGGCGAACTGTTAGTCTAATTTTGTTGCTAGAAACTTGCAGATCTTCCGGATCTAATCTAGATGCCTGGGCTATCCTCGTGCCTACAGCTTCAGCATCAGCCCCATTGTGAAGCACAACATCGATATCAACAGGTTGTTGTGCCATCGATGTTTCGATGGGACCTAGTTCTAGAAGGTTAGCTGTAGCAACGGGTGACGAGGAGCGTAATCGCAGAGCTACTTTAACCTCTTGTGGGTAGACACCTGCAAACTCCACATAGGGAAGAGCCTGAACAGCAGCCAAGGAAGCAGGAGGAAATCTGCATACGTAGGCATTCTCAGGATGATACTCCAGAATCTCCAGTCCCAAACTACTAAGTTCGCTCTCTTGGGTAGGAGAAAGGGGAGCAGTAAACTGAACGAGCGCATAGTTTGACGCAGAACTATCAGGACTATCTAACCCAGCACTTCTGACCGCCGTAGATTGGGTAGTGGGATCGAAATAAATATTGTTAATCGTGATTCTAGACATTGTTTTACCTCAAGTAACAATCAAGGAAATAAAACGATCGCTCCCTCGGTCTGAGTTCTCCCCCCACCCCATCTGCGGAAATCGTCCTAATTGCGCGCCCAAGCAGATTTAAAAACTTGGGGATTAGCCAACAAACTTAATACTTTTTAACATCTACCTCAAATATAGGTTATGTTAGTAATAGCCTAACTCATCCAATTAATGATAGGGCTATATTTGATGGTGCGTTAACAAAGTGTAACGCCCCTACAAAATCGGCGATCGCAGTTGAATTTCTACGGCTGGGTTCATAGAGCTTGCCCCTAGAGGAAACTTCGCTCACAGCCCAGTCTGCTGAATTTTGCCATGTGATATCATGTCCGTTGAATTGCCCATAATAAAAAAACCTCACAGAGTCGTTGCGTAGGGAAAATTATTAACGTTATCTGTTTGTCCGAGATATCTATGATGTTCCCTACTCCTAATTTTGGGTAATCGACCGGACATGATATGACAGTTCAAGGTGCGTCAGAGCGGCTCTAACTTCGAGTCCAGTATTGCGTTGCTGGAGGAGTTCTTACCCCACATCCATTCCAACCATTTTGCCAATATTTGACCCTATTGTTGCTCAAAATTTGGATATAGCCCCTAACTGTAGTGCTACATCTTTGTGGATCGATTCGTTCAGTAGTAATATTGATTCTATTTGAACCAGCGTATGTACCGCGAATAATATGGTTGAAGGCACCATTATCGCAACTACCTTCGACGTAACTTCCGTTATCACGATAAAATTCAATTGGACAGTCTCCACTGCCTTGCCAGCTGCCAATCATACTGAAAGATTGTCCTAGCATTGCTGATGGTATCGTAACAGTAGCAGTAATAGTAATTAGAGAAAGGACAAATCGCTTCATAATTATCTCTCCTTGCATGAATCTAGACTCAGAAAATCAGAATTGATCCTAGGGGTGGTGCGTTACACCGCTGATAATGCACCCTACAAGATTGGCGATCGCACTACTGGCTACTATTGCTGGTGGTTTGTATTACTGTTTCGTAAATGAAAACACACCCGTTTGCGGGCCAGCAGTAGATCTCATTGTCCCAGACATTCCATAATCGTAGCAGTGTCCGCTCCAAACCTGATTCCATCTGTCTCTTCGCATAGTAAAATCCGAGTCAGTTACTGTTCCATAAACAGGTTCTCCATCTCCGAAAATCCCATTCCAAGTGTTACCTTGTACGCTGTTCACTACCATCCTGTATTTCCAAATTGTCTGCGGTGCATCAGACCAAGTATGAGTATTTGAGAATACAAAACCTGGACGGACAAATGTCGTGCATGACGTTACTACACCACCTGTGGGAAGCGGGAGTGAAGAAGAATTATTTCTAGAGGACATATCAGAAGGATTGATCGATATAGGGCTAGAGACGACACGAGCAAAACGAACTGGTCGAAAGCCAGCAATACAGGATTTTCCGTCGTTAGTTGCTGCGTTTTCCAGAGCTTCACGATAACCATATGCAAAGGCAGCACCCGTACTAACACACAAATGCTCCTGTGATTCACCCCAAAGAGCATAACGATAATTGGAATGAGTGGGAGGTGGAGACTGAGGGGGAAATACTCGGTTGGTGCCTTGAGCATAGACTCTGATGCCACCCCATCCGGGAAAGCGTTCGAAGGGTATGTTTCTGCATTCTCCTGCCTTAACCAAATACCAACCTTTAACTATTCCAATACTGCCTGCACCATCCCAATCAGCTCTGTCACGCCCAAATTGATGTAAAGCCACATCAAGGTTTTCTCCAGAGTTATTACAAATAGTAATAGTACTAGCCTGAACTGGTTGAGCATCCAATAACCAAACAGAAACTCCTACAGCCAATAATGAACCAAGAAAAAGATGATAAGTTTTCATAATTCTAAATCCTCGTTTACTTACAAGAGCCGCCAATCATTGAAAACCTTGAGTATAGGTTCCAATTGTTCCTCCCATATCTGCCTGGAAAAACCTTTTATCTTGGCAGTGAGAGTTAGCGGGTTCAGGTGAGGGAGGACATACTGTAAATCTGTAGTCATCGCCCCAAACATTTCCGGCTTCATCGTAAGCATGAAAATAGATATATCGATTCGCAATTCTGTCTTGTGCATCAAGAATTAATGCTGTTTCCCCAGGAGCTAATTGCCAATATCCATTTGTTAGCCAACAATCGGAACAATCTGGACCAGTTATATTTCCCACTACAGGTTCTCTTTTATAATGGGCTGCAACCCAGATAGTTCTTCCTGTCCTATTAGCTATATAGACTGTGAAGTAAAAAGGAGTAAAAGGTCTTCCATTTGGCGTACAGTTTGTTTCCTAAGGAAAACAGAAGAGATCTGCTTTTTCTGGCAAGGCATAGTTAAGCGTACAGACAAGGCTACCCAGCACTGCAAGAGAATTGAGGATTATTTTGTGTGACGTCTTCATATGTTTTTTTACTCGCTCATTTTTAGGCAACTAATTTATGGATTAAAGCTATAATAAAACCTCCCATAGTGTGAACCCATATCAACTTCTTTTTCAGGCCATAAACTACTACCATCTACAGCTCTTGCCGACAAATAAATATTACGTCCAACAGCATCGTTGATGAGCAAGGCACTTTCGCCTGGGCTAAAATCCCAACTATAAGTTACCCAATTAGTTATGTCATCACAATTTGCTCCTCCTCCATCAACTGTAGAACAAGATTGTCCTCTTCTACTTTCAAAATAATTCATGTATCTGGCTGTTACAATAATTCGTTGTTGAGTATTGTTTTTGACATATACACTGAATCTCGATGCAAGCATACTGCCATTATCACGAGGATTCGTCGGATCTAACGTGCAACCTAGTCTGTCTAGCCAACCACTACCACATGGTCTAGCATCCACCTTAGATATAAATGCCAAATTTGTAGTTATTGCTATAGCGGACAAAGAAGTTAAAAATAATATTGATATGTGATGGGTTTTCATAGTATCTCTTCCTGGCAAGCATTACAGTTTTTACTCTTTGTGAACTTATTGTGATATTAACTTGAATATCTTGTTCGATGGTATAACGATATAGGAAGACAAAATTGCGTTAAAGCGCAAACCAGAAATCGCTTATTCGTATCAACATATTCAAAAGTTGAGATATAATATCGAATATAGCTGGTCAAATTTTATTGTTAAAATAAATAAAGATTTATGATTTTGTATTAGTAAAAACCTATTAACTTAATAACACCGTTCTTAACATAAAGAATAATCGCGAATTACCTGCGCTCTCTATTAATACCAAGCAGATCGCACACCTAACACTACCCTTCCCTAACTTCATCCCAATGTAAGCAAAATGGTACTCCGCAAAACATGGCAACGCAGCGCTCTCTGGCTGGGAATAGGCTGGAGCCTTTTGTGGAGCGTGCTTCTAGCCGATCTTCCCTTGGTTCAACACCTCGATCTCTCTCAACGCGATCGCCTAATCCGCCTCAACCATCCCCGCACCCCACCCCCAGAAATTGTTCTAGTCACTATTTCCCAAGCAGACTTAAAAACCTGGGGATTAGCCAACGAACCGACTATTTATAGCAATCTCGTCAATCGCCTCCTCGACGCAGATGCAGCGGTGGTGGTGCTGAATTTACTGCCCAATTGGGTGCAAACCTCAGATCATCCGAATAACCCGATCAAAACCCTGGTTAAAAGCCATAGCGATCGCATTGTCCTAGTCCTCCCCACCTCCAGGGCCACCGGGCCTCACCCCACTGAATGGCGCAGTTACGAATATTTCCTACCTTTAACCGACAAAGGCGAACCCCTGTTTACACCCCAGTCGATTCTAGGCTTTGCTGAATACGAGCCAGAAGCCAAACATCCTCAGAGTGTCCGCAGTACCGCTCGTCAAGCGAGTTTATCTGGGCAATTTACCCTCACCCACAATTTAGACCGCATCCAAGCCCTCGATTCAGCAGCTTTACTCACCCTGAAGAAATTTAAACCCCAGAAGCAACCCTTCCGCACCCCTCAGACTCCGATTCAAATTCATTTTTGGGGAGCAAGGGGAACCTTCCCCACCCTTAAAGTTCAATCGGTTTTGAGCAACAACTCATCCCTACCACAAGTCCGCAACAAAATCGTCGTGGTGGGATTTTCAGATATTAATAACCCTGATGCCTTTGCCATTCGCTCTCCTTTTGGCGAACTGATGCCCGCAGTCGAATTACAAGCCAACCTGCTGGCGAGTTTGCTCGCGGGATCTTTTGATCAAATAGTTCCAAATTGGCTACAAAAAGCCCTGATTGTATTGGGCGGTATCTTGATTAGCCAATGGATAGTTTTTGGTAAGCTTGACCGTCGTGCTAGAAAGCGATACTGGTATTGGCTCTATCCCGTTTTAGGATTAAGTGGGTTTAGTCTTGTCAGCGTGGTGCTGTTTGGGCAGGGCTGGATTTTACCTATTACACTGCCTCTAGTCACCTGGACTGCAACGGGCGTATCTGTATTTATCTCATTACTGTTGGGTGTCCAAAAAGACCTGATCCACCAGCAACAGTGTGAAATCGATCGCCTGCATTCGATCGAGCAAGCAGCGGCAATATCCCAGACGAAAAAAATGCTACATCGGATTGCTGCTAATATCCACGCAGGTCCCCTCCAAGAACTAAAGCTGGTCATGGATCGACTGGAAATGCTTCAGATTAATGGAGAAGCGTTAAATCTCGACCCAGTTTTAGATCAATTGGAAAGCTTAGGGCATCACCTGCGCCAACAGCTTAATCAAGCTCGCGCCATTACCCTAGAAATCACACCGGAATTAAAAGCGGGATTAGACGCTGGCATTCGGGCAAAGCTACAACAACTGGTCAATTCTGGAGAACTCAACCTCCGAATTATTCAACAGTTGCAACCCCTAGAAGAACCCGAATCCAACAGCCTCTGGCTTGAAGCTCGCGAGGATATTTACCATTTCTTTTGTGAAGCCATTCATAACGTCATTCGCCATGCCCAATCCCCTCACGGAACAGCCACGCAGGTGCAGGTGAGCTTGTGCCAGCAAGATCGGCACTGTACCCTAACGATTGAGAACGATGGCGCAAAACTAGACCCCTCAATTTTCGAGTCTTCGACGATGCCCAGAACGCGGGGCGGGTACGGCATGAAATTGATGAAAATGATTGCTGCGGAACTTCCCAATGGAACTTTGGAGTGCGTTGCTTTGCCAGAGGGTGGAGTGCGAGTACAACTCTCTTGGCATCAAGCGTTTAATTAGTTGAATCAGTTCAACCGTTTTTAGCCTCAATTTTCCAAGCGAGACAAGGAAACTTATCATCTCCAGGACTGAGGCAAACAAACTAAGGTGATACGAAAAATCCTTGGGAAAGGCAACCAGAGAGCAAGGTCGAAACCGGGTTTCTGGCAACGCGCTTGCGTAAGTCCCGATCTCCAGACAGCAGAAAAGTTTTAGGACTAGGATCGATAAAACCAGTTCCAGTTATGCTTGGAGGCTATGGAATCTAAACCTCCTCTGTTTCTGATCCTCGAAGATCACCCAGAAGTCGCGCAGAACAACTATCTGTTTCTGCAAAAGCTAGAGCCAGAAGCGATTTGTCAGATCGCTCAGACTCATACTGAAGTATTAGAACGCCTCCAGTTGGAAATCCCCGATATCGTCATCATCGATCTGCTATTTGGCACCGCGACAGGCGAACAATCCGCGCAAGCGAGCCTAGCTTTGTTGCAACAGATTTTTCACGACTATCCGATGCTGAATATCCTGATTTATACCAGCGAGTATGGATATTTAAAGCCACTGACCAAATCGATCAGCCGCCACCAGGGAGGTTTTGTCGTCGTCAGTAAATTGGAACGACGGAAAGCGTTTTTAGAGGGAGTCAAACACGCCTTGGATGGCAAACTAGAGATTCCCAGAGAACTGCGTTACGACATCGATTTAGACGAACGAGAGATGCAAGTGCTGATCTTGTTGTGTCGGGAATCTCTGACCGATAAAGCGATCGCAATGCGCCTCAACTTATCCTTGAAAACCATCCAGAATTGCGTACAACGCCTCAAGGCAAAACTGAGCATCGACTATCTCGATGAAAACGATACCAGCACCCGCGTTGCCCTCTGCATGGAAGCCGTTCGGCGCAAACTAATAGTGCTTTGACACTCCCCGCGCCTGTTGGTACGGGGATTCTTAAGACATTGCGGTCTTAATATCCTTGGTTTCAAGGTTCCCAGGCTCACCGCCTTTGTCCAAAGGACGCGGTGATACGCCAGTTGCTCCACTTGGGGAAACCCCTTGACCGCACTGGCTCTTCTCCTTACGATATTTCGGGCGTTTAGCGGTATTACCCGCAGGTTCCGTCGAGTCCCGGCGTACCATTTCCAATACTCTATCTCTGATAGTTTTCGCAGCAAAAATATCAGCATGGGCGAAAAATCCGCAAGCCGAACAGATGAACTTTTCACCGTCGCGATTTGAACGGTCAATATGCCCACAATTTCTGCATTCTGTGCTGGAATGCCTTGGATTAATCTTGATAGCAATCTTTCCTTGCTTCGCAGCGAGATAGTCGATCTTTAAGATCAATTCATTCCAAGCAGCATCAGAGATAGCGCGATTTAAACCAACTTTTCTAGATTGCCCATTTGGTAAAAACCTTCCACTTTCCTCATCTTTCTTCACCCGACAGCGACGCAACATACCGGAGACGTTTAAATCCTCCAAGGCAATAGCATCCACCTGTCGGCTGGTAATAGTTTTTGCTATCCACCATTGAGCGAGCTTGTCGCTTATCCGCAATCTTTTTATGCAGGCGTCCAACTTTTTGG
>NZ_BLAY01000076.1 GCF_020521235.1 Microseira wollei NIES-4236 | reverse complement strand
CCCGAGGCTAAAGCCTGGGGCTGCACAAACAAAGCCCGCCAGAGCGGGCTGAAATTATTACAGCCCCGAGGCTAAAGCCTGGGGCTGCACAAACAAAGCCCGCCAGAGCGGGCTGAAATTATTACAGCCCCGAGGCTAAAGCCTGGGGCTGCACAAACAAAGCCCGCCAGAGCGGGCTGAAATTATTACAGGCTGCTCTGGCAGCCAAAGTTTGTATAGCGACACCCTTAAGGGTGTCGGATTTTGGCGAAGGTATTGTTCAAAACAATCGGGTTTCTTGATTAAGCACTTGCTTGAGCAAACCGCTTGTTTATTTCATCCCAATTGAGTACATTCCACCAGGCATCTAAATATTCGGCGCGGCGGTTTTGGTACTTCAGATAATAGGCATGTTCCCAAACATCGTTGCCCATAATGGGATAATTGCCTTCGATTAAGGGACTATCTTGGTTAGCGGTACTCGTGACTTGCAGCTTACCATCTTTAGTGCGAACTAACCAAACCCAACCGCTGCCGAAACGCTTGGTTCCTGCGGCGTTAAACTGTTTCTTGAAGTTGTCAAAACTGCCAAAAGATTGTTGAATGGCAGATGCGATCGCACCAGTTGGTTCCCCACCTCCATTGGGTTTCATAATACTCCAAAACATGCTGTGGTTATCGTGTCCGCCGCCATTGTTTCGCACCGTGGTACGAATATCTTTCGGTACGGTATTGATATCTTTTAGCAACGCTTTCAGACTTTGGGTTTTGAGTTGGGGATATTTGGCGATCGCGGCATTCAAATTGGTAACATATGCAGCATGATGTTTGTCATGGTGTATCTGCATCGTCCGCGCATCAATGTGGGGTTCTAAAGCATCGTAGGCGTAGGGTAACGGGGGTAGTTCAACATAATTAGTTGTGCTTTGCGCTACATCCGTCCCGCCTAAATTATCTCCAGACGCTTTGCAAGCACCGATAGTGACTGCACCGACACTCGCTCCCAATAAATATACAAAACTTCGGCGTGTAAGAGTCATACTGGATGGGATTGGGGAAATTGGTAAGTTTGTTGCCAGTATTCCATTGTCTCAGGGTTTTGGTATCTCAAATTCATTCTTGAGATAAACGTTTAACTGATTCACCGCCTAACATTTGATGCGCTTGTTCGAGAAAAGCGGGTATCTGATCGGCGTGGGGACTTTTAGCAAGACACTGACGCAAGTTTAATTCTTTGACTCGATCTGCCTTTTGACCTGGGAACCAGTGACCGCCATTACCCAGCAGGTTGTAGCGCATTTTGGCATAGTCGTACATATCGTAGGCCATAGCAAGATTTCTCAGCCACAAGATCGTGGGTATATTCATATTACCGGGGGTGCGATCGCAGCTAGGTAACCCGACTTGCCAGGTTTTTACCCAATCTTCCCCCAAACAGCGGATCGCTTCTGCCTCTAACCTTGCCAAAATAGACGGTAAAATTTCATCTGCCTTGTCTAACAATGCCAAAGTTTTCAGGTGTTCTTCAAAATCCGTCCGTTGCGCCGCCCCTATACTCAAAGTATGCACTTGGGGATGGCTCAAACAAAATAAGTCATTGAACACCATCGGACTCAGAGGATAGCACAGATCGACCAACTTTTGCGGCGGTTTATACAGCATTCCGCCTTTATCCGAAGGACTGATAATAAACACCCCCATGTCGTGGCTTCTTGCTGCTTCTATCGCCGCCCAATTGCTTTGGTTAATGTAATACCAGTGCAAGTTTACGTAGTCGAACTCGTTCGTCTCGATCGCCTGCACGATTACATCGGTAGGGGCGTGGGTAGAAAAGCCGATAAACCGGACTTTCCCTTGCGAGCGCAACTTCTGCGCCATCTCCTGACACCGGATGCTATCTGAAAAAATTTCGGTAGTATTTATGCCATGAATGCTCAGCAAATCTACGTAATCGAGATTGAGATTAGCGAGAGATTGGTCAAAATTGCGCTTAAAGTCTTTGGGGTCTGCAAAGGGGACAATTTTAGTTTGGACGATGATGCGATCTCGCTCTAACTTCGGTAAAATTCGTCCCAGTTGCATCTCGGAAGTGCCATAACCGCGCGCAGTTTCGATATGATTGATGCCGACTTCAATAGCGCGACGGATAGTTGCTTCCAGGTTGTTTTGATTGTCCTGTGGAATTTGCCATTGGGGGACATCCTGCCATTTAAATTGATATCTCATGCCGCCGCAGGAAAAGACGGGGATTTGCAATTCTGTGCGTCCAAAGCGTCGATACTGCATGATTAGCTATTGAGGGATTTATGCAATATTTAAGTTAACGCAAGTTGCTAGTTATAAACTTTGGCTTTGCTAATTGCTAATTGCTAATTGCTAATATAGGATTATAGTAGGGGCTATCGCATTTGCGCTGTTATCTTGTCCGTAGACCTGAAATATTTCTACGCAAATGCTTCACCCTTACACGTTATTAGCCGCTCTTCGAGAGATAACTAGCAACTTGAGTTAAGTTATGTAACAGGAGCTTAGCGCACGAGGATCTGAGAAACCGGGTTTCTTTGCTGACAAAGCGATGGCTATTAGTTATTAACGCAAGTTGCTAGTGCGGGACTGACGCGCACCCATGGGGGTTTCTCTGAAAAATAGTTGGTTTGGCAACTAGAGATACAGCGGATTGCACTCGTATGAGGTACACCTTTGTTTGTCAAGCGCGCACCGTTAACGGTGCGCGCTTGACAAACAAAACCTGAAGGCTGTACCTCACTCGCTTGCAATCCGCTGTATACGTAGAAACAAAGATGATAGAATCGTCGTGGGTAAGTCCTGTAGTTATCTCGCTGCTAGGAGCTAATGGCTAATGGATCGATTGGTAAAAATCCTATATTAGCAATTAGCAATTAGCAATTAGCAAAGCCAAAGTTTATAACTGCGTTATGAGTTAACTACGGCAGCAAAAATGGCATTCCGATTAAGGTTGGGTCGCCGATAGGAGAGAAGTCAGACTCAAATGCTCCGATATCAATCCTACCAACTCTGATGCGAGCAAATCCCGTCCCCCGCTGATCGGTTTCTGGTGGTGGCGCAAAGTTAGGATCGCCGGCATTAATCGCCGGACTGCCTGGAAGTAGTGCGATTGTCTGCGTCGCACCACCGTTATCTTGCAACGCGCCAAGTTTGGCATCAACATTGAGGATATTGCCAGTAATATCCCCAGTGATGATAGCGGTAGAGGGATTGCCAATCAGGTTGTAACCCTGTGAGGTGAGGGTGCCACCCAAATCAGGGAGATTGGAGGCGGTATTACCAGCGATTATGGTGTTTTTGGCACTCACCGTACCTGCTAAATTAAAGACACCAGCGCCTTCGGTTGCACTGTTGCCGGAGATGGTGCTGTTACTAATATTCACGCTGCTGTTGTTGGCATTAAAGATGCCAGCGCCTTTGCCGCTATCGATGTTGACAGAATCGAATGTCACGTGGTTGCCAAAGATAGTGCTGTTGGTAATATCTAACGTGGCGCCAAAATTATTATGAATGCCTCTGTTAAGACTGGTTGGGTTGCCAGAGAGAACGCTGTTAGCGATGCTGAATGCACCGCGGAAATTTGTGATGCTGCTACCAAAAAAGTTTGGCGCGTTGTTAGTGGAAATAGTGGTGTTAGTCACACTGACTCTGCCACCTTCGTTGAGGATGCCGCTACCAACGTTTGCCGCCATGTTGCCGGAGAGTTTGCTGTTAGTGACGCTGACTGTGCCACCTTCGTTGAGGATGGCACCACCTTGATTATTTGCTATGTTGCCGGAGAAGTTGCTGTTAGTGATGGTGACTGTACCACCTTCGTTGAGGATGCCGGCACCATCGTTTGCACGACCATTGGCAATATTTAAGTTAGAAAAAGCAGCATTCACGCCGTTACGGACGGTAAAAATCCGGTAATCTCCCCCTGTATCCCGTCGCACAGTTAGGGTGTTTGCGCCCGGGGCATTAATCGTGGTGTTATTAGCGTGAGGACCGCTAATTTCTGGCAGTGCTGCTGTCAGATTAATCGTTCCCGATGCGCCTGCACCAGCGAAAGCGATCAGATCAGCACCAGGACTTGCGATCGCATTCAACATCGCTTGTCGCAACGACCCTTCTCGCAGCGCATAATTATCTACAGAATCCTTTGTATTGATTACCACCGTGTCGTTAGCAGCAATCGTTACCGTCGCATTATTATTTGTTCCATCAATCGTGTAACTACCAGATGCCAAATTCAATTTCAGCGTTTCATCCGCCTCGGCATGTTCGTCATCTACAGGCGTGAGAGTCACATCCACCGAAGATTGTCCAACAGGAATAATTAAACTTCGATTTGCACCCGTTCCTGAAATACTGCCACCACCACTAACGCTGAAATTGTAATCAACACCGAAAGCACCACCCGCATTACTGGTAACAGTACTGCTGTCATCAATTGCCAGATTTACCGTCAAAGCATTCCCCGTATTACCAGTGCGCGTAATGCGATAAGTCCCGGTATTCCCGCCAACTTCCGCTGCTTCTGCATCGGTGGCGGTGATGCTAACCGTTGGGGGTGGTTCAACAATCCCTGCAATCGGAAAATCAAACGGACTTTCATCCTTGTCGTTGTTAGTAAATAGTAGCGTGCCATTGAAAGTGCCAGCATTAGTAGCATTCAGTTGCACTTCAAACGTAGCACTACCACCAGGAGCAATACTGCTAGGAAGCTTTCCTACCCAACTGAAACCATCGGGCAAATTGCGGTCTAAGAGGTTTAAAGTTTCAGAACCTATATTCCTCACCGTGAAGGTTCTAGTAACCGCAGTGCCAACATTAGTAATGCCGAAATCAATTGCTGTGGTTGTGCCATCGGTAATCTTATTTTCCTCATCTAAAACTTCAATTTCTGGCACTGTAACGTCAGTTACCGTACCTGCAAGCGTAAAATCAAAAGGATTTTCATCCCTATCGTTGTTGCCAAATGACAATGTACCGCTGGGGGTTCCAGTCGCACTGGCATCGAGTTTTACTGAGAAAGTAGTTTGGGTCCCTGCCGCTAAAGTGGAACTGGCAAAACCACTCGCCAAACTAAAGCCATTCGGTAAATTAATCCTACTCAGATTAAGGTCAGCATTCCCGATATTCTTGACAGTAAAGCTTTTGGTAATATCTTTGCCAACTGTAGTGCTACCGAACTTAACAGAACCCTTACCATCGGCAATGTTAGCTTCTCCATCTAATACCTCAATCTCTGGGTCGGTGGCAGCAATATCATCGTCAATAATCGTATAAGTTGCCGTTTGCTGAGTTCCTAAACTTGCCCCACCTGTAGGATTGATTAATTGCAAATTAATCGGATCGTCTTCTTCCGCAATCGTATCCCCAATAATGGGCAGTTCGACATCTTTGGAGTTTTCCCCAGGATTAAAGGTAACAGTAATCGGCAAATTGTTAGTAAAATCATTCAAAGTTGCCGTGCTACCTGCACCGAGTTGCACTTGTACGGTGACAAGGCGATCGCTGGCACCCGTGCGTTGAATTGTGGCAACAATTTTATTGGTCGTGCCGCTATTTCCTTCCCGCTCGCTATAGTTAGCAGAAGTAAAGGATAAAGTACCTGGGGTTAGTCTTGATTGGGTGTCGTTATCTAAAATTGTGAGAACGGCAGTATTTTGCGTCCCAATTGTTGCTCCGCCTGTAGGGGATTCCAAGGTTAAATTAACCGTTTCATTACCTTCAACTTCTGTATCGTTAAAGATAGGAACGGTGACGGTTTTGGCAGATGTATCTCCATCTGTCCAATTAACGGTAATAAAACTATTATCGTAATCTTTGGGCGCTGCTAAAGGAGGCGCACCCCCTATGGAACTGCCACCGTTAACAAGTACCTGCACCGAGATAGCGCCGCTGCTGCCATCTGTGCGGGTAATAGTCACCGCAGCAACCGGCGTGCCATCTTCATTAATACTGAATGTCGGGGCGCTAAATTGTAAAATGCCGTTTGAAGTTGGTGTAATTACGAGTGGAATCGGAGCGGGTTCGGTAAAAGTGCTGGCGTTAATTCCTTTGAGAATTGCTAAATACTCGCCGGTAAATTTATCCTGAATAATTGTATTGCCAGTATATGTGCCGCTGCCGTTAAAAATATTCAGGTCTTCAAAAGTCACACCTCCAATTAATTCAAAGGAGTCCTGACCTTTGGTAAAGTCTATAATGCTGTCGGCGTCGGCAATATTTAAACCGCCTGTGGTGCGAAAACCGGGAACGTCAAAACGCCTGCCGATGACAAAAGTGTCGTTGCCTTCGCCGCCGGTTAGTGTATCTGCACCCAAGTCACCGTAGATAATATCGTTACCGGCGTCGCCAAATAACAAGTCGTTGTCTTTACCTCCCCGGATTAAGTCGTTGCCATCCCCGCCAAAGACGATATCATTGCCTTTGTTAGCGGACAAGAGATCGTCGCGATCGCCACCAAATAGCTGGTCGTTTCCGCCTAACCCAAACAGAGTATCAATTCCCAATTGACCATAAAGGACATCGTTACCATTTCCGGTAAAATTGGCTTCGACTCCAGTGTCGCCAAATAACAAATCATTCCCATCACCGCCAAACGCAGTATCGTTTCCCCTGTCCCCGTGGAGGGTGTCGTTACCGGCGTCGCCAAATAGCTGATCGTTGTCTTTACCTCCCCGCACCCAGTCGTTTCCTTCACCACCAATGACCGTATCTTCATTTTGATTACCGTTGAGCAGGTCATCTCCTTCCTCACCCTTGAGCAGGTCATTTGCTTCGCGACCAAAAATGGTATCGTTGCCTGCAAATCCGATCAGGGTGTCGGCATCGGGTGTACCATCTAAAAAATCGGTATCAATAGTTCCGTTAAAGATAGGCATTTTTACGGTTTTCCCCGATCAACAGTGTGTGAGGTGCTATCCAAAGATGGCATCTCTATTCAGTATAAACCCTGAAAAAAGGTTATCAGTTGAGGGGTTGTGGTGGGCGTCGCTCAGTAACATCACTGAAGGGCGATTCGGGAGGGTCGGATTGATTGGCAGATTGGGCGAGTTGTTCGATATCCTAACGGTTGCACAACCTGAAATTTCCCTGACTGGTGGGTTTACCATCAGAAACCCATCCTGGTCTGGGAGAAGTAATAGCAATCCAATTTTCCCCATCAGCTTCTACAATGGAAGCCGGAAAACTATTAGGTCTAACCGTGGGACCGTTGGCAACTCTTCCCAATGCTCTAGAATTATTTCTAGGTTCGGATCGAATCGCTAAACCCGTAGGCGAATTGACCCGGAGACAATTAACGTTTTGCAAGTTGCTAGTTATAAACTTCGCCGTTGCTAATGGCTAATTGCTAATTGCTAATCTTGGATTTTTACTGACATTAGCCATTAGCCTCGTTCCCAGGCTCCTGCCTGGGAACGCCATTAGCCGCTCCCAGAGAGATAACTAGCAACTTGAGTTAATAGACGAATTACCAACTGTTGGATTTGTCTTACAAGCGTTTTCAAAGTCTAAATATCCTCCCAATTCCATATTAGAAAATCCCGCATCAAACCCGGCTTTTTCTATTTCAGAATTGGGTCGCCATAAACTCCAACCTTGTTCTTGTCTTGGCGGGGAACCATTAGGATTGATTTCCCTAGCTTGTACCGATAGGGTTGTGAAGAAGGCGAAAGAGTAAATGATTGGCTTTTTCATGGGCAATAAAACTTTCATTGCTCAAGAAACCCGGTTTTTTAGAAAAACCGGGTTTCTTGGTTCAAACTAGGAAATCTCGCGCACGTTGGGTTTTCCGTCTATGACTTCGCCGACTAAAACTAAGTTGGTGACGCCAACAAATAAGCCGTTTTCTAACACTCCGGGAATGTTATTCAAGGTTTTTTCTAACCCAGCAGGGTCGTCGATGTTGTCAAATTTGGCATCGATTACCATATTGCCTTGATCGGTAATTACTGGCCCAGCTTTTTTCACACCCATTCGCAGTTCTGGTTTGCCGCCTAATTTTTCAATTGCACGCATGACGGGTGCATAAGCTAACGGCAAAACTTCCACGGGTACGGCAAAAACCGAACCGAGTTTGTCTACCAATTTAGAGCTATCTACGACAACGATAAACTGCTCTGCCAAACAATCGACTATTTTCTCGCGGGTGTGGGCGGCGCCGCCACCTTTGATTAAATTGAGTTGGGGGTCTACTTCGTCGGCGCCATCGATGGCAATATCGATATGGTCAACGACATCGAGAGTCGTTAAAGGAATCCCGTATTGTCTCGCCAAGACTTCTGCTTGAAACGAGGTCGGGATGCCTACAATGTCTTTTAATTCCCCAGACTTGAGGCGTTCTCCTATGTACTGAATCGCATAGGCAGTGGTTGACCCGGTTCCTAGCCCCACTATAGAACCAGATTGGACGCGATCGCTCGCGGCTTTGCCAACTTGTTGCTTCATCAATGTGGTGGGGTTCACTTCTGCGCTCATTTCAACACTCCTTTTGCGGTACAACCACGGTCTATAGGCTAGGATGGCGAAAGGTTGTCGTTCATCCTACGCTGCCTAAGTTAGTCTACTATTTGACCGCCCCGTGCCATGAACCAAGATCGAGATTTTTCCGAATTTTCCTATTCGAGTCTGACTCCAGAGGAACGCCAAGCGCAACTGGTTGATGAAAATGTCCCCGTTGCTTTGAAGGCGCTGTTGCTGTTTCACGAAGGTTTACACTTGGCTAATTCGGGAAATTATCAGTTAGCGATCGCATTGTACGATCGATCCCTAGAATTCATCCCCGACGCTGGGGAAGTTTGGTATCATCAGGGCGTGGCTTTGTCTAATTTAGGCCGCTATAAAGATGCGATCGCAGCTTACGATAAAGCGATTGATTGGAAACCAGACTGCTGCGAAGCTTTGAGGGAAAAAGGCTATTGTTTGAGTATTTTAGGTCGCCACAAAGAAGGCTTAGCTTGTTGCGACAAAGCGATTAAAATTAATCCCGATTATTATAAATCTTGGTGCGATCGCGCTTACATTCTCAGTAGATTAAACCGCCGCAAGCAAGCATTATCTAGCTGCGACAAAGCTTTAGAACTTAAACCAGATAGCCACGAAGCTTGGAACGTTCGCGGTTTACTATCAAATCGCCGTCAAGCAGCACTGGCTTGCTTTGAAAAAGCTTTGGAAATTCAACCCGACTATGCCAGATCGTGGTATAATCGCGGCCTCTTGTTGTTGCGATTAGGCAAGAACGAACTGGCGCTTGATTGTTTTCAAAAGGCATTAGAAATTAAACCCAATTCTCAGGAATTTTGGCATTCCCAAGCTTGGTATGCGCGGGGTTATATGCTGACTAAGTTCCGTCGATACGAGGAGGCGATCGCTTGCTTTGAAAAAGCCTTGTCACTCCAACCAGACTATCCTGCTCCTGCTTTGTACAAACTGATTATCTTAATCCTAAGCGGCAAATTTTTCAACCACATTGCTCATCCAACTAAAAGAAAAACCCTCTGGCGGGACTTGAAGACGATTCTATATTCTGTCAAATACCTTTTAATCGGATTCTTGGCTATTATTATAATAAATACATATGCCAAAGGGGCTGGGATGATGGTCTTGCAAGAAACATTGTCTGTAGTCTTTTCCGTGGGAATTCTTTGCTTATTTATTTGGGAACTCTGGCTAAACCGAACCAACTTAAAGTTTGTTTGGCAAATTTATAGAAGGGGAATTATTACTTACATACGATCATTTTTAATACTGATTATCACCCTCATTACATTTGTAGCAGTAGCTTCAGTTGTTCCTCCAATTATGCGATGGGGATGGGCGAGCGCAGTTTTTGGTAATTCAGGTAATTTAGTATTTCAACCAATAACCACAGTCCAGAAGATTAAACCATCCCAAGAGGTGGAGAAACCTAAAATAGCACCACCATTAGAAAAAAAACCGCAAGCAGCGAACGTACCTAAAATAGCACCACCCTTAGAAAAAAAGCCGCAAGCAGCGAACACACCTAAAAACGTACCACCCTCAGAAAATTCGACCAAAGTCCAACCTGTAAAAGAGGCTATCGAAAATAAAAACTCCCTAGAAGCTAACATTGACTATTCGCTGATTATCACGGTCGGAATTTGGATAATTTTAATGTTACTCGTGCCATTTTGGGCTAATTTTGAAGAAAAAATATTTCGCCAAGGAGCTAACACCTGGAAGCAAATATTAATACGTTCAACTCAATTTGGCTTAGTCCACATTCTAGTAGGAATTCCAATTTTCGCCGGATTTGTACTGATTCTGCCCGGATTTTTATTTGCTTGCCGTTATAAATACATCCACGACAAGAACTTAAAACAAACAAACGATGAAAAAATGGCACAAGAAGCAGGAGTAGAAGCAAGTACAGCAGATCATGCTATCTACAACGCAATTCTAATCACCTTTGTCGTAGCAGCAATGCTCTTGTAATAGACCCAATATCAAATACGCCAGCAAACAGTCTCTATCTTCCTCCTCTTCTTCGCGTTCTAAAACGCTAGCGCGTTTCGCTTCGCTATCGCGTCTTCGCGGTTGATTAAAAAAAGAACGTAATCGAAGCATAGTAGGGTAAAATAAACACCAGCCCCAAAATAGACAGCACCCAAGACAGCAGATGAATCCCTCGGCTAAAACCTACATCGAAACAGGTAACTCCCTGAAAGAACAAGGCAAATTGGATGAAGCGATCGCCAATTACCAAAAAGCGCTGAAAATTGAACCAAACAACGCCTTAGCATACAACCAACTGGGGGAAATTTATTTAGCGCAAGGGAAAATAGCAGAAGCGATCTCATCGTGCCAAAATGCCCTAAAGTTACAACCAAATTTAGCCGCCGCCTACAAAAATTTAGGCAACGCCTTACAAGCAGGAGGCAAAATTGAGCAAGCAATTCGAGCATACACCAAAGCAGTAGAAATCGAGCCGCAATTTGCCGAAGCATATGCCAATCTTGGGAGTATGCTGGGGATACAGGGACAAATGGAAAAAGCCATCCCTTATTTCCAAAAAGCGATCGAAATCAAACCCAACCTAGCCGCAGTACACTGGAATCTGGGAAACGCCTTAAACAAAGTAAAGCGATTTTCTGAAGCGATCGCATGTTGGCAAAAAGCCGCAGAATGCAACCCACAACAGTTTAGCGCCGAAGCAATCAACGATCGGGGAACGATGTGCGCGCAAGTGGGGAAATTTGCCGAAGCGATGGACAATTACCAACGGGCGATTCAAATCAAACCCGACTTTGCCTTAGGGTATCTTAACTTGGGAACAGTGCTGCAAAAAGAAGACAGATTAGATGATGCGATCGCTCAATTTAACAAAGCGTTGGAATTAAAACCAGACTACTTAGAAGCTTATGCCAAATTAGGAAACCTGCTGATTGGGCGAGAAAAATTTGATGAGGCGATCGCGCAATATCAGAAAGTAATTCAAATGCAACCTGATGCTGTAGAAGCCCATTTTAACTTCGGAACGGCACTGCTACAACAAGGGAAAATATATCAAGCGATCGCTGCTTTCCAAAAAGTGCTGGAACTGCAACCCAACAATGCAGAAGCTTATAGCAACCTGGGGGTCGCACTGTATCGGCAATTTAAACAATCAGATCGATGCAACATAAATCAGTTCGACGCCGCATTAAACAACTACCAAAAAGCATTAGAAATAAACCCCAACCTTTTAGCCGCCGATCTCGGCATATCGGAATTAATTAATAATTCGATTATACTGCTCAGCCATAATTCTTTAGATCATTTAAGAAAAGCCGCCGAAACCCATCTGCAAAATTGTGGCGAAACCGCCAAAATAATTGCTACCACAACCTTTATTAACGTTTATCTCAAATCCGCCTTGCATCAAATCGCCCAAGAGAAATTTTTAGAAATAGAACGATTAATTTATAATGCCGAATTAAGCGAACCAGAAATAACCAGTCTCTATGCCCATTTATTATTTAACCTCAACTACTTGCGCGATAATAGATCCGCCAATAGTAAACTATCCAAATTCATTGGCGAACAATATGCACAACTGATTGCTAAAGCCTACTCACCTATTAATCTACCCCAAAATCCTCGCCAAGGTCAGTTAAAAATTGGCTTTCTTTCCGCTCATTTTCGCAGACATTCCGTCAGTTGGTGCAGTGCCGATATCATCCAAGAACTATCCAAACTGACGCCTCATTTATATTTGTATTCTACCAGCCAATATGAACCCGACGACCGAACCCAGCTATTTGAAAAGGTAGCAACAAAATTTTACAAACCGAGTAAATTTAGCAATGGAAATGCAGACGGAAAAGAAATCATCGAGCAAATATTGCAAGATGAGTTGGATGTACTGATTGAGTTGGACTCAATAACCATCCCGCTGCAAGTCGATATTATCCATCAACAACCCGCGCGCCTGTGCTTATCTTGGTTAGGATTTGAAGCACCGTTTACCTCAGAGAAAAATTACTTTCTTGGCGACGCGCACACCCAACCAGAAGGCGTGGAAGAATACTACCGCGAACAGTTAATTCGGATGCCAGATTCATTCGTCGCCGTAGGAGGATTTGAATGCTTACCAGTAGATAGAAAAAATGTCAGAAGAGGATTAAGAATAGCAGAAGATCAAGTTGTTTACCTATGCGTTTCTCCCGGGTATAAACTCAATGCAGAATTGATAAAAGCGCAGGTGCAAATCCTCAAACAAGTCCAGGATAGCGTATTGATTTATAAAGGTCATACAGGGGATATAGAAATAATTCAAGCAGCATACAAAAAAGAATGCGAAGCCATCGGAGTCGGGTTACACAGAATTAAATATCTATTAGTAACAAAAAGCGAAGAAGAACATCGCACCAACTATAAAATCGCAGATATTTTGCTAGATTCCTATCCTTATAATGGAGGGACGCACAATTTAGAAGCATTGTGGTTTAATTTGCCAATCGTAACCAGAACTGGCGAACAATACCTTTCGCGCATGGGGTATTCTTTCTTACAAACCCTGGGGATTTCAGTAGGAATTGCTAACAGTTGGGAGGAGTACGTAGACTGGGGAGTTAAACTAGGTAAAGACAGCGACTTAAGGCAAAAAATTCAACAGCAGCTAGTACAATCCAAACAACCAGAAACATTATCCCCCTTGTGGAATCCGAAAAAATTTGCCCAAGATATGTATGGGTTGTTTGAACAGCTTTTAAATGGGTAATAGGTAATAGGTAATGGGTAATGGGTAATAGAAAACCAATTAGCAATTAGCAATTAGCAATTAGCAATGACCGACCAACAACATCCACTTTATAGCAGCGATCGCAAAATCGTTGATAAAATATTTCAAGAAGGCCCCACCGACTATAACCTAGCGGAATTAGCGCGTTTAAAAATTCGTTATAACGGCTTTCCCGGCGCTAGAGACATCCAAGCAGACTTAGAAAAACTGCTGCAACAATGGGAATTAACCGAAGCCGAATTATACCAAAAAACGCGCCAACTTCACGCAAACAGTCGAATTTACCAAGTCCGCTCAAACAAAAAAGAAGAAGAAGACTGGAGTTAACATTTACTGCCACAAAAAGCTGATATTAACGCAAGTTGCTAGTTATAAACAAGGGCGTTGCTAATTGCTAATTGCTAATTGCTAATTGCTAATTGCTAATCTTGGATTTTTACCAATTTCGCCATTAGCCTCGTTCCCAGGCTCCTGCCTGGGAACGCCATTAGCCGCTCCCAGAGAGATAACTAGCAACTTGAGTTATTACTAGGTTGGGTTTGCTTGCCTCAACCCAACCTAGTAATATCATATCCTTAGGCATCGGTAGTGTATGGATAGCTAATTGCTCGCTTGCTAATTGCTCGCAATTCAATTGCCTCCAGAGCTGCTCAGCAATCATTGACTGTTTCTTTTTTATTTAGCCATTAGCGATTAGCTATTAGCAGTTACACAACCGTTGCTATTGGACATGATATAAAATTAATTTGGATTTTCCCTTGTAGGATTCCGTTGAAAAATTATAGATTTTGGCGCTTCCCCCTTGCTGGGAGAAACAATTGGCATAGATAGATCGACAACCGATATTTGATCCATCTGAAACGTACTTGGCATTTGGGGAATATTCATATTCGCCGCCTCAACCATTGGCGTCAAAAACCGAGCCACCTCAACTTGTTCCTGTAATTGATTAGTAGAAGAAACTAAATCGCTCAATCCATTAACAAGATTGCGAAGCTTATTCCGGAAAGCTGGATCTCCCGTCAAATCATCCAAATCAGAGGTAATTTTTTGGGCATTTTGAAACGTTACCCTTGCCGAATCTAAAGTTTGTTGCAACACCAACAAAGTGAACGGATTATTAAGCGCCCCCGTCAGGTCGCGTAAATTCGCTGAAGTTTGAGCCGCATTAGCAGATAAAGTTTCTAAATTCTTGATTAATTCTCCTTGGGCAATTCGATTAATAGCCGGATTCAAATTACTAACTACCGTGCGAAGTTCAGCACTTGTTTTGCTCAGATTATCTAACGTAGCAACAAGAGAAGCTTGATTATTTGTGACTAAATTATTGATATTTGTCGCTAAACTCCCAACTTGCCCCGCCGTGACGCCCAATTGCTCCGCAGTCGCACCAAATCGATCCGCAGCAATACCAACTCGCTGCACAGTGCGCTCGGTATTAGTACCAACTCGCTCGAAAGTTGTGCCGACTCGTTGCACAGTTCGATCGGCATTGTTACCAACTCGCTCGAAAGTTGTGCCGACTCGTTGCACAGTTCGATCGGCATTGTTACCAACTCGCTCGAAAGTTGTGCCGACTCGATCAACAGTTGTCCCCACTCTATCGATCGTCCGATTTGCATTAGTACTAATCTGATTTATATCGCGAGAAAGTTGATTAGCAGTGCGATTCGCTGTTGCAGTAAGCAGATCCATATTGCGGTTAAATCGATCGGCAGTGCGATTCGCAGTTGCACCAATTTGATTGGCAGTGAGGGCAAATTGATCGGCAGTGCGATTTGCCGTCGCACTAATTTGATTAGCAGTAACCGCAAATTGGTCAACAGTTCGATTTAATTTATCGGCAGTTGGCCCAAATTTTTCCGCCGTTCGACCAATCGCATTCGCAGCAGCAGATACGCTTGTAAGTTGTTGCTTTGCCGTTACCGTAAAACTGGAAAGATCGCGAGACAGTTGAGAAACTGACTGCGCCGCCATCGCTGTATTTTGAATCGCAGAATTGATGTTGGCATAAAACTTTTCGTCGGTGTAGAGGCGAAGGAATTCATCGAGACTAAAGCCAACTTGCCCTTTGATGCTGTCGTTATTACAAATAATCAGATTGCGGTCTTTGCAACTAGGATCGAGAGGGTTTACCCCTTGAATGCTAGCAGATACGGTTTCTGTGGGAACAATATCAATTGCGTTTTGACCGATGAAACCAGATTGATTGACTTCAACTCTAACATTGCGCGGTATAATCAGGCCGGGTTCTGTAATTTTAATCTCAACATTCACTTTATCGGTTGCGGGTTTAATCGTCATTACTTGACCAACTTTGACACCGCGATATCTCACTGGCGTCCCAATTTGCATTCCTGCTGCGTTATCGAATTCTACGATCGCTTGGTAACCGCGATCGCCAAAATAAGTTTGTCGCAACCATACACTCATCGCCACAAACAAACCGATTCCCAACAGAAAGAACAACCCAACCGAACCTTCTCTCACCGTGCGCGATCGCATACTTTCTCCTTTAATTTCAGATTTTAGATTTCAGATTTTAGATTTAATCGAAAATCTACCATCCAAAATCGACTAACCAATTGCCTGAATTGGTCCTTCTACACTACCGCTAAAGAATTGCCTAACCAAAGGATTATCTGTCGCATCAATATCGCTAACGCTACCTTGCCACTGAATTTTACCTTTGTAGAGAAACACGATGCGATCGCTCGTGCGGCGGATAGTGCTGTCTTGGTGAGTGACGATCGCATAGGTGCTGCAAACCCCTGCGGCACGCTGTAACTGTCGGATCAAATCCTCAATCACCGTAGATGCAACCGGGTCTAATCCCGCCGTAGGTTCATCATATAACAAAACTTCTGGATTATCTTTAGGATTATCGGGATTGGACATAATTGCACGGGCAAAACTAACTCGCTTTCGCATCCCGCCGGATAATTCAGATGGGTAGCGCGAGTTTATTCCCGGTAACCCTACCATCTCCAGCTTTTCGTTCACGAGTTCCCGAATTTTTTTCTGAGGCAATTTTGAGTGTTGATACAGCAGAAAGCCGACATTTTCCTCTACCGTCAGCGAGTCAAATAACGCCGCCTGCTGAAACACCATGCCAATTCCAATCGGATCGGTTTTATCTTCAACCAACCCCAACCTTTGCTCTCCTTTGATATAAATCTCCCCCGCATCCGGTGCTAACAACCCGGCAATAATTCGCAAAATTGTTGATTTACCCGTCCCAGAAGGCCCTATAATTCCTAAAGCCTCCCCTCGGTCAATTGTCAGGTCAACTTTATCTAAAATGATATTGTTACCAAACGATTTACTTATTCCTTTTAGTTCGATTAATGGCTCGGTCATAAAAGTCCCGCAACTCAGGTTAAAATAAACCCGCACCCCCTAACCAAATTAAACATCAAAACGAAGCCATTTCAATGTTAAATATAGAACAATTGATTGCACAAATCCAGCAGGAAGCAGAAAGCGCTACCTTTCCCATCGATGAACCAGTTTATCAAGCGGCGGGTTTAAGTCCAACCCAGCCAATTCTTTATGCAGGCAATTTGAACGGCAATTTGTGCATTTTTGCGCGCGATTTGGGCAAAGATGAAGTCCACGCGCGTCAACCGCTTTACGGCGCTGCTGGTAAGCTAGTTCGCAAGGGTTTGTATCGCGCCATATATGGTAAAGAACCGGATCGGGATACAGATTTACAAATTGTATGCGATCGCGTCCTCCTGACTAACACCGTACCTTACAAACCAACTGGTAACAAAGCATACTCAGAGGCAGTCAAGCAGCGATTTCGTCCTTTTATAGAGCAATTGCTAGTCCTTTACTGGCAAGGCGATAAGATTATTACCCTAGGGAATGAAGCGTTTAATTGGTTTGCGCCTTATGGGGCGAAAGGCGCGTTAAAAGAGTTTTTTGAAGAGAGCGAACGCTACACTAAAAGCATTCAAGTCACGCTTCAAGCAAAGGATGAACAAGGAAACCAGCATCAACGTTTAGTAACCCTGATGCCACTACCTCATCCTTCCCCACTGAATCAAAAATATTACGCCCAATTTCCCCAATTGCTGCAACAGCGTCTGGCGGAAATATAGCATATTCAGGACTCTAGCACGCGGAGCCAAAAACAAAGGTGATGCGTCAATCTTGCTCGTGGAACCCTACCATTTTTCGGATCGCCCTTTGTTTTTTTGCGTAAGTCCTGATATTGCCAGCGAGTGAAGCACAACCTTTTGGCGCAAGTTTGTGTAGCGGCACCCTTAAGGGTGCCGCTACACAAACTGCTTTCTCGCTATATTTGAACCGATTTGAGCCAGCTACATCTATCCTGAGTAGAGTTTGTTTTCCGTTGATCTCCAAGGGATTATCTACCCTTTTACAGGGGTAAAAACTCACAGGTTATTTCACCATGAAACTGTTAGTTTAGATACATTCGGCTCGCTATGACAGTTACCAATGTGAGTGCCTACGACCAAGGTAAAGAAGCTTTGGAAGGTTTGAAAACAGACGATCAACTGGCGTTGCTGTGGTTTGTTTACACCAAGCTGGGAAAATCGATAACACCAGCTGCTCCAGGCGCTTCAGGATCTGAAATTGCTCAAGGATTGTTCAATCAAGTAAAAGAACTGCCCCACGAGCAACAACTGCAAGTGATGCGAGAAATTGTTGAAAAAGCGAATACACAATTGAGTCGTCAATACGGTTCTTTGAGTCCTGAAACAAAGCTGGCTTTTTGGTACTTTTTAGCCCAAGGAATGGAAAGCGGGACAATTATTCCCATGCCTCCTGACTACGAATTTCCGGCAGCTGGAACAGTTTTGTTAGGACGAATCGAAAATATGGATTTTCAACAGCAAATTGATTTCCTCCGGGGTGCAGTATTGGTAATGGGTGCTGAACCCGCTCCTGGCGCTGCAATTTAATCAGAATCTGCCAATTGCTAACAGCTAATAGCTAATTGCTAATCTGCCATTACCTATTAGCAATTAGCCATGAGCAATTAGCCATTAGCAAAAACTGTTGTTCGTTCATTCACAGGTTTTTATGACATTCACAAACATTGCAAACATCGACCAAACTGTACAGCAATTACAGCGTTTGAGCGTTGACGATCAACTCGCCGTTTTGTGGTTTGTTTACACAGAAATGAAAGACGGTATCACGCCGTCGCCGACTGCTGGACTTGAACTTTCTCAAGCGGTAGTAAATCGAATTGGGATAATGTCTCGTGAAGAGCAGCTACAGGCGCAGCGGGACATTATTACAGGTGCAGATAACGAAATTAACCGCGAGTATCGTGCTTTATATCCCAGAGCAAAGTTGGGTGTTTGGTATTTGCTAGCTCAAGGAATGGAACAGGAAACAATCGTTCCAATGCCACCAGATTATCAACTATCTTCTGAAGCTCAAGAAATGTTAAATGCTGTCAAGCAACTTGATTTTGAACAGCAAACTGAATTCATGAGCCGTGCAGTAACAAACATGGGTGGTTAATATCGTTGACCGTTGCCTCGGAATTACTCCCTGTGGGGGCAATTAGCAATTAGCAATTAGCAATTAGCAAAAAACCGGATTTTATATAACTCACGACTTGGCTTCCCTTTCCAATTTTTCCATTTGCCGTTGCCACTGTTTTAACAGAGCTTCGCGCTCTTTTTGTTCTTTTGCGTCTGGAAGGGGAAGCCCTTTATTTGGATCGTATTTGCCCTGATGTTTGAGCAATCCTTTAAAGTATTCGGTGCCAGCATTGGGGCGAATATTTTTTTGGCTGAGCCACCTTTGGCAATGTGCCTGCCATTGGAAAATACGATCGTGAGTTTCTCCCCCCAAACTTCTCAGTTTTTTCACTGATAGTTTCGTCGGACAAAATAACAAAAGTTCCATCTTAGGATTTCGGGGAATTAACCGCGCCTCGCTCCCACTTCCCCGTAAAAATTCTATTATATAGTAATTGCCAAAATCAAAGATACAGATTTCGGTCGGATCGCTGCCATCTTCTGCGAGAATATCGACATTAATCTGGAGTTGATAACCGAGTGCAGTTACCGATGATTGGGGTAAAAGTAGGCGAATGCGTTGGATGCGATCGCTATAATTTGCCCAAAAATCCCGCTTTTCTGCCAACTTCCGCTGCTCTTCATCTGGCAGCTTGAGCATTCTTGCCAACAAGTCTACTAATTGTTGGAAATATCCATAATTAACCGTACCGATCCACCGACTCAGCGCCGCCTTACCTCCATCAGAAAGTTGATGCCATTTCCCATTATTATCGCTCTGGGAATATTGCTCTTGTAACCATTCAATTAATTTCGGCAAACGGGTTACCATCTCCCCCGAAATTTTGGTCAGTAACTCTTCTACTGCTAGCATTTGTTGTAGGGGTGACATTTGCTTGAGACAGCGCAACAACCACTCGACTTCTGGGTTACCGGAAACTTGCTTTTTGGCAAACATTTCTGCCACGAAGTCAAGCGCCGTTCGACCTTCTTTTAACCATCTAGGTAACCCAGCATATTCTAAAAAATCCGGAGGCGTGCGGAGGTATTGCCAGCTAAGTTTAGCTAAATTGTAAGCACTTTGATCTTGATTGAGTGCTTTGATAATTTGGATCGGCAGTCTATCAGTTCCTGTGGAGTTGTTAGCAAATTCAGAGAAACCCTCTACTAAGGAAGGAGGACAAAGACTGTAAGCGCTTGGCTTTTCTCCACTCGCCGAATTCGGTTTATAGGAAGTGTAAAGTCTGAAAGATGAAGGCGTGGAAACTGTGGAATTTTCTTTGACTTTTGATTCTTCGCTATAGTGGAGCGCGATTCGCCAGAATAACCGACGTTTCAACCATTCATTGGTTTTTGCGACTTGCCAAATTGCCTGGGAGGTTTCTCGGCTTTTTTCTGGATTTTGAATATCCCATTGAGTTTTGGCATAGAGGCAGTAAACCCAATCAAGTTGAGTTAATTGCTCGGTTTGTTCGTTTTGGATATAATAAATTATATCATTTATCGCGCGCGGTGGCGATGTTTCGGTTTTGGGAATATTTGGCGCCTTTACCGATTCGCGGCTAATTTTATCCCTGGCAACTTTGAGTTTTTTCGGTTCCCATTCGGGGGGGTTTTGCGGTACTTTGAGTTGACGAAACATAATTGCTAATTGCTAATTGCTAATTGCTAATACCTTTTTTCCGATTACCCATTACCAATTACCTATTATCTAAATTTAAATTCTTGAGGGTTTCGCGGCGGAATTGGAAGCGGAAAACGACTTTGCGATCGCTTGGTTCATCCCGATTCTGTTTGGCTTCAATTTCCCCTCTCCCAGCGGCAAGTATTTTAGCTTTAAACTTGGCTTTTGTGGGAAAATTTACTTCATTAGAAAGGATGTAGTTCATCACAGATTCAGCGCGTCGCAAACTTAAATTCAAATTTTCTTGTTCCGTACCTTTGGAACTGGTGTGACCTTCAATCACTACTTTAGCGATCTGATCCTCGAATTTTTTATCGGAGAAAATGACGCGACTGTATAGGGGAATAAAGGATTGGAGAAACTTTTTGCCTGCGGGTTTTAGGGCGGCACTATTTTCGTCGAAGAGGATGCGATCGCGTATACTCACATCCCCCGTTTCCGGGTCAACTGTAAAGATATCTTTTCCGCCTAATTTTCCTTCCAGGGTCTTGACAATAATCTGGGGAAGTGCTTCAAATGCCTTGCGATAAGTTACTAATTCTCGTTCTAATTTTTCAATCCGAGCGAGTTTTTCGTTCAGTTCTGCTACTTTTTCATTCAGCTGAATCTGCACGGTAATAAACAGCAGCGCAAAGAACATTAGCAACCCAGACATTAAATCGCCAATTGATAGTAAAACGCTGGAGTCTTCCGCTTCTTCAATTTCGGTTTCATCTAAATTAGATAAATCTCTCATTGCCACCGTTATGTGTAATTTTTGATAATTTACCTTTGGTAATTGGGCATTGGTAATTGCTCATTGGTAATTGGATTAAAAGCCAGTCTAATCTTGACAATTACCCATCCATTACCTATTTAATATTCCCATTTTTAGTTCCCAAATTATCCGCCGCAGCGACTAGATAATGAGCGACTTGCATCAAACCATTCGAGGTTTCTTGTAAACTGCTACAAACATTTGCCATCTCGCTATCTGACTGAGTAAAGAAGTTTGTTTGCGATTGATTTGCCTTTTCCAGATAATCTATCAATTGATGATTCCCCACCTCCAATGCTTGATTGAATTGCTCGACCATATTCTGATAAGAATTCTCCACAGTTTTTACCTGTTCTTGTACCAACTGGAGAGATCGATCTAATTGACCAACCATATTTTCATAGGTACTTTGCATTCGTTTCCCCTCTTCGTTTAATTGTTTGACCATATTCTGATAGGTAGTTTCCACCCGCAGCACCTCTTTTCCAGTCAATTTAGCCAGAACTTGCAGTTGCGCCAAACGTTCGCTTGAATTCAATCCAACCGAGTTAGCAAAATTGCTCACATTTACGACAGTTTCCTGTATTTTTTCCATATTTTGGTCAACTTGCGCTGCCAACAGTTTGCGTTTTTCCGATTCTTCCCGGAACACTTGCTGTAAAGTCACAACAACTTGAGCTAATCCTTGCCGCTGCTTACCAAGACTAGACTCTAAAAGATTGTTTTGTTCGGTAAAGAATTGCTGTAGCGATGCTTGGTAGTTAATCCGGAATTGCTCTAATTCTTGCTGGACGGTGACGCGAGTATTTTGCAGCATTCCATCCACATTTTGCAAGCTGGTTACCAAATTTTCTCGCGCTTGATTCATCAGTTGGGAAGCTTCGCTACCAACCGCTTGAATTGTACTAGATTGGGTTTGGAATGCTGTATGAGATGCGTTGAGAATATTCATCATCCGTTCCTGCAAACCAGCGAGCATTTTTTGTTCTTGTTCTGCTTGAGTTTGCAGCGCAGCTTGCAAGTTTTCTTGAATGCCTCGGAAAGTAGCAGAAGCGTCTTGGGCGCTTTCTTGAAACGCGGTGCGCTGCGCTTTCATTCCTTCAATACTTTCTGCCACCCCCGCGCGAATTTCTGTTGCCATTTGCTGCAAGACGCCTTGCGTGTCTGTTTGGAATTGACCCAGAATTTGCTGCAAGTTACTGGCGAATTCCTGAAGCTGCACTAGGGTATCTTGCTGGAAGTTTTGAATCGTCAGAATCGATTCGGCTAAACTTTGGGAAATGCTACCCAATTCGGTTTTAAGTTCTCTGACTGCTAAAGATGCGTCAGTAGTGAGTTGGGCGCTTTGATCGAGTCGCCCTACTACAGGTTCGATCACTTCTGTACGCAACCCTTGAATCATATTATTAATGATTTCTTGTCCCCAATCGGCTTTAATTTGTCGCAGGGTAGCTAGTTCCTGGCGAATGTGCTGAAATACGGGTGTCATCGCCATGCCAACTTGAATCCCAATTTGTCGGGGATTTAATTCTCGTTGCGCCTCTACCATTTGTGCAAATCCAGTTTGCATTGTTTCGGCGGCGCTAGTAATAGCAACAGCTGCTTCTCGACTGCTATCCGGGTTGATGCGGGCAAACATTTGCCCTGGGGTTTGTAGCGTGGCAATTTTATCTAATTGACTTCGCAAACTGTCGCGCTGTTTTTGTCGTTCTTGCTCGCCCCATGCCAAAACGATGGTAAAAATACTGGAAGATCCCAGTCCCATCAACGAGGTGGAAAAGGCCGTTTTCATACCTTCGAGTAACTGCCTGATTGATGGTAAGAGTTCCCCAGTATTATTTAAATCGCCCAGACCGATGTTTTGCAGTCCTTGTTGAATGCCGTAAAATGTTCCTAATACCCCGATGGCAACCAAAATGCTGGGGACAAACCGCCATTGACTGCGCGGCACCGGGCGAGTCAGAAAGGCGGGATACTGCAATAAGAGAAAGCGCCCTCGATGTACTTCTGCTGCGTATTTATCATCGGCGGAAAAGTCTCCTACCAAATGTTCGCCAAACCAGTCGAGGAGGGATGACCAATTTTCCCCGGTTGTTTCGTCTGATTGTAGCTTCTTGATGCCGCTTACTTTCCCATCCAGTTTTTCGTTTAAGTAAGCGATCGCCTCCATCATCAAACGACTTTTCCCACTTTGATACCGTCGATACCGCTTGACGGCGTTATATTCCCCCCACACCGCCACACCCAGCAGGATTAACGCTGCCCAATGAAAAACGCTGTTCTGCCAAATTATGCCGAACAATTCTTTAAAATAATTAATCAAGTCCATATTGACATATCAAGGTATTTGTGTATTAAGCAACGGCAACCCCATAAGCCGCAGAGCAATTTCTATCAATATATATAGATGTAGCGCTGGGGAGGGGCTGAGGATTGCAGAAAGGGGTGAAAATATTTTCCCACGGCGATCCCCGCCGTGGGGATCGCTGTCCAAGAAAAGATCGCCCCACCGCAGCAGTCAGGGCGCGGAAATAGTGCGATCTCAACAGGTAAAAACAATCGCGCTCGCGCGTTGTTTTCGGTCGCAGCTAATTTATGATGGGGTGGAGATTGCCAGTAGGTAAAAACTAAAAGAGGTTGTTATATATACAAACCGCGGGCAACGGACAGCAGTTGAATAACTTCTGCCCAACCCCTAGCATTAGCTAGTCATAACAAACTGAGCAGTCACTTTACACGTAAGCATATAGGGGATTACGATGACTAGCATCGCATCGGTATCGCTTTCAGAATTGAGGGGGCGGCGAATAACATTGCGCCGGAAAAGGCGTATTCATACAGCGCAGGCAATTTGGAGAACGGTAGCAAGTGCCGGTTTGGCAAGCGGGTTAGTCTGGGGGGCGACTCAACCAATTTGGGTGATTCGCACTCCGGATCAGATCGCAGTCGAAGGCAATGAAATGATTTCAGATCGAGCGGTGAGGTCTTTGTTATCCTTGTCCTATCCCCAGTCGTTACTGCGAATTGAACCGCAAGCTCTGGCATCTCGTCTGACCTCAAACGCATCAGTCATTGCCTCTGCAACGGTAAAGCGCCAGCTGATTCCGCCCGGATTGATGGTACAAGTCCAAGAACGGCAACCAGTGGCGCTCGCGATCGGTATCCCATCCCCCGGATCGCCACTGATTGCCTCAAGAGCAAAGGAAACGCCTAAGATGCGATCGCCTGTGGGATTGCTAGATGCCAACGGTGTATTAGTGCCGTTGGAAAAGTACAAAGTCTTAGGGGCATCGTTTTCCTTACCAAAGCTAAAAATCCTCGGCGTGCGAGAGCGGGATCTCGCCAAATGGCCCCAAATTTATCAAGTATTGCGCGAGAGTACCGTGAAAATCTTTGAGATTGACTGGCGCAACCGGACAAATATAATTTTGCAAACCGAGCTGGGAATTGTCCATTTAGGTCCGTACAGCTCCCAGTTTGCCGAACAGCTCGAAGTTTTGCATCGCCTGCGCGCTTTACCAACCAAGCTTAAAACCAGCCAAATAGCTTACATTGACCTGAAAAATCCAGAATCCCCCGCCCTGCAAATGATACAATCATACCCCAAAACAAACCCCAATCTCCCCCTAAAAACCCCCAGTGTCCCTTCCAAGCTACCCCAACCACCCAAACCAATATCCCGATAAAATTTGCAACAAACGGCAACAAACGTTTTGCTGCTCGTCAACCAGCTTGTTGCTATTATTGGTTTGTCAACCGACATAGCCCATATAACCCATAGTTGACTAGAGCTATCTTCAACTGAAGAATTGTTTACCAGTTATTTTTGATTACAATGACGCTTGATAATAAACAGGGGCTTACCTATAAACTTTCTCAAGCTGAGGGACCATCGAATTCGTCCCTGTCGGTGGACACGGCTAGTTCCTTCGGTAATCCCCTATTCCAATTTGGTCAACCTCGCGAGCCAAAAGCGATGTCTTCTGAATCATCCCGCCTCGGCGATATCGTACCCAGTCGGGTAGCCAAAATCAAAGTGATTGGCGTCGGTGGTGGCGGCAGTAATGCGGTGAACCGCATGATTGCCAGCGAGTTATCGGGTGTAGAGTTTTGGGCTGTTAATACCGATGCCCAAGCTCTAGCCCAATCAGCGGCTCCCAAACGCTTGCAAATCGGACAAAAACTGACGCGAGGGCTGGGGGCAGGCGGTAACCCGGCTATCGGTCAAAAAGCCGCTGAGGAATCTCGCGACGAAATCGCTGCGGCTTTGGATAACTCCGACCTCGTATTTATCACCGCTGGGATGGGAGGCGGCACGGGTACGGGTGCAGCAGCTGTCGTCGCCGAAGCAGCAAAAGAAGTCGGCGCCTTGACGGTGGGCGTGATTACAAAACCCTTTATGTTCGAGGGGCGGCGTCGCACCAACCAAGCTGAAGAAGGCATTGCCGCGCTGCAAAGTCGGGTAGATACGTTAATCGTAATTCCCAACGATCGCTTGTTATCGGTGATTAACGAACAAACCCCCGTTCAAGAAGCCTTTCGCGCCGCAGATGACATCCTGCGCCAAGGTGTACAAGGCATTTCCGATATCATTACTATCCCCGGGTTGGTCAATGTTGACTTTGCCGATGTCCGCGCCATCATGGCAGATGCCGGCTCGGCTTTAATGGGGATTGGGGTTGGCTCCGGCAAATCGCGAGCTAGAGAAGCCGCGACGATGGCAATTTCCTCGCCCTTGCTCGAATCTTCCGTTGATGGAGCAAAAGGCGTTGTATTTAATATTACCGGCGGTCAGGACCTCACCTTACACGAGGTCAACGCGGCAGCAGAAACGATTTACGAAGTCGTCGATCCAAATGCCAATATTATTTTCGGGGCAGTGATCGACGACAAGATGCAAGGAGAAATTAGAATTACGGTGATTGCCACCGGCTTTAGCAGCGAAACCCAATCGGCTCAACCAGCCGCACGGGCAGCCAGAACGCCAACCCCGCCCCCGCCGCGTCCAACTACACCAGGGTCAACCCCTGGGGCTGCTGCTAAACCGCCCCAAGGTCTAGAGGTAATTAAACCAGAACCCGGATTGGATATTCCCGAATTCCTCCGTCGGAAGCGTCCGCCGAAATCGGGCGGGTGAGCAGATGAGCAGGGGAGCAGGTGAGCAGGTGAGATGAGGAAAATTATAGATTCAAATGCCCCTTTGCCCCTAGACCTCTGCCGCTTTTGCTCCCCTGCCCCCCTGCCCCCCTGCCCCCCTGCCCAAATACCCTATGCCCAATTCAATCCCTGTAGCACTGACTGTTGCCGGTTCGGATAGCGGCGGCGGTGCTGGAATTCAGGCAGACTTGCGAACGTTTGCCTTTCACTGCGTCCACGGGACGAGTGCTATAACCTGCGTCACAGCCCAAAATACCCTGGGAGTGACGCGAGTGGATGCCCTACCGGCGGCGGCTGTAATTGCCCAGATAGAGGCGGTGGTGGCAGATATTGGGGTGCAAGCTGCCAAAACGGGTATGTTGCTGAACCAGGAAATTATTGCCGCCGTGGCGAACCAGGTGGAAGTGTTAGGCATCGAGAAGTTGGTGGTTGACCCGGTAATGGTATCGCGCACGGGCGTCCAGCTGATAGACAATCAAGCCGTGGCAACTCTGCGGGATGCTTTGATGCCAAAGGCAATGCTGGTGACGCCCAACCGATATGAGGCTCAGATTTTAAGCGGATTGGAGATTCATACCCTCGATGATATGCGAGCGGCTGCCCAGCGCATCTACCAACTCGGTTGTAGGGCCGTTTTGGTAAAGGGGGGAGGAATGCCGAGACAAATCCGAGGTGTGGATATTTGGTTTGATGGGAAGCATTGGCAAACTTTGACGGCGTCTGCGGTAGAAACGAAGAATACCCACGGTACTGGGTGTACGCTGGCGGCGGCGATCGCAGCTAATCTAGCTTTAGGTAAGGATTTATTCCCCGCGGTTCAACAGGCAAAAGATTACGTCACCACTGCCTTACAGCACTCTTTAACCATAGGTTCTGGCTCAGGCCCAGTAGGACATTTTTTTCCGTTACTCGGTAATGGGTAATCGGTAATGGGTAATTGGTAATGGGTGAAGCTAGCAATTACCCATTACCCTTCCCAGGCGGTCGCCTGGGAATGCCATTACCCAAATCGGAGTATCAAATTGTCCTAATTTCTACTATTGTTAGGCATATAAAACAGGCTGCTTGTTGCCAAACGACAATCTAAACCTAGCTAAGCCTATGACCTCCAATCCGTATCCCAAGCCATCGGTGTCAAAATTAACCAATCCCGGTCAAAGCACACCAGCCACAACGAATGCTTACGCTCCCGCTGTACCAATATCGGTTTACCGACAACTGGCAGCGGAGTTGCAAGCGACGCGGGTAATGCTGGAATCGCTCAACGCCCACAATCAGCAGTTGGTGCAACAAAACCAACTTTTGCGCCGGGAACTTGACAAAATCGTTCAGTCAGCGGTGTACCTAAAACAAATCGTTGACTCGTCCCCAGATGGCTGGAGTGAGGCTAGCTACACCCATCCCGAAATGAGAAATCAATCGGGATACCCGACGGGGGGGCCACGACCGATGTCTTGGGGGCCACGCCCAATGTCAGGGGTCAACGCTTCTAGCCCCGGAGTGGCACCGAATGCTTTCAGGAACCTGGAACCGAGTGGAGGCGCCCTGCCAGATAGGATTGTCGGAGAACAGGCAGAAGGCCGCTATCGTCAGCGATCGCAGCCCGATAGCTCAACCTTCCATGGATGGTTGTATACTTTGTTGGTGATTCTAGTTGTCATTACCGCATTTGGCGCTGGCTTTTTGGTTATACGCTCGTTGGCATCAAAGCGTTGAACACCGAGCAAAAATTCTCCACTTTTTTGGGCGCCACAATCAAACGGCAACATGTTTCATATGATGTCCGGCTTTTCACCCTTAATTAAAACTCAGAGCGTCACCGCTCTCCCTTGTCACCGCGTCATATCGTGTCCGGTTGCATCGGTTGCGTTTGGAGAGCAAAGGGGATGGGGGAGCTGGGGGAGCAAAGGGGAGCTGGGGGAGCAAAGGGGAGCTGGGGGAGCAAAGGGGCTGGGGGAGCAAAGGGGAGAAAAAACGCTTTTTCGCACAATCAACTATACACAACTGATCTCTCGCGGACATGATATAACGCATCTCTAGTTCTTCCACTGAAAGATGTGGTTCGATTACAAGACGCTTGCCCATAACTGTGCGATCGCACTCTCGATCAACTACACCCCCACTATACAAGTCCGGTGCAACCGGACTTGATATCAGTCCTAACTATGGGTATTCCAGCGGACACGATATCAGTTGCCGTTGCTGTTTAACGTCCTTCGTAATCTTTGTAGTCGTCGTACTCGTCGTAGTCCAGATAGCTGGCGCGTTTTTCCTCATACCGAGGGGACGCATACTCAGAGCGCCGTTTGTAGGGCAACGACGGTGGCAGCTGGTTGATTGGGTGAATCAACTGTACCGTACCCGCAGGAGGACGCTGCTGCCGCGAGAGCAGCGAGAATACCCCTGCCATCAGCAGTCCAGCTGTCACTGTCACCCCCATTCCTCCCAATGCCCACAGCAAGCTTGTCGTATTGGGATTGGTAGACTGTATCCCGGCAGTCAACTGGGCTTGATTCAGCTGGGGGTTCAAGCCGCCGTTATTTCTTTGTGCGTTTAGCGCCTCAATCACGAATTGCTGATTGCGAAGTTGAGTTTTAAGCTGCTCGTTTTCTGTTTTTAGCTGTGCGTTCTCTAACTGCTGCTGGGCGCAATTGGCGCAATAAGCAGGATTATTCACACCTGCCGCCGGTATTGGCAGTGGTGCGGTTAGCCCAGGCAGCTGGGGGTTAGGAACTGGCTGTTGGAAGTTTTGCGGGGGTTGCAGTGAAGCAGCAGCAGGCAAGTTGTATAAGCCAGGATTTCCACCACCTTTAAGAAATAGCAGCGCCGCAATCCCTGCTAGTCCAGCTCCTGCTACAAATGCCATTCCATTACTCATCACTCTCACCCCTAAAACTACATTACTTTGGAATAGATTAATTTAACCCGACTTGATTTAGGTTAATACCCCAATAAACTTAATGGGATATGGGGTAGTTTGTCGCACCCTTGTCTGCCTTATATATTGAAAACCACAACGGCACAGTTGTCTACCCATAAAAAATTACAGGCGCACCGATCATCCCCAGGCGCTTGTATATTAGGACACAATTTGACGGTTAATCGGCAGGGAGGATTGAGTTATATGATGTCCGCCTAATTACCCTGAATAAAAATCTCAGAGCGTCACCGTGTCACCGTTCTCCCAAGTCATTCCTAACTATGGGTGTTTAACCGGACATGATATCAGGCGATCGCATTAGGGGTGGGTAATTGCCTTTGGCACAGCAGCAACCCAAACCAGGAATTCGGATCTGTCCAAGCTTGCACCGGCACTAAACCTCGCGCCCCTAGTTCCCGTTGCATGACATTCAGGTCGAATTTGCGGGAAATTTCGGTCAAAATTGTCTCGTCTGTTTCAAACTCGACGGTTAAGTCGAGGGCGTGCAATCGGACGGTTTGGGCTTTTTTACTTTGCAAGTAAATTTCCATTTGGGATGGGGATTCGTTGTAAAAAGCCTGGTGTTGCCACTGATTTGGGTCAAAATTGCCCTCAAACCGCCAGTTGAGGTGATCGAGCATGTTGCGTTTAAATTGCGCCGTGACGCCAGAGCTGTCATTGTAGGCGGCTTCTAGGAGATGTTTTGGCTTTTGCAGGTCGATTCCTAACAAGAAATACTCGCCTAGTTGCAGCGCGTTGGCGATCTGGGTGAAGAAGCGATCGCACTCTGCTGGCGTCAGATTTCCCAGGGTACTACCGATAAAACATATCATCCGGATCTTCAGTTGAGTAGGCGGCAGTTGTTGCAGCGCCAATTCGTAGGTACTAACGCAAGTTGCTAGCTATCTCAAACCTGGGGCTAATGGCTAATGGCTAATGGCTAATCTCAGGAAAAATGCTAGCTTAGTCAGCTGGCAGAAGCTCTCGCTATTAGCTATTAGCTATTAGCATTGCTCGGGTTTTCCAGTCAGGCAAAATCAGAGTTTAAAGCTTGCTCCAAGTCATCGATTAAATCATCGACATGTTCAATTCCGATAGACAGTCGCAGTAAATTTCCCGGCGTTTTTGTTCCTTCTCCTTCAATTGAGGCGCGATGTTCGATTAAGCTTTCTACACCTCCTAAACTGGTGGCGCGCGTGAATAGTTTTACCTTCGCGGCTACATCAAAAGCTTTCTCCCTTCCTGCTTTTACCTGAAACGAAACCATTCCACCAAAAAGCTGCATTTGGCAAGCCGCAATTTCATGTCCGGGATGTTGTTTTAAACCTGGATAATGGACGACTTCTACCTGGGGATGATTGCTTAAAAATTCAGCAACTTTGAGGGCATTTTCTGCGTGAGCCTTCATCCGATAGGGTAAAGTTTGAATACCCCGCAGGACTAACCAACAATCGAAGGGAGAAGCGACTGCGCCTCCAGTTTTCTGTATTTGTTTAATTCGGTTAAAAAAGTCAGTTTCTGTGCGTGATATCGCCATCCCTCCCAACACATCGCTATGTCCCCCCAAATACTTCGTCGTCGCGTGAACAACCAAGTCAGCACCCAGTTTTAACGGGTTTTGTCCCACCGGAGTCGCCCAAGTATTATCGCAGACGCAAATTGCATTCGCTCGATGGGCAATTTCTGCAATATTCCGAATATCGGTAATCTTTAAAAGCGGATTTGAAGGCGTTTCTATCCAAATTAATTTTGTATTTTCTTGAAGTGCTTCTTCAACTCTGGTAAAATTAGATAGATCGGTAAAAGTTACTGACAAACCCCAAGGAATCAAAACTTCTCGCAGCAGCAAAGATGTGCCAGAATAAGCATCAACGGGTGCAATAACATGGTCGCCTGGGGAAAGTGCTTGAAATACGCTCATCGTGGCGGCGGAACCGGAAGAAAACGCAGCGGCGGCGACGCCTCCTTCTAATTCGCAAAGACATTTTTCTAGCGCTTCCCGGTTCGGGTTGTTGGTACGGGTATAAATATAGTTGTGGGGATAGGTTCCGTCAGGCGATCGCTCAAAAGTTGTAGATAGATAAATCGGCGGTACAACTGCGCCTGTCGCCGGATCGATACCACGTCCTGCGTGAACTGCTAGTGTTTCAATTCGCTTTGACATCTTGCAATTTTGGATTTGAGATTCCCCCCTTAATTAAGGGGGGCAAGGGGGGATCGGATTTGAGATTCCCCCCTGAATTAAGGGGGGCAAGGGGGGATCGGATTTGAGATTCCCCCCTGAATTAAGGGGGGCAAGGGGGGATCGGATTTTGGTTTCCCCCCTGAATTAAGGGGGGCAAGGGGGGATGGGATTTTGGTTTCCCCCCTGAATTAAGGGGGGCAAGGGGGGTAAGGGGGGATCCTCAAGTATATTGTTTCATGAGTTGTACCAATGAGAATTTTATTTGTTTGTACGGGTAACACCTGTCGCAGTCCGATGGCGGAGGCGCTATTTCAAGAAAGAATTCGGCAACTAGGAAAAATAGATGAAATTGAAGTTCGTTCCGCTGGAATTATTGCAAACAAGCGTTTTACAGTAGCTTCTAACTCACTCACTATATTATCAGAGTATGGCATTCAATACGAGCAAAAGCCCCAAGGAATTAGTTTAGAATTAATCCAATGGGCAGACTTAGTGCTGACGATGACAAGGTTGCATAAGTATCTGGCGATCGCCATCTTTCCCGAACTGAGCGACAAAACATTTACCCTGAAAGAATTTGTCGGATATCCAACTTCATTAGACATTGCAGATCCCGTTGGTAAATCTTTATCCAGGTATCGCCAATGCGCCCAAGAAATTGACCAAGCCCTCGATATTTTACAACATAGATTATCCGGGAAAAATCCTTTTACCCTGCCCACGCCTCAGCCGTTACCTCGCGGTATTTTTTTGTTAAAATGGATACTGAAATGGCTAATAGCTAATGGCTAATGGCTAATGATAGAACCGAAAAATATTCCGAGCGGCAATTAGCAATTAACGATTAGCAATGAGAGCAACCCAAGATAGTTATAACTAGCAACTTGGGTTAGGTATTCTAGCAGAATGGGTGAACCGAGGTAGCCTAGTAAACGGCACATGGTGTTTGGGCGATCGCTCTCAACTCATAACAAGATACACTGTTTCGATTACTCAGACACACTCGGACGCCAATCAGCACTTCCATCCCGCATCCTCGCCAGTAATTTACGTTCCACCATCTCCCGCCGCAACAGTGCCGGATCGTTGAAGGTGTGATATTGATTTAACAGCGCATTCACTTCTTTTTCAGTGTATTTCACCTCCTGATAAAATTTAGAGGCCATATATTCTAATACTAGCTGCTGGGACTTGCCTTTATTCCGTTTAGAAGGCCATTCTTTGAGGCGGTCTTCCTCATCTAGATAGTTTTTGAGTTCTCCATTATCATCGGTCATTTTCCTAATCCCTATCTCCCACTTTTTTACTCGTTATCAATTACAATTGAATTAATCAATAATCTAACTAACTCAAGTTGCTAGTTATCTCATACATAGCAGCTAATGGCTAATGGCTAATGGCTAGATTGGTAAAAATACAAGATTAGCAATTAGCAATTAACAATTAGCAACGCCCTTGTTTATAACTAGCAACTTGCGTTAACTACTTCACCAATATAATACAAGGTGGAAAAAATGGCTAACGCCATGCTGGTAATCTTTCCTTATCGATACGAAGGCACTTGGGTATTTGATGACGATCGAGTCGGACTTGAACGAGAACCCTTTGTGAGCGGCATTCCCGAAATGATTGATATTTTAGTTCAAGATATTCCCAAAGCTGAGTTGGGTTTTAAGCTTTTGTTTTCTGCTAATCCTTTCCCAGGATATCAAGCAGAATTAGTTTGGGTTAGAGAAGAATACGGCGGCAATTGGTATCGTTGGCAAGATAAAAATTTAGAAGGTTGGTTATGTCCGGCGTTGTTTAAGTATTTCAGCGAAACCCCAAGACAAATATATTGCAAAGCAGAAAAACTCATTTAAACATAGGAGGCGGCAGCTCACCATCACTCGTTCCCAGGGGTAAGCCACAAAGGTGTACCATCAACGGCTGCAATCCGCTGTAACAAATGCGCTCGCACCTGCATCCATCCCCAAATGCGATTCCCTACGGCACGCTAAGCGAACGCAGTCTCACGTCTAGGTTACTTCAGCTTTACTTAACTCAAAAAAGGCTTTATATCAAGTACGGTTACATCGGACTTGCACGCTTACCCCCAACCTCCTCTGTCATCAAGGGAGAGGAGCTGGATATACAAGTCCGATGCGAGCGGACTTGATATTATTTCTCGTATCACCTTAGTTTCTTTGCGGAATGTAGCTAGTTAAAACGATGTAGCAGGAGGCAAAATCAGTGGGTTTATAGGAGAGCTAATTCTCAAGTCGATATCCCGATGGGGATTGAAGTCAAGACCTGTTGGAAGTTGGGCGAATTGTTGGCTGTTAAACAATAGCGCACCCGTGTTTGAATTGTACGAGATTTGGTTAATGGAAATTTGCCCGAAACTGACGATTTCGATCCTGTCTCCCTGTTGGAGATTGAAATCGTCGATCCTGTCAATTCCACTTTCGGGTCGTGGTGTTTGGGGTTGGGGAAATAGGGAAAATTTGGCAGAGCTAGAGGGGGACAAGTTGGGTCCAGATGGCGGCAAACCCGAAGGGGGAAAGTTGAAAGATTGGTAACTCGTAAAGGTGAACCCAAAGCGATCGCTCCCCAAACCACCTGTGAGAGTATCGCTTCCTTCTCCACCTTTGAGAATATCGTTGCCATCTGAGGCAATCAGGCGATCGCTACCGCTCTCACCAATGAGAGTATCATTACCTGCTCCACCTATGAGCGTATCGTTGTAACTCCCACCGTTGAGCGAGTCATTGCCATCCCCACCATCGAGGCGATCGCTACCGGGATTAATCGTATAGGGAATTCCGCTTAGCGGTGCGATCGCATCACCATTGAGAATATCGTTACCACTTCCTCCAGTGAGAATATCGTTGCCATTGCCACCATCGAGAGTGTCGTGACCATCCCCACCATCGAGAACATCGTTGTCAGACTCCTCTGGTACAAACCCATAGGAGTCCGATACAAATCCAAACCCAGTATTAGATCCGAATCTAGCACCCGTTCCGCCAGATAATAAATCATCCCCATCTCCGCCAATGAGTGTGTCGTCACCAGCACTACTGGTTAGAGAATCATTACCCAAACCACCATTGAGAAAATCATTGCCAGAAGTTGGGTCGTCGGTGTCCAATAGAACAACAACCTGGGTAGCGCTTACTCCACTATCGAGAACATCGTTTCCTGCTCCACCCAGAAGTGTATCGTTGCCAGAACCTCCGTAAAGCCAATCGTCATCTGCCTCTCCTTCAAGCAGATCGTTACCTCTAAAACCCCAGAGAGTATCATTGCCAGCTCCACCTTTGAGGGTATCATTCCCATCGGTACCACTGAGGGAATCATTCCCATTTGTACCGATTGCAAGTGTGCCTGCATTGTTTGCCAGCAATGGGGGGTTCAAGTTCAAAGTTTCTGCCATAACTAATTTCCACAACATCCTCAAATCATCTGATTATTGACTCTTACTTCGGGTAGATGTTGCCAATTTGCCATTTGGCTTCAGGACTTATACCAAGTCGCAGTCCAAACCCTATGCGATTCGCTTCACGCGCCAAATTAACGCACCAAGAATGGTGTAGGTGAAGTAGTGCAGGCGCATTATCATTCACCAGCAATAATTAGTTATCCCCATCTATTACCGGCTACAAAATAAGGGGAGCGATCAAAACGGATTTCCTCTGCAAATAATTTGATTTTTTTGTACGGGTAACACCTGTCGCATTCCGATGGCGGAGGCGCTATTTCGGGGAAAAAAATGAGGCTACTCGGAAAAATAGATGAAATTGCAGTTCGTGACGCTGTAATTCTTGCAAACAAGCGTTTTACAGTAGCGTCTAACTCACTAACTATATTAGCAGAATATGGCATTCAATCCGAGCAAAAACCCCAAATAATTAGTTTAGAATTAATCGAATGGGCAGACTTAGTGCTGTTCCCAGGCTCCAGCCTGGGAACGAGATAACGAGATACCTAGAGGCTCTGCCTCGCTACCAACGAGAGCCTGGGAACGAGATAACGAGATACCTAGAGGCTCTGCCTCGCTACTAACGAGATAAAATGAATTATGGCTACGAATCAGCTTTTACTTTCAGTAATTGGCGAGCAACCATATCCGCTTTTATTCTCCACAATTAGCGGCGCACATTTGTATGGCTTTTCTACACCCGATTCGGATTATGACTTGCGGGGAGTGCATATTTTGCCAGTCCGAGAGGTGGTTGGATTAAATCCTGGACGAGAAACTATCGAAGTTTCTGAAATTCGAGATGGATGGCAAATTGACCTCGTAACTCACGATGTAAAAAATTTTTTCACTGCTGTTGAAAAAAAATGGCTATGTTTTAGATCAGCTTGATTCGCCGCTAATTGTTCGCACAACACCAGAACATGAAGAATTAAAGCAAATTGCTAAAGGTTGTATCACGCGCTATCACTGTTACCACTACTTGGGTTTTGCTCAAACGCAATGGAGATTGTTTGAAAAAGAACAACTGCATCGTGTGAAACCTTTGCTTTACGTTTACAGAGTTTTGCTGACGGGTATTTATTTGATGCAGACAGGGACTGTGGAGGCAAATTTAGTGCATCTAAACGAAGCGTTCAAATTGCCTTACATTCCCGATTTAATCGCTCGTAAGTTAGCTGGTGCGGAAAAATCCGTTTTGGCAGATGCTGACGTGGCGTTTCATCAGGGAGAATTTGACCGTCTGCACCGCGAATTAGAAGAGGCAAGTCAGAATAGCAAATTACGTGAATCGCCTTCGTGTAAAAATGCCCTCAACGACCTGCTGGTAAGGTTAAGGTTATCATAAGATGAGTTACTGCTGAGCATAAAACCAATAAACAAAACCAAAAACTAAAAAAATCAAAGCGATAACAGCTTGTACCACTCTAGTAAAAATCCATCTGGAACGGTAATAATTCGCTGCAAGTAAGCGCTGTTGCCTCACAGTTGTCACCCAATCCGGCAACACCCAAAACCATACTTCTAAAATTCCCAAACATCCCCGTTGCCGAATTGAATCTTGCAGCATATCGCGAAACAGTTGCATCATTTCTTGTCCGTATTCCCAACGGAAGGTTGGAGGATAGGCTAATAGCAATATGCTATACAACCAAACCGAAATATTGCTCAGCAAAGTTGACATTAGAAATTGCCTCCCGCAATACTTCCATCCAGCAACTTTTTCGCCGACGCCATGTTAACCAAATTGGCTAAACGTTGCACTTCCAAAGTAATGACTCGGCGACCTAATTCTGTCAGGTAATAGTAACGACGGCGTTCGTCATCTAATTCTGCATCGGGTCTTTCTTCTGACTCCAAAATCAGTCCATCCGCCAGCAGGCGCTTAATCGTGCCGTAAAGCGTACCGGGACCGAGTTTGACGCTGTTATTCGTGCTTTGTCGCACTTCCTGCATGATGCCGTACCCGTGCCTTTCCCCATCCACCAACGCCAGCAGAATGTGAAACGCCGCCGGTTTCAGGGGTAGGAAACTCTCTGGATCAATTTTGACTTGCATCGCTTTATATCAATCTACGATATATTATTGTACAATATATCGTAACATGATATAAATCTCAAAGTCGATCCATGCAATTTATCTATTTTTTGCTTGCCGAGGGGACTTACAGCTTTTTACGGGCAATTTTCGATATTTATCAAGCCCTGGCGCACCGTTCAAGCAGATATCGCTGGTATCCCCCCGATGAAGATTTTCCCGATGGTGACGCCGAGGCAGGTGTGAGAAACCGTCCTCCCCACCCAGGGGGAACCGACTCGGCACAAGCTAGACCCGAAGTCGAAGGGAGAGATTTTTCTCTTGTGCCTTAAAAGCAGATTGCCAGCGAGTGAAGTACAGCCTTAAGGCTTCGACAGCAGTGTGCGGGCACCGTTAACGGTGCCGCTACACAAACTTGCGGTGTACCTCATCCAGCGGCAAACCGCTATAAAAGCGGTACAGAAACCCGGTTTCTGCGTCAGTGTCTCGTTGTACAACTCAAGATTTTGACAAGAAACCGGGTTTCTTGACCTATGAAATACGTTATACTACAATAACGACAAGCTCAAAATCAAAAAAGGAGGCGTCATGGCACGCCTGAACCAAATTATTGCGATTGAAAAAGGCATTAAAAGCAAGTCAGTACAAGAACTGACAGGGATTCAGCAAACGCTACAAAAGCCTGCATTGTTTAGCGGAATTGCTCGCACTTATCGTCCCAAAGATGAGGAAGGCGAACAACTGCCACCTGAGTCGAATCGGGTGCAAGTGAAGGCAGAAGAAGTGCTGCGCCAAACGGTGGAAGTTTTGACCAAATTGTTTGACGTAACGGCAACAAAAGACTGGGTAAATTGCCACGCGCGGGCGGATGTTGTTGTGGATGGTCAAATTGTTTTGACTCAAGTGCCAGTTGCGTATTTGCTGTTTCTGGAAAAGCAGTTGGTAGAGTTGCAGGCATTTATTAAAAAGCTGCCGGTTTTGGACGCTTCCGAAACTTGGACGTTTGATAATTCAGCAGATTGCTGGGCAACAGAAGCTATTCAAACGCTCAAAACCAAGAAAATTCCGCGCAACCATGTAAAAGCCGAAGCGACGGATAAACACCCGGCTCAAGTTGAGGTTTATTACGAAGATGTGACCGTGGGATATTGGCGCACGGTGAAGTTTTCTGGTGCGATGCCTGCGACGCGGATTAAAGAACTGTTGGAGCGCATTGAAAAGCTGAGTCAAGCGGTTAAATTCGCCCGCGAGGAAGCGAATAATACGGAAGCCCAACAGCAGCATATTTCGGCAAGCATGTTTCAGTATTTGCTGGGGTAATTTAATTTAAGTTTAAAACTCGCTTTCTGGAATAATACCTTTGCCAAAATGCGACACCCTTAAGGGTGTCGCTATACAAACAAAGCCCGCCTGCGCGGGCTGTAAGTAAGAATTTAAGCCCTTGCCTTGCGGGCTTTGTTTGTGTAGCCCCATGCTTTAGCATGTGGGTGGGCGTTTCAGAAAATTGGCTCAGGTATTATTGAAGAAACTGGGGTTTTTTTACTTGCATTTTTAGAAGGTTTGCGCTATATTAAAAGACAGGAGTAATCCAAAGCTAAAACTCAAATTTTAATCTCAATCGTGCTTGCTTAATTGCTGCGATCGCTGGTTGTGACCTACCAGACAGATGCAGATAAAAATTAAGCGGAATCGGCACAGTTTCAACCTCAGACTATTACTCCAAGCTCAGCATTCACCGCTGGATGCCAAAGCGCTCGCCAACGAGTCTCAGATTGTCGGATGCGGGATCGTAGCCTGCCTGGAGCGCCCAACATGCTCCGGTAGTTTAAGTGGTAGAACACGACGATGTAAAGATTGAATTCTTGGCTTAAAAGCAATGGCACGTGCAAATAGCGGTATACCGAAACCCAGGGATAGGCCAGAACCTTGGGTTTCATGCATTATTGATAATGGAGAGCGATATGCCAAGGGCTAGCGAAGCTCTCGCATTCAGAACCTCAAAAGGGTATGGTCTTGGCAAGTTGTGTATGCGATCGAAGAAGAACTAAAGTTATTGACTGTTTTGGCAGTGAGGAAGCAACCTCCTTATCAGTATGATGATTTGCGTGAGTTGATAGATGAATTGATGGAAAATGAGGAATAAATTAGAGGCGATCGCACTCTTTAATTCGACAAATACGATCGCACCTACATACATAAACCTGAATTTGTTGGGTTTCGCTGGGATGCTACCCGACCTACAATTCTGTCCCAAACATTAAGGCAAAGGCAATCCTAACAGTCTTAAAGCTATTTTAACTACCTCGGTGACAGTAGTAGTGGCAGCAGTGCCACTTAAAGATTCTCCCCACTTAACTAGCTTGTCTTTAACTGAAGAATTATTCCGAGCCTGATTTGCTAAATCAGTTGCCGTTTGTTCCTGAGCTTGTTCTGGGCTGTATCCCTGATTTTGCAGTTGATTTAAAAGTTGCTGAATTTGGGCTGCGGCTTGCGATAAATCCTGGCTCATATTGATATAATTGCCTTGGATATAGTCGCGTCTAACTTCAAAATAGTTCCCCGTACCCATTTTAATAACGCGCCGATCTTGGTTATCTTGGTTAGTCATGTTTCCTCGTTTTTTGATTTGAGAAACTTTTAAGGTCAGTGAGAATATTTGCTCTAGCTTGACTTTAGCACTTTCTTCACTTCTGATAATGGTAGGTATTTCCCTAATTTTACTTTCTACCATTTCGTTGATTAAACGAATATCGTCATCTCTTAGATGCTGCTCCACATTGCCTTGGATAGAACTTGGAAAAATTCCTATTCGCTTGATTTTACAGGCTCCAGAAATCTTATATACTTGTTCACGAATGTCTTCAATAAATTTTTCAATTGCATATTCCCTGACAAAGGGTTGCAAATATAAGCCAGAACCATTGATATCATACCTTTGTTCGATCAATGAGCGTCTCTGTAATGAGAGCAAACCCTCGATTAAGTCTTGGGTTGAAATGTCTGTATAAAAATATCTCAATTTTTCTATATTCGCTATCGTGGCTGACTTAGGTTCAAGCACTAGCCAATACATAATTATTTTTTCTAAATCAGACAACCGCTTAAAATGCCTTTCTAAAAGAGAGCAAACCTCATTCAAGAGTAAGGTTCCAGCTTCTAAAAATTCAGAAATATTGTGACGAGATATTCTCCAAACCGTGTCAGCAGCTATCTGTAAGGATGATGGATGACCAGCATAATAGGAAATTATTTTTTCTAATTCTGGCTCAGAGCCAGAGAAACCTTTTGCTATAAAGATTTCCTTGGCATCTGTTTCATTCAATCCCTTTAAATCTATACTATGGACGGATAGGGTATTTATCTGTAATGAGCTGACTTCCTCTGAACTAATCAGCACCAAGCAGCTTTGATGGTTGCTTTCTTTTACCCGTGTTAGTAGAGTGCTATAGCTGCGATAGGTATCCCGGTATTGTCCAGCTAGCTGACCAGTTTCCAGAATTGCCTCTGCGTTATCGAGTATGAGTAAACAGCGATGAGCTTGTAAATATTGAATCAGCCTGGATATTTTATTGTCTAAAGTTTCTGGTAAATCAGTTTCTTGCTGATGAGATAGGAATTGTAGCAAGACTGCTAAAATTTCTTGGACAGGTGGAGCTTGGCGGAGACTGCGGTAAATGATGTACTCGAACTCACTCTGAATTTGTTGGACAAGCATTCGAGACAGAGTTGTTTTACCAATGCCTCCCATTCCCAAAAGCATTACTAATGAACAGCGCTCCTGTGTAACCCATTGCTCTAACTTGGTCAATTCTTCGGTACGTCTGTAAAAAATAGATACTTTCGGTGCATCGTCCCAGTTGATACGCGGGACAGAATTAGAAACTATAGGTGTAGTAGTTAGCTGAGTTGGTATAGTACTTGGCTGAGTTGACTGGTCGCCAACAATTTCTTCCCAATTCTCAATTTGGACAGCTTTACAGATTTCAACGAAGGCATCTTGATTAATTGGCAACCCCCGCCAAAACCGCTTCAAGGTCGCTGGTGTAGTGTTGGCAGCACTACACCAAACAGCAGCAATTTTATTCCAGCCCTTCTTTCTTCTAGCCAGATCAACAATTTGTAGTCCCGCTTGAGACGCTTTAAGAGTAACAGCCACTTTGTTTACGAGTAAAACTAATAACGTCAATGCTAAACCCCTCTGGCTTAGCATTTGACTCGATTTTGGCTCAGTAGATAGGCGATAGCCAAATGTGAGCCAAAACTGAGCCGTTTATCTGAAACAACCAGTTTATTGTTGTACATAAGCTACTAATGAGACTTAGACATTTTTATGTGAGTAATGGAAATAATTCGCTGAAAAATGCCTGAAACCCTCATGGTTACTAGATTTATACCAATTCGAGGTAAAAGTCCTTCCCCGTCCGGGTTTGAAGCCAATTTTACGCTGGTTTTTGTCTGAGTCCCGCTAACTGATTGCATAAAAAACTCAACTGCACCCGATAAATAAAAGGAGGTCACCATAATGACTACAATTTGGCATCTGATTCGGAATTACTCTCTGTTGATGGGGACGTATCCCGCCAGTTTAGGCCGCTACATTTTACCTATCTGGTGTTATCGTGAAAATTTAATAAGGGAATTTTATCTGGATAATACTGCTTTAAAATATTACCAAATACGAGGTGTTAAACTTAGCGATCAATTTTATTTTTATGATATATTTTATCATGCTACATGGAATATACTTACTTTAGGAATAGAACTATATTCACGTTATGATAATTACTTGAATAACGTATTAAATCAATCAAAATTCATGTTAAAATGCACAAATATATTTAAAATAACAAATAACTTTGTGAAACTACTGACTTACAAAGTCTGGTTATTCAGATTTACTTTTAGTAAAATAATGAATTACGATACAGCAATTCGCTACTTCGTAACTGAACGCCCTCCCGATCCAAGAATTAAAAAGGGAGCTATGCTGCGAAGCCATCGCAAAAAAGGCTACCTGTTTTCCCAGGTATTTTTAGATAAGGAAAACCAACTTGTCTGCAAACAAAATGGCATTCCTTATGGTCGTCAGATATTAGTCAAGCAATTTGATGAAGAGTTAAATGAGAGCTTTGGCGACAAAGATTTAATTATTGTAGAGTAATAGGAGGTCATCATGACATTTAATTTATTGACAATGATAATGTGGGCATGTGTGGCATCAACGGGGGCCACTATTGTATATATCGCCTACTTGAATTTAGATGAGATTACCAGATGGTTCCTTGAAAGAGAATCGTTAATTGTCGATCAAGATGATATCGCTTTTACCGTACAAGAGAAGCAATCATCTGGTCATTACAGAATAATTCAGGGAATTTTCAATACAAAAAATCACCAAATTGTTGAGGCTAGAACTATTAAATACGATCTGATTGATCGAGAAATAGCTAATGCTCACAGTGACGCTGAACTGGTGATTTACCAGTAGTAATTTATGTTGAATTGGTGATACAGAGTATGCTTGAGTAATTCAGTATTAAATCAGAAGTTAATGAAAATAGAACTTGGGCACCTACTAAGAGGAAATCAAAAAATGAGTAAGACAAGAGATATTTATATAGAAGGTGTTCCCAATGATGTGCCAGAAACCGAAGCCGCCATTCTCCGCTCCAGACTTTGCAGAGATATTAACGCTTTTATGGATCAAACTCGTTGTGAAGATGTTCGTATAAAAATCTTTGTTGTGGGTGAATGTGATGAAGGAAAAAGCAGTTTAGTTAATGCGCTGTTGGGCGATCAAAATCAACGCCGAAACAGTGACGAGAAATCACTCGAAGAACGCGCTTCTCAGTATACAGTTCAAAAACCACTTTATAATTTCGATGATTTGGTTCTTTCTGAAGCAGTAATGGACAATCTGCTTTCAGCTGTTGATGCGATCGCAGTAGAGTCAATTGTCTACAAAAATTGGGGACTCAACAAAATTCAGCCGAATCCTCACATAGTGTTAAACTTTTATGGCTCACCAGGAACAGGAAAAACTTTGGCTGCACATGCGATCGCACATCGCTTAGAAAAGCAAATTTTGCTAGCAAGCTACGCCGACATCGAGAGCAAGTTTCATGGCGATGGGCCTAAAAATCTTAAAGCCATCTTTCATGCAGCCGAGCAATCTAATGCTGTTTTATTCATCGATGAAGCAGATTCATTACTCTCAAAAAGATTGACAGAAGTCACATCTGGTTCCGAACAAGCTATTAACTCAATGCGTAGCCAGTTACTCATCTGTTTAGAACAGTTTCGAGGGATTGTCATCTTCGCAACCAATCTAGTGGAAAACTACGACAAAGCTTTTGAGACGCGGGTGCGCCATATCTATTTTCCTATGCCAGATGAAGAGTGTCGCCGTGAAATTTGGCGACACCATCTTCCCAAGCAATTACCACTAGCTGCTGATGTTTCTGTTGAAAAACTAGCTCAAATTGAAGATGTTTGTGGTCGGGAAATTCGAGAAGCAGTAATTGATGCAGCAGTCCGTGCCGCTTTACAGATGAAAAAGCAAGGTAAGCATCCCACTGAAGGTGTGGTTAACTTGAAGGATTTACTTGATGCAATTGAACGCAAAAAAACTGAAAGAATTACCCTCTCGACTTACAAACTAAATCAAAATGAAGAGGAGATAGTTCGTCAAAAAGTACAAGCAGGTTTATGTAGGTAAAAACAAACAGGAGTCGCATCATTAATGAATGCGCTTGTCATAACCTGCCCATTCTTTTTCCCGCAACAGATATTTTTGCACTTTACCCGTTGCAGTTTTAGGCAATTCGCAAAATTCTACAGATTTGGGACATTTAAAAAGTGCTAAATGCTGGCGACAAAAGTGAAGAATTTCCTTTTCCGTCGTATGAGTATCCGGTTTTAAAGTCACAAAAGCTTTGGGAACTTCACCCCTCGTTTCATCGGGAATAGAAATAACCGCAACTTCCAACACATTGGGATGTTTGTAAATTGCCCGTTCGACTTCAATGGTAGAGATATTTACACCAGTGCTAATAATGATATCTTTTGCCCGATCTCTTAATTCAATATACCCATCGGGATACATTACCGCTAAGTCGCCGCTATGAAACCATCCGCCGCGAAAGGCATTTGCAGTCGCTTCCGGGTCGTTAAAATAACCCTTCATCACATTATTACCCCGCATGACAACTTCGCCCATTGTTTCGCCATCGGCGGGGATATCGTTCATATCTTTATCTACGACGCGCATTTCTGCTGCATGGATATAAGGAACTCCCTGTCTCGCTTTGAGGCGGGCGCGTTCTTCTATGGGTAAATTATCCCAAGGTTTTTGCCATTCGCAAATGCTATGAGGACCGTAAGTTTCAGTTAAACCGTAAGTGTGAGTAATTTCAATTCCCAATTCTTCCATCGCTTGAATTATTGTTGGCGATGGGGGTGCGCCAGCGGTGGTGACGCGCAAGGGATGGGATAGGGTTAGTTTGGCGATCGCTCTATCATTTACTAACACGATCAAAATCGTTGGTGAACCGCAAAAATGAGTCACCCCCTCACTCCAGAGCAAATTAATTACGGTCTCCGGATAAAACTTTCGCAAACAAACATGGGTTCCCCCTACCGCCGTTACTCCCCAAGTAAAACACCATCCATTGCAATGAAACATCGGCAGCGTCCACAGATAAACGCTTTGACTATTCATTCCCACTTCTAAAGCTTCCCCCAAGGCGTTCAAATATGCGCCGCGATGGTTGTACATCACGCCTTTGGGCTTTCCACTGGTGCCGCTGGTATAGTTAATAGAAATCAGGTCGTTTTCATCTTCTAAACAAGATGAAACTGTTTCTGCTGTGCCTTCATTCAGAAAGGTTTCGTATTCCAGTCCGGGCAATTGTTCGCCATGAATTTCCGCTTGTTCATCTACAATATTGACAATTGCTTCAACGGTTTCGAGTTCTTCTCGTACCGATGCGACTAAGTGGGAAAATTCCGTATCGACGAAAACTAAACGCGCTCCAGAGTCGTTTAAAATATAGCGAATATCGTTAGCTGATAGGCGGATATTAATCGCAACTAAAACGCCTCCCGCGAGAGGGACGCCGAAATGCGCTTCCAACATGGGCGGGATATTGGGACAAATGAAAGCTATGCGATCGCCTTTCTTTATCCCCCACTTTCCCAAGGCACTAGCTAATTGCTTGACACGCGCGGCAAATTGTGCATATGTCCACCGTTTTTGGCGATAAACAATGGCATCTTTATCCCGAAACACAGTCGCACTGCGGTCGAGAAAACTTTGAGGTGTTAGAAAAGAATAGGAAACAGAATTTGTCATAGTTGTTTATTAGATTTTTCTTGTGGGATGGGCATCCTGCCCTTCTTGCTTGTGGGATGGGCATCCTGCCCTTCTTGCTTGTGGGATGGGCATCCTGCCATTCTTGCTTGTGGGATGGGCATCCTGCCCTTCTTGCTTGTGGGATGGGCATCCTGCCCTTCTTGCTTGTGGGATGGGCATCCTGCCCTTCTTGCTTGTGGGATGGGCATCCTGCCATTCTTGCTTGTGGGATGGGCATCCTGCCATTCTTGCTTGTGGGATGGGCATCCTGCCATTCTTGCTTGTGGGATGGGCATCCTGCCCTTCTTGCTTGTGGGATGGGCATCCTGCCATTCTTGCTTGTGGGATGGGCATCCTGCC